>CAYGGT010000008.1:0-25525 GCA_964349475.1 uncultured Rhodospirillaceae bacterium
CGCCGCTCCATCTCCGTCCGCAGGTTGGTCAGGATGGAGGAGAGGATGAAGATGATTGTGATCGAGAGAGTGGGATAGACAAGATCAAGCAGATATCCGAACGCCTGATAGGCGTAGAGAGCCAGAACGCCGCCCGATCCGATCATGACGACGACCAGCAGGGCCAGCATCCCCGTGCCGATAAAGGGGGCCAGAAAAATAATAAAAAGACTGATGAGAATAGTGGTCAGCAACTCTGCGCCGTCAAAGGAATCCGGCCTTTTCAGGAATTGGCCGCCAAGGATTTGCTCAACGATTTCCGCGTGTATTTCAACCCCCGGCAAAACAGGATTGAGGGGTGATGATCGCAGGTCCAGCAGACCGATGGCGGATGTGCCGACAAAAACAATTTTGTCTTTCATCAGGGCGGGCGACACCTGCCGGGTCAGAACTTTCCAGGCCGGTATATATAAATTTTTCCGGTGGCCCGTATAGTATACGCGAAAGCGGCCTTCTGGATCTGTGGGAATGCTATAATTTCCAAGCGCGATGCTTTGAATGCCATATCCTTCCCGGGTTCGCGCGCCAAAGCTTTTCACGCGGTAAACGGTTTTCTCCAGCGCGACCCGAAGCGCTTCCAGCGACAGAGCCGGATACATTTTTATCTGCCCGTCTGTGGCTTTCTGCCCGATCAGCAACGGCACATAGCGGATGACGCCATCCTGTTCGGGCGTCGTCGTAAAGCTGCCGTTACCGGCTGCCGCGTGCGCGATGCCCGGCAGGGATGTGGCGAAATGCGATTCTGTTCTGATAAACGGGAGTGCCGCATCGCCGCCTAAAAATTGTGCTTTTAATACGGGCGCATGTTTTGTGGGTTGATCAGCTGCCACAAAGCCTGTCACAACGTTACCGTGTTCCTCTATTTTTCGCGCAAAAATATGATCATTGTCCGGCAATGCTTTTAAAGCCTGCACAACGGGGTTCATCTCCGGCGTTTGCGGCAGGCCGTCTGCAATCAGGGCAGGCGAGGTTCTGTCCGGCTCGGCAAACACCATGTCGAAGGCGACGACTTTTGCACCCATCTTGCGCAGCGCTTCCGGTATCTGCGCCACCAAAGGGCGCGGCCAGGGCCACTGGCCGTATTTACGGAGCGAATCTTCGTCGATATCGACAATGACGACGCCGTCACCCGGCGTCCGGGGCATGAGCCTGTTGTAGGTGTCGAATGTGATTTGACGCCAGCGCTGAACGGCGGGCGGATCTTCCAACCGCAGCGCCACCGATCCCCCCAGCAACAGCAGCAGCAGGACAATCTGCACCCAGCGGTTCGAGATGAGGCGGATCATGCTATTTCTCCGTAAACGCGCGGTCTTTGGTGCGGAGGACGGGTTTCAGGAGGTATGTCAGGATGGTGCGCTTGCCGGTGATCACTTCCGTTTCGCTGACCATGCCGGAAAAAATGCGCAGCGGCTTGTCTTCGGTGCCGAGATAGTTTTTGTCCGTCCGGACGTCGATTTCAAAAAAAGCATTGCCCTGTTGGTCTTCGACGGTATTGGCGCCGATCCTTTCCAGTTTGCCGTTCAGGGTGCCGTAGATTTGAGAGTCATAGGCGGTGATCTTGACCTTGACGTCCTGCCCCGGCTTGAGAAAGGCCACATCCGCCGGGGCGATTTTGGCGCGGATCATCAGGTCGTCGGCGATGGGAACGATTTCGACCAGCTTTTGCGCGGGCTGGATGACGCCGCCGATGGTCCTGACGTATAATTTCTGGACGATGCCGTCAACCGGGGATTTCAGTTCCGTCCGATTAACCTTGTCGGTGACGGAGGTCAGGCTTTCTTTTATCCCCGCCAGTCTTGATTCTGTGTCGTTCATCTCCCCCAGCGCTTGCGACTTGAAGGCGCCGCGTTTTTCTTCTTCTTTTTGCTTGGCGGCGCTGAGGCGGGCTTCCAGCGATCGCTGCGCCTGATAGGCGCTCGACAGATTGCCGGCGGTGTCGTTCAGTTCCCGCTCCAGCTTCAGTTTTTCCATTGCCGGCATGGCTTTTTTCTCCACCAGCCGGATGGCGATGTCCAGCTGGTTTTGCAGCAGCGATTTGCTTTTGGCGAATTTCGCGCTGCTGGCTTTTACTTCCGACAGATTGGCTTCTGCCTCGCGCACTTCGTCGCGGATGATATTGAGCGCCGTGTTCAGATCGTTCTGGCGCGATTGATAGAGTTTTTCTTCATTGGCCGCGATGTCGGGATATTTTTTGGCCAGCTCGGCCGACATCACAAAATCCTGCCCGGATGCTTCGGCCTGCAGCCTTGCCTGTTTCGCCTGCAAGCCCACCATTTGCGCTTCAATGCTGCGTCCTTCGGAAGCGAACTGGACGCCGGCGATCCGCAGCAGCGCCTGGTCTTTTTTCACCAGCGCGCCTTCGGTCACCAGAATTTCGGAGAGAATGCCGCCTTCAAGGCTCTGCATCACCTGCACGTCGCTGGACGGCATGACCTGCCCCAGGCCGCGCACGCGTTCATCCACTTCCGACGACGCCGCCCAGATCACCAGCCAGAAAAACAAGCCGGCGATTGTCCACAAAAAAGCCTGTGACGCGACTGTCGGTTTCAGGCTGTTCGCCGCTTCCAGCTCCGACATGAATTCAAGGTCTTCGTGTTTCATGCCGGCACGCTGATTTTACCGGTCGCCAGCGCCTGCAGCACGGTTTCTTTCGGCCCGTCCATCACGACACGCCCATTGTCCATCACCACCAGACGGGTGACGAGTTTCAGGAGCGCCGGTTTATGCGTCACCAGAATGAATGTTTTATCTTTGATGAATTTTTCGAGATTGCGGAGGATCGTATCCTCCGTGCCGGCATCCATGGCGTTGGTCGGCTCGTCCAGAATAAGAATTGGCGCGTCCGCGAGCAGCGTCCGCGCCAGCGCGACCGATTGCCGCTGCCCGCCGGAAAAACCTTCGCCGCGCTCGCCCACAGGCGCGTCATAGCCCATCGGGTGGCGACGCATAAATTCGTGCACGCCGGAAATTTCGGCGATTGTTAAAACTTCTTCGTCGGCGGCGCGGGGGCGCCCCATGACGATATTGTCGCGCACCGTGCCGCTCATCAGCGATGTGTCCTGCCCCATATAGGAAATATTGCGGCGCAGGTCCGCCGGGTCGATCTGGCGCATGTCGGTATCGTCGATCAGGATCGCGCCGCCGGTTGGCTCGAAAAAATTCACCATCAGCTTGACCATGCTGCTTTTGCCGGAGCCGATCCGCCCGACAATCGCAATTTTTTCGCCTGCGGAGATGCTGAGGTTGATGCCTTGCAACACGGGCTGCTGCGTTTTTGGATAGGTGAAGCTCATGTCCTTGAACTGAAAGTGTCCTTTCAGGGCGGGGCGATGCAGAAATTGTTTGTCGCGCGGGCGTTCAATGGGCTGGCGCATCACGTCGTCAAGATTGCGGTAGGATGACCGCGCCTGGTGATAGCGGTTGACCAGCCCCGCAATCTGCCCGATCGGCGCGATGGCGCGGGAGCTCAAGAGGACGCAGGCCATCAGCGCGCCGACGGTCAACTCTTTTTCTTCCACCATATACATCCCAAGCAGCACGACGACCACGCCTGCCAGTTGCTGGATGAACACGGAGAAATTCACGCTGAGGCCGGAATAAAAACGCGATTGCTGCCCTGCTTCCGCCGATTTTGCCGTGTAATGGGCGTAACTGGCGCGGATCGGCCCTTCGCCGCCAACACCCTTGATCATTTCAAGGTTGCCGAGCGTCTCCACCAGCAGACCGTGTTTTTGTTCGCCCGTTTTCATTGCCTGATGCACTTTTTTGTGCACCGGCAGCTGCATCAGGTATCCCACGACCATGACCATCGCGTACAGCGCCACCAGCAGCATGGCCATGCCGGCGCCGGCGATCATCCAGATCGCAGCAATAAAGATCAGGGAAAAGGGGAGGTCTACCAGCCCTGTCAGCGTGGCGGAATTGAAGAATTCACGCAACGAATCGAATTCTTTCAGGTTATTGGCGAAGGCGCCGGTGGAGCCGGTGCGCGTGCCGAGGCGCATGTCCAGCACCTGATTGAAAAGCCGTTGCGCCAGGATGACGTCGGAGCGTTGCCCGGCAACGTCGATGAAGTAAGCGCGCAGCGTGCGGATCATGAAATCAAAAATGAAAATGGAGCCGGCGCCGATGGCCAGCACCCATCCCGTTTCGACGGCGTTGTTCGGCAGCACGCGGTCGTAAAAATTCATCGTGAAGATCGGGTTGGTCAGGGCGAACAAATTGACCAGCAAGGCCGCCACCATGACGCGCGCGTAGATACGGGTGCTGTCCCGGATATTGCTCCAGAACCAGTGCGTTTCATCGCTCAGGTCGTCGGGCTTGATGTAGATGCAATAGCCGGAATAGTTTTTATTCAGCTCGCTCAGGCTGACGGTTTTTTCTTTCCGCGTGTCAGCATCCATGATGCGACATTGATCCTTGTCGCCAGGGGCGAGAATGACGATCGCCTTTTTATCTTTGGTCATGGCGATCACCGGCATCACTTCCGCCGGTATCTGGTTCAGCGCGCGCTTGACGACTTTCGCCTTGAATCCGGCGCGGTCGGCGGCCTGGCAAAAGAGCTTCAGCGTCAGCCCGCCTTTGCCGACCGGCAGCCCTGCCTGCAAGGTTGGTGCGGAGCGTGTATGCCCGAAATGCCCGGTGATAAAGACCAGAGATTCGAGGAAAGAATCTTGCTGAGCCTGCACAATCAACCTTTTTGACTTTTCCCGGGAACGGGCATGAAGGCGTCGCGGAGTCTGCCCATGGCGTTCAGCAACTCAAAACGGGCCAGCAGGCGGCGGTAATAGGTGTCGGTCCGGGATGCTTGCGCCTCGAACACTCTGGCCGTGGCGCTGATCAGTTGCAGGTTCGATTGTTTGCCGGCTTCGAATTGGGATATATAATTATCAAGAATTGTTTTCCCGGCGTTTTCCCGTTCGACCAGCAAAGCCAGTTGCTGGTCGACGATTTCCATGGAGGTGTATTTTTGCCGTACGTCATGTTCGACATTCCTGATCACGCCGAGGCGCCTTGCATCCGCTTCTTTTTGCTGTTCCCTGACTTTGCGGATGCGGGCGAACTGTCCGCCGCCCACTGAAAAATTCCACCCGAGCTTGACCATCGCCTGAGCGTTGCTGGACTCGCCGCCGACGACATCCAGCTGGTCTTTCTTCATGTAAGACATTTCCGCATCGACCACCGGCCAGAAAACGGCCTGTTCGGCATGGCTTTCCCTGTGCAGGGCGGATGATATTGAATCCGCGGCGAGCACGGCCGGGTTTTGGCTGACGGCGCTGGTGACGGCTTCCGTCACTGTCGGCGGGATGAACGCGTTCCATGTCGTGTCGCCGAATTCGAGCGTTTGTTCGGGCGCCGCGCCCACGACCTCGATATAATCGGCTTCCGCCTGACGGAATGATTCTTCATAGCCAAGCCTGGTATTGCGGACAGCGGCCTGGATTTCCGTGGCTTGCAGCAATTCTGCCGCATCGGCGGCGCCTTCTTTGACCATCAGGGCGATGTTTTTATGCCGCTCTTCGGTTTGAGAAAGAAACTGGCTGGCCAGCGCCAGCAGCTCCCGCGTGCGCATCAAATTCAGGTGCGCCCGCGCCGCGCGGAGAGAGATATCTTCTTCCTGTCCTTCCAGATCATGCCCGGCCGCCGCAAGACGGTCTTTGGCACCGTGGTAGCGGTTCAAGCCGCTCATGCCGGAAAACAGAGGCTGGGTCACTGTGACAGTGCCTTCGCTCAGCCAGGATGAAGCGGCGCCGCCTTCCGCCGTATTGCCGCGCGTCGTTTCATCGTTGTTGTTCATGTGCCCGGCTTTACCGTTCAAAGACACGACGGGAAAAAACGCCGCCGATCTTTGTTCCCAGACACCGCTGCCCGCCTGCGCGCGCGAGGCCTGGCCCGCTTTAATCTGCGGATGCGATGCCACTGCCCGGGTGATGCTGTCTGATAAAGACGCGCCGTGTGAAAGCGCCGGCGTGCACAAAGCTGTCGATATCGACAGCAAAAAAACAAATTTTCTGAACATGATCGGAATCCCCTTGAAGCCCCATACCAAGAATGCCCGACTTGCATTTTTTACGCAATAAAAAAGCCCTCCATTGCCGGAGGGCTTTTTTATTGTATTTATGGATGTTATTTTACGCTGTCGATCATGCCTTTTGGCACTTCGATGACAAATTCGTCGTCGCCGATGCGGCCCGCGAGCTGTTCTATGGCAGAAGCCGGCAGTTTCTTGCCGATAATGACATAAGAGTTATTTTCGGTTTCAAACACGGCCGGGCAGCAGCTGCTTGAATGGCAGATGAATTCCGAAGGGGTGCGTTCTTTGAGTTTCATGATATTTTCCTTTCATTGCTGATGTATAAGCTCTTGTAAGCCCCTTGAGGAGATAACTCAATACCTTCGTTGGGGTCAAGTCTTTTTACGAAAAAAAGATTCAATTAATCTTGGCAAGCTCGCACAACATCCCTGATGCGGCGAAGGCATGCCGGGGTGGCTCTTATTCCAGAAATATTCATGGATGCTGAAAAAGATAATCTGCACAAAAGGCTCCAAAAGCGAAACGCCGAGAGCGATATGCAGATCGCGGCTGACAAAAAGAGCCACAAAAAAAGTAATCACGATATGCATGATGCCATAAGTCGCGGTCTTGACGAGGGTACGCACAACGATCTCCTTTGATTTTGAGACGATATATGGCAGATTTTATGGAAGATTGCAACAGGGTATTATGAAGCTGGGGTAAAGGGTCAATCAATAGGAATCCATCCATTCTCGCGAGGATGGTGGCGTGCCCGGAGGGATTTGAACCCCCGACCTGATGCTTAGAAGGCACCTGCTCTATCCAGCTGAGCTACGGGCACACTGATTAGTATCAATCATTTAGAAGATTTTTAGACTGTTCATGTCAACTTATAGCTGATTTTACGGAGAGTCGCAAACGGGGCATTTTACACTATAACGAATCCGGTCCTTCGGCTATAGTGCGGCCATGTCAAAAGCACCTAAAATCCTTGCCTTTGCGGGCAGCACGCGCAAAGAATCGTGGAACAAGAAGCTCCTTCGGGAAGCGGCTGAAGGGGCGTTGGGTGAAGGCGCCGACATTACTTTCATTGATCTGGCCGCCTATCCGTTGCCGTTATATGACGGTGATTTTGAGGAGGCTCAGGGACTGCCGGAGAACGTCAAAAAATTGCAGTCTCTTTTTGCGCAACACGATGCCTTTTTGATCGCGTCGCCAGATTACAACGGCAGTTACAGTGCGGTCTTGAAAAATGTCTTTGACTGGCTATCACGGACTGACAAAACACTGGCAAAGCCGCTTGAGCCGTTCCGCGGGAAAATTGCTGCAATCGTTTCGGCCTCGCCCGGCATGCTGGGCGGGTTGCGCGGGCTTGATAAACTGCATGACCTGCTCGACCAGCTCCAGATCATGGTGCTTCCCGATGTGTATGCCGTGGGTTCCGTCACGACTGCTTTCAACGCAGCCGGGAAACTCAAGGACGCAAAAACGAGCCAGGCTGTCAAAAACGTTGGCAGCAAGCTTGCACAGACGGCAAAAAAACTTTCGCCTTGAGTGGTGTGAGAGGGCCGCATTTGGGATGGATTATATAGACATGAAAACAAAGCTGTTCAAAATTATCCTGGGATTAATTGTTGTGTTGATTCCAATGCGTTCGGTCCATGCCGACGTACCGGCCTCCGTCCAGCAAATGCAGCTTTCTTTCGCGCCGCTGGTCAGGAAAACCGGGCCGGCCGTGGTTAATATTTATACGAAGCGCGTCGTACGGGAGCAGATGCGGCTGATCAGCCCGTTCTTTAACGATCCGTTTTTTAATCAGTTTTTTGCGCCGCAGGCGGGAGGCCCGGTGCGGGAGAGGATTGAGAATTCCCTCGGCTCCGGCGTGATTGTCGATGCGGACGGCGTGATTGCCACCAACCATCACGTCATCAAGAACGCGACGGAAATCAGCGTCGTCATGTCGGACGGCCGCGAGTTTGCGGCGAAAAGGGTGCTGGACGATGCACGGACGGATCTGACGATGCTGAAAATCGACACCAGGGGCGAAAAACTGCCGGTGCTGGAGCTTGCCGACAGCGACGCGGTCGAAGTGGGTGATCTGGTGCTGGCGATCGGCAATCCTTTCGGGGTCGGGCAGACGGTGACGAGCGGCATCGTCTCCGGCATTGCGCGCACCGATGTCGGCGTTTCCGATTACAGCTTTTTCATCCAGACCGACGCGGCGATCAACCCCGGCAATTCCGGCGGCGCGCTGATTGATATGCGCGGCCATCTGATCGGCATCAACAGCACGATTTTCTCCAAAAGCGGCGGCTCAATGGGCATCGGCTTCGCCATTCCGGCCAATATGGTGAAAACGATCATCGAAGCGGCGCAGCACGGCAGCAAAGTGGTGCGTCCCTGGACGGGCATGGGCGGTCAGTCCCTGACGCCGGATCTGGTTGAAAGTCTCGGCTTGAAAAAAGCGCAAGGGGCGCTGACGAACTATGTGCATCCGAAGGGGCCCGCGGCAAGAGCGGGCATTAAAACGGGTGACGTGATTTTATCCATCAACGGCAAGGATGTGCAGGACCCGGCGGCGCTGAAATTCCGGCTGGCGACAATCGCCATCGGCAGTCCGATCCGGTTGCAGGTGTTCCGCGGTGGAAAAATTGTTGCGGTGGAGATGGCGGCCGAAGCCCCGCCGGAAGATCCGCCCCGCGACGAAACGCTGATCAAGGGCGTTAATCCGTTCGCGGGAGCGCTGGTCGCCAATATTTCTCCGGCGCTTCTTGAAGAAGTCGGGTCCTTGCCGCAGGAATCGGGCGTTGTCATTCTTAAAATTGAAGCCGGCACTGCCGCCCAGCTGGGACTGAAAAGAGGCGATATCATTCTGACCGTCAATGACAAGAAAATAACCTCGGTTGACCAGTTGCAGACTGTGCTGAAAGAGGAAAGCCAGTGGCAGGTTCAGGTGCAGCGCGGCACGCAGACGCTCAACCTGACGATCCGTAGATGAACAACCTGTTTGAAGAATCCGCGGGGGAAGACAAAAGCAAGGAAGCGCCCCGTCCCTTGGCCGATTTGCTGCGTCCGCAGCGGCTGGAGGATGTTGTCGGGCAGGATCATCTGCTGACGGATGACGGGCCGCTGGCGCGGTTGACGGGGCAGGGGAATATCTCGTCGCTGATTTTCTGGGGTCCGCCCGGCTGCGGAAAAACGACGATGGCGCGGCTGCTGGCGCAGCATACGCATTTGCACTTTGAGGCGATTTCGGCCGTCATGAGCGGTGTGGTGGATTTGCGCAAGGTATTTGAGTCAGCCATTCACCGCCGCAAGATGGGGCGCGGCACGCTGCTGTTCGTCGATGAAATTCACCGCTTTAACCGGGCGCAGCAAGACGCTTTTTTATCGCATGTCGAGGACGGCACGATCACGCTGATTGGCGCCACGACGGAAAATCCGTCGTTTGAGCTGAACGGGGCGTTATTGTCGCGCTGCCAGGTGCTGGTGCTGCGCAGGCTGGACGAGGCGGCATTGGAGATATTATTACAGCGCGCTGAAAAAATGATGAACCGTCCCTTGCCGTTGACGCTGGAAGCCAGGCAGGCATTATTCGGCATGGCCGATGGTGACGGGCGATATCTTTTGAATCTGGTCGAGCAGATTTTTCAAGTGCAGAAAAAAGGCCTGCTGGATGTTGAAGCGCTTGCAAAGCGCGTGCAAAAGCGCGCGCCGTTGTATGATAAGGCGCAGGAGGGACATTATAATCTCATCAGCGCCCTGCATAAATCCGTGCGCGGATCGGATGCCGATGCGGCGCTCTACTGGTTTTGCCGGATGCTCGACGGTGGCGAAGATCCACGTTATATTGCGCGGCGGATGGTGCGGATGGCGGTGGAAGATATCGGCCTCGCCGACCCGCAGGCCATGACGATCTGCCTTGCCGCCTGGGATACCTATGAAAGGCTCGGTTCGCCGGAAGGGGAGCTGGCCTTGTCCGAGGCGCTGATTTACCTTGCCACGGCGCCGAAATCCAATGCATCCTATGTGGCCTATGGCGCGGCCAGGGCGGCGGCGAAGTCAACGGGATCACTGATGCCGCCAAAACATATCTTAAACGCCCCGACCAAGCTGATGAAAGATATCGGCTACGGCAAGGACTATCAGTATGATCCCGATACGGAGCATGGATTTTCCGGGCAGAATTATTTCCCGGAGGACATGCCGCGCCAAAGGTTTTACGCGCCGGTCGAGCGCGGGTTCGAACGCGAGATTAAAAAGCGCATTGATTATTGGGATAAGCTGCGCCGGGAAGGCTCCTCTCGGAAGGAGACAGCATGATCCCTTGCAGTCTTTACGGCAGAGGGTCACCGTTTGAGAGTTTTTTAACCATTTTTCGATGTTGGTTGGATTGATACTGTTTCCAAGCTGAATCTGCAGTTGCTAAGCCGTGTCTGTTGTTGTCGTGATACTGTCTCTTGAACTCTTTTTCTTCTCTTGCGAGCCGCGTTTTAGCATCGCCATGATCGCAGGAACAGTCACTATTTCTGTTAAAACTCTTTTTGGCCATAGGTAATCCTTCCTTGATGATTGTTTTGATGGACTGTAGTTTTTTCATATTATAAAATTAAAAGTGTAAAGTGTCAACCACTTTTTCGGCGTTTTCTTTCGACGTACTGAAGCTGGCGGAAACAGGCCACTATCTATCGGCGTTATTGTATGTTTCTCTGTCTGTTGTTTTGTTTCTTGCGGTGATATTTCTCGCCGTGCATCTTACGCGTGGAGTGCTGGTCTGATGATAGATAATGTGACGGTGACTGAAGCGGAAGACGGCGTGCGTCTTGACCGCTGGCTGAAGAAAAATTATCCCGAAGCGGCGTTCAGCAACATCAAGAAGATTTTGCGCACGGGATAAGCTCCGCAAGGAAAAAGGGGGGTGTTCATGAATATGATTTTAGCAATCGCCCTCGGCGGCGGTCTGGGTTCTGTTGTCCGCCACTACGCCATGACCGTTGCCGCAAGCCTGTGGGGAGCAGCATTTCCTTACGGTACTTTGCTGGTGAATATTCTGGGGTCGTTTATGATCGGTGCGCTCATGGAGGCCATGGCGCAGAAATGGCAGGTATCTCTTGAAACCCGCGCTTTTCTGATACCAGGCGTTTTGGGCGGTTTTACCACTTTTTCGGCGTTTTCGCTGGATGTGTTGAAACTGGTTGAAACGGGACAGTATTTTTCAGGGGCTTTGTATGTTTTTCTCTCTGTTGCCTTATCGCTCGCGGCGATATTTTTCGCCGTGTATTTTGTTCGTGGAGTATTGGCCTGATGATTGACAATGTGACGGTGACTGAAGCGGAAGACGGCGTTCGTCTCGACCGCTGGCTGAAGAAAAATTATCCCGAAGCGGCGTTCAGCAACATCCAGAAGATTTTGCGCACGGGGCAGCTGCGCGTGGACGGCAAGCGGGCGAAGGGCGATATGCGTCTCGCCGCCGGCCAGTTGATCCGCGTGCCGCCGCAACTGGCGGTACCGGTGCCGAAAAATGAAAAGGGCCTGACAAAAAAGGATGTCGATTTCATCCAGTCGCTGGTACTTTATAAAGACGAACATCTCATCGCCATCAACAAGCCTTCGGGCCTGGCATCGCAGGGCGGCACGAATATCAACCGGCATGTGGACGGGTTGCTGGACGGGTTGATCTACGACGGGGTGCGGCCGCATCTGGTGCACCGCCTTGACAAGGATACGTCGGGGATTTTGCTGCTGGCGCGCAACCCGAAAATTGCCAAGCTGATGGGCGAGATGTTTCAGGGGCGCGATATCCGCAAGTATTACTGGGCGATCACCGTTCCGGCGCCGGCACAGCATCAGGGCAAAATAAAATCCACCATCGCCAAGGTCGATGGCCCCGGCGGCGAAAAAATGCGCGGCGTCAGCGAAGAAAAAGGCAAGACGGCGCTGACCTATTATCAGGTGATGGAAGCCGCGCATACCAATCTTGCCTGGGTGGCGTTCTGGCCCAAGACCGGCCGCACGCACCAGATCCGCGTCCATGCGCTGGAAATGGGCTGCCCGTTGCTGGGCGACTATAAATATTCCTATCACCAGCCGCTGCTGGACGAATTGCCGGAGCTGCCGAAAATGCTGCATTTACACGCGCGGCGTGTGATATTGCCGCACCCGGTGACGGGCAAGAAGCTTGACATCACCGCGCCGCTGGATCGTGACATGAAGAAGACGTGGAAGTTTTTTAACTTCAATCCAGAAGATAAAACCGACCCGTTTGAGGACATTGAGTAGGCATGTCATCTCCGTGAAAGCGGATGACAGGGGGATTTGTGAAGAAATTCTATAAAACAGCAGAAGCAGGCCCGGCGCCCGGCGGCTACGTGATCCGGCTGGACGGCAAGCCTCTCAGGACGCCGTTAAAAAAGCTTGTGCTGCTGACATCAAACGCTTTGACCGAGGCGATAGCGCGGGAGTGGGCAGAGCAGGGGGCGGACATTCAGCCTTCATCCATGCCGTTCACCCAGCTTGCCAATACCATGGTTGACAAGGCCAGGGGCGAGGACCGCGCGGAAATGAACGAGATGCTGTTTGAGTATGGCCGTTCGGATCTGGTCTGTTATTTCGCCACCCATCCGGCGGATCTTGTGAAAAAGCACCAGCAGCACTGGATGCCACTGGTGGCCTGGCTGCGCGACAACTACGGCATCGCCTTTGAAACCGTTTCCGGGATTCAATATCATCAGCAGCCGCCGGACGCTTTGGAAAAACTAAAAAAACTGATTGAAGGTTTCGGTGACGCGGATTTTACGGTCATGCAGGCGGCATCGGCCACCACCGGCTCGGTCGTGATCGCCCTGGCGCTGCTGGAAGGGAAAATTTTGCCCGATGAAGCTTATCAGGCGGCTTGCGTTGACGAAATCTATCAGCTCGAAACCTGGGGCGAGGACGTTCTGGCGCGGAAACGCCTTGATATTATCCGGTCTGAGTTGACGTCGATTGCGCGGTTCAGGGACCTGGTCAGACGCTCGCCAGCAGTTTCTGTTCATGCGTGATCAGGTTGCGGGCTTCTTTCAGGGCTTTGTAATATTCGTCGTTCATGATGTGTGCGCCGATCCTCGCGAAAAAGAGGGTCGTTGAAGGCGCTGCCGCCTGAACATCGCGCACCAGATCAAAGAATATCTTGTACAGCGTATGCGGTTCGCTGGAGAGGTACATCAGCTGCACGGCAAGGTAGATTTTCTTGCACGGCGTGGTGGCGTCTTTTTCCAGCAGGATGTCTTTCTCGCGCAGCTTGACGACATCCCCTTCGATCTGAAGGTTCGCGCGCCCTTCAGAATTATTTGTGATGACGGCGTTTCCGACAATAACCCTTTCTGCGGGCTTGAGGCTGATAACGAGTGTCATGATCATTCTCCTTTTATGTTTTCGATTAGCTGAAGAGACGCAGGACGGCCTGGTTGGCCTGTGAAGCGAGGGAGAGAGCCTGGATGCCCAGCTGCTGTGTGGTTTGCAGAGAAAGCAGTTTGGCGCCTTCCTCGTTTTTGTCGGCGACGACAAGCCTGTTCGATCCTTCCGTCAGAATGTTGATCAGGTTCTCGGAAAAGTCCTGACGGTTCTGAATAACGGACAAATTCTGCGAGAAAGTATTGGCTTGCGCGCGCAGCGTGGCCAAGGCGGCGTTCAGGGCGGTGATCTGCGTGTCAATCGTCGCATAGACGATCAGGCCGCCAGCCCCGAAGTTGTTGGCACCGGCACCCAGGCCAAGACCGACACGGGTATCTGTCACGCCCTGCAGCGTAATGGAGGAAGTGTTCGCCACGTTGAACTGGACGACAGAGGTATTGGTGGCGTCGGCCAGCAGCCTGACGCCGTTATAGCCAGCGTCAGCGACCAGCTGGTCCAGCTGAACGCCGAGGGCGTCATACTGGGCTGTATAAGTAGCGGCGCTCGATCCCGCCGTTGCGGCTTTGGCCTGTTGCGCGACAGACAGCATCTGGTTTACAAGCTGCGTGGCTCCCGTGATACCGATGTCGGTTGCTTTCAATGCCTGAATGGATTGTCCCATGCCGTCCAGCAGGGTGCTCAGGTCGGAAGCGTTATTCGTGAGCGACTGAGAAGTGAAGAACGCGCTGGCATTATCAAGGGCGCTGTTCACCTTGAGGCCGGTGGCCAGGCGGTATTGGGTGGTGTCGAGCAGTTTCTGCGTGCCTTGCAAGCTGAGGAGATTCGAGCGCAAGGCGGCGGTGAGAATTACGTTGCCGGTCATGTTGTGTTCCTTTTCTAGGTTCGTGTTCCGTGTCAGGCAGTCTTGTGCCTACGCTGATCTACTAAGCAACTTCCATGCCAACTCACGGAACACCCTTGAAAACACCCGTATTTTTCCCGATCCTGGGGCTAAAAAGTCGTTGGTTGTTCATAAAATTTAGACTAGATTACAGCTATGTCAGATAGCACAGGCTCTCTCCCGGACAGAGTGGAGGCTTTCATCCGTGCTGTGGATGCGGCGCAAACTCTGCCTGAGATTTTTGATATACTTGTAAAGCGTCTGGCTGAACTTGGTTTTGAGAAATTTTCATACTGGCTGCTTTGGCCGCCGGAAGGGCCGCGCAAGCCGTTATGTATTACGAACTATCCGAACGCGTGGTCGGAGTATTACCGGGATGAGAATTACAGCAGCCATGACTTTGTGGGCCAGCATGCGGCGAAGAGCACGATCCCGTTTATATGGAGTGATATGAGAGTGCAATATAATCTGACCCAGCAGCAGAAACTTATTTTTGACGAGGGGGCCGACGCGGGGCTGGCGGCTGGCGGCACCGTGCCCATTCACGGCCCGGCCAGCGCCAAGGCGACTTTTTCCGTTGCGAGCGACATGGAGAAGGATGAGTTTGCGAAACTCTTTGTCCTGCACCGCCACGAGGTGCATCTGATGGCGACCTATGTGCATGAGAAAATCATGGGGCTTGGCCTGCATAAGCCACTGAACAGCGCGTTGAAGCTGACCCCGCGTGAAACGGAGATTCTGACCTGGATTGCCAAGGGCAAAAGCCGCTGGGAAGTTGGGATAATCCTGACGATCAGTGAAGAAACTGTCAAAGCGCATCTTGAAAACATTCGCCAGAAGCTTGGCGCTACGAACACAACCCATGCCATTGCCATCGCCCTGCTGCACGGCCTGCTGCTGCCTTGAAACCATAACGTGCCTCCCCCAAACGGGGAATATCTTTTTAATCACGTGAAAAGATAACTTCCACAGTGGGGGGACTTTACACATGATTGAAATTGTACAGACGGGGCAGGCAGGGAAGACCGGCCTTCTTTTCGATATGCACAGATTGCGGGCGCGGGTTTTTAGGGACATGCTGAAGTGGGATGTCGCGGTCAATGCCGACGGTCTGGAAGTGGATCGTTTTGACCTGCCGGAGGCCGTCTACCTTTTGGCGATGAACAAACAGTCGCGGGTGATCGGCAGCTGGCGGTTATTGCCGACCATCGGGCCGACAATGATCCGCGAGATTTGGCCGCAGTATCTTGAAACACTGCCCATGCCGGCGAGCGACGATGTTTACGAAGTCAGTCGTTTTGCCGTCCACGCCCTTGAAGAGGATTCAAAAGAGGCGGCGCAACAGGCAATTGGCGAAATGTTTTGCGCGCTGACCGAACTTTGCCTGGCGGCGGGCATTCGTGAAATTCATACGATGTACGATGACAGGATTGCCAAAATCATCCGCCGGATAGACTGCCAGCCCGACAAGGTGAGCGCGCGGCTGCCGATCGGGGATCTGATGTGCCAGACAGGATCTTTTACGACGGATCAAGATATGTTGAAACGCCTGCGCGCCGCGACAGGTATTACACAGACCCTGCTGGCGGGCATTGACCTGCCGCCCGCGATGGCACGCAGAGTATCATGAACACCGCTGTTATAGCGCCACACACCGATCCCGCCTGCCGGGGCATATCGCTTATTCAGCGCATCCGTAAAGACCCGCTTGGTTATTTTCTCAACCTTGGCGTCAGGAACGGCAGCTATACCTGGCTGTCATTGATGGGCAGCCCGGTTTTGTTTTTAAACGACGCAGAGGCCATCGAATATATCTTCAGCAAAAACGACAAGAACTATCACAAGGGAAAATACAATGAAGGCTTGCGCCCGTTGCTCGGCTACGGGGTGTTCCTGAGCGAAGACGATCTCTGGAAGAAACAGCGCCGCGACACGGCGCCAATTTTTTCCGCCGGCAATTTCCCCGAATTCACGCAGCGTATCGTTGAAGCGACAGACGCAATGCTCAAGCGGTGGGAAACGTCGGACGGGATCGTCGATATGAATGCGGAAACGATGAAGCTGACGCTGGACGTTGTCCTCCGCGCCTTGTTTCATTCCGACAGCGAAGAAGCATTGATGAACATGAAGGACGCGCTTGGCACGATGCTGCGGATGGCGGAACAGCGCATCTGGTCGGTGGTCAACCTGCCGCTGTCCGTCGTGCTGAAAGCGCCGAAGTACAGAAAAACGCTGAAATTTCTTGACGCGTTGACGACGGAATTTATCGACCGCCGCCGCGCCGATAAAGCTTATCCTGACGATCTTCTCTCGCGCCTGATCGAATGCCATGCCGACACGCCGGAAGACCGCAAGCTGCTGCGCGACAACGTCCTTTCCTTTTTATTGGCAGGGCATGAAACCACGGCCAATGGGCTGGCCTGGACGTTTTACGAACTGGCGCGGCATACCGGCATTCGTGAAAAAGTGATTGCCGAAATTGACGGCGTGACGGGCGGCCTTCCGCCCGACATGGCGATGATCAAGAAAATGGATTACACGCGCCAGGCGTTCAACGAAGCGCTGCGTCTCTACCCGCCGGTCTGGACGATGAGCCGCAAGACGCTCGCCGATGATATTCTGCCGGTGGAAGACGGGCGGCGGATCCGCGTGCCCAAAGACACCACCGTGATGCTCTGCACCTATTCCGTGCAGCGTCGTGAAAAATACTGGCGCGATCCGGAATCTTTTACGCCGGAACGCTTTGCCTATGACGAGATTCAAAAACGCCCGAAGTTTTCCTGGTTCCCCTTCGGCGGCGGCCCGCGCCTTTGCCTCGGCTTTCGTTTCGCCGAGGTGGAAAGCATGGTGGCGCTGGCCATGGTATACCAGCGCTACCGGCTCGATCTCATCCCCGGTCAGCAGGTGCGGCCGGAGCCGATCATCACGCTTCGCCCGGATCGTCCGGTTTTGTTCAGGGCGATCCGGAGAGAAAGTTAGTTTGCCGGGGCTATTTCTTTTTTTGGCTTTCGAGGCGGGCCGAGATATTCCTGGATTAGCTCCTCGGAAGCCGGATAGGCTATTGCCGTTCCCAATGCTATCCCCAGTGCGTTTGCGCCAAGCAGCGCAACTCCAGCTGCGGCGCCTGCTGTTGTTCCGCCGCCGATGGCGAGCGCGGCAATCACCCGCTCACTTGTTTCAAGGTCCAGATTTTTTGTGGACAGATACCCAAAGGTGCTTGCCCCCAGGAAAATAGCCGACAAAGACCCAATCGCCATTTTTTTAACCGAAATTTTTTCCATCGCACCACTCCTGTAAAGAATCGAACCAAAAGAACCAAGGTGATCTTATCGCCCCTTTTGCGCTATGTCAATTAAAATTATGACCAACAACGATTGCGGCGACTTTCTTGATTATTTTAATAATATCAGTAGCTTAAAGATTCTATCAGCCGTCAGCGTGCCGGTGCGAAGCTACAACTTCGTCCCCGTGTGGATTGCCGCGATTCCGCCGGACAGGTTGATGAACCGCACTTGCTCGAACCCGGCTTTTTTCATGCGTGACGCCAGTTCTTTCTGCTGCGGGAACTGGCGGATGCTTTCGACTAGGTATTGATAGCTGTCGCGGTCGTGAGTGACCAGCGCGCCGATCTTCGGGATCAGACGGAATGAATATTCATCATAAATTTTTTGCAGCAGCGGGTTGGTCATCCGGCTGAATTCAAGGCAGAAGAACTGCCCGCCGGGCTTCAGCACGCGGAAGGCTTCTTCCAGCGCATCGTCGATCTTCGGGACATTGCGCAGGCCGAAGGAAATTGTGTAAAGGTGATAGCTGTTATCCGCGAAGGGGAGAGATTCCGCATTGCCCTCCACCCATTCAATACCTTTCAGGAAACCTTGATCCAGAGCGCGGTTTTTGCCGACATGGAGCATTTCCCGGTTGATGTCGCAGACGGTGATTGTTGCCTTTTCGCCCGCGCGCTTTCTGTAACGGAAGGCGATATCCCCGGTGCCGCCTGCGACGTCGAGCAGGGTTTTATGGGCGGAGGGGTGCAACAGAGAGATGAATTTATTTTTCCATAGCCTGTGGACGCCGCCTGACATCAGGTCGTTCATCAGGTCATAGCGGCTGGCGACCGAGTCAAATACGCCCTCCACCCGCCGCGTTTTTTCCGCTGGCGTGACTCGCTTATAGCCAAACCATTGGGATTCTTTATTTTTGATGTTTAAACGGGTCATGGGGCTGTTACAATCCGGTGAAGGAATTTTTGGAGTATAAACCCCTTATGGCGTTTTTCAAGGCAATCGCGACCGTCGGCGGATTTACATTGGCGAGCCGGCTGCTCGGCTTTATCCGCGATGTGCTGATGGCGAGTTTCCTGGGGGCGGGGCCGGTGGCGGATGCATTTTTTATCGCCCTGAAGCTACCCAATTTTTTCCGGCGCATCACGGCGGAGGGGGCGTTCAGCATTTCTTTTGTGCCGATGTTCTCCAAGGTGCTTGCCGAAGACGGCAAGGCCGAAGCCGGGAAGTTCGCCGAAGAAGCGCAGGCCGTCATGCTGGCGGTACTGCTGCCTTTCACCATCGTCTGCATCGTGGCGATGCCGTGGGTGCTCTATGTGATAGCGCCGGGGGTGCATTGTAATTTTACGGCGCAGCCGCAGTGCGACCCCGCGCGGCTTGATCTTGCGGTTGCATTTTCGCGCATTACGTTTCCTTATATCCTGATGATGTCGCTGACGGCGCTGCTGGGCGGCGTTCTGAATTCTTTCGGGCGTTTTGCTGCGTTTGCCGCCGCGCCGATGTTTTTTAACGGCATTCTGATTATCGCGCTGTTGTTCGGGACAAAATTGTTTCAGACAAGCGGCCATGCGCTGGCCTGGGGGCTGGCGGCGGCAGGGGTGGCGCAATTTGTCTGGATGCTGGTCAATTACAAAATGCTCGGCTATGCACTGAAGCTGCGCCGGCCTGCCCTGACGCCGCGTATCCGCAAGCTGTTCCGGCTGATGATTCCGGGCGCAGTTGGCGCCGGCGCCGCGCAGATCAATTTGTTTATCGACATGATCCTCGCCTCGCTGCTGCCGGTCGGGTCGATTTCCTTCCTGTACTATGCGGATCGCCTGTATCAACTGCCGCTCGGCGTGATCGGCGTTGCCATCGGCACGGCGCTGCTGCCGATGTTGTCGCAGGCCCTGAAATCAAAAAACGGCGATGCCCAAAAACTGCTGGGGCTTGGGTTTGAAACGGCTCTTGTGTTGTCACTGCCGGCGGGGATTGCGCTGGTGGTCATCGCGGGGCCGATCATGTCGGTTCTGTTCGAGCGTGGGGCGTTCACGCATCATGACAGTTTGCAATCTTCTTATGCTTTGATGGCCTATGCCATCGGATTGCCGGCCTACGTGCTGGCGCGGGTTTTCAGCACGGCGTATTTCGCGCGCGAGGATACGGCGACGCCGGTAAAATTCGCGATCATCTGCGCCGTGATCAATACCGTTCTGGCCTTGGCCCTGATAGGCCCCTTGCAGCATGTCGGCATCGCGCTTGCCACCGGCATCACGGCCTGGATCAACCTGGCCCTGCTGATGGTGAGCCTGCACCGGAAAAAGCACCTCGATTTGCCGATAAATTCTGTTAAAAGGGCGGCCGGGATTGTGATCAGCGGCTTTCTGATGGCGGCGCTGTTGTGGGCGATGAACGTTTACTTCACAATGGTTGGGCCGCAGGCGATGGTGATGCTGACCGGGGCGGACGGGGTTGGTCGTCCCGGCTGCTCTCAGGGCGCAATAGGAGAAATAGGCGTGCTGCAGCTGGCGCTGATGATCGGGGCGGGCGGGGCCAGCTATTTTGCCTGCCTTTATGGCTTCGGCATTTTCAACGTGCAGTCGATAAAAGCCCTATTCCCAAAACGGCAAAAACAGGACACACTTGAGGGCATAAAGGGAGATGTGGGATGCGAATAATTCTTGGCGCTTTTCTGATCATGATGAGTTTTTCCGCACCGGCGCAGGCCAGCACCTTTGTCTGGAAAGATAGCGTGCATGGCTTCACCTTTTCCTTCCCGGACAGCTGGACGGTGCAGACGGAAGACGTGCCGACCACCAGAATTCGCATTGCCGGCCCCATCGGTGAAGATTTTGCCATTTGCCGCGTCAAGACCGAAAAAGACGGCCGCCTGAAAATCTATCCCAAGCGCCTGATGACCGAAGCGGTTGTTGAAACGCTCGACCGGAAATTCTGGGAGAGCGAAGTCGCGGGGAACGAAAACGCCGTCGTCACGGATTACCATGCCCCCGCCAGCCTGGGTGGCCATGGGGACGCCACGGCGATTAAAACGGCCTTTGTTGCCGGCAAAGTGAATATGCACGGCGCCATGATCGGCAGCATTTATGCGGATACGCGGTACATTGTGAGTTGTTCTTCCAAAGCCGGGCAGTTTGCCAAATATGCGCCGGTTTTTGCCAGCATCATGGGTTCGGTCGAGCTGGCGCAGAAATACCATCCCTTCGCCACCGGCTTTTACCGCGATTTCCTGGCGGATCCTAAACTGAAACTTGTCCGCACCAAACCCGGCACGGTCTGGCGGAAAGACGAATACATCCTCAACTCAGGCTTTTAGACGCAGCATAACCGGCGTGTGGTCTGAGGCTTTGTCCTTGCCGCGCGGGTCTGTGTCAATGCGGCATTCTTCCAGCAGGTCGGCGGCCTGGGGGGACAGCAGAAAATGATCGATGCGAATGCCATGATTTTGCGGCCAGGCACCGCCCTGATAATCCCAGAAGGTATATTGATGCGCTTGCGCGTTGTTGACGCGGAAAGCGTCGGTCAGGCCCAGATGCATGAGGGCGCGGAATTTTCGCCGGCTTTCGAGGCGGAACAAGGCATCATCCTGCCAGAGGCGCGGATCGTGGCAGTCTATGTCTTCGGGGATGATGTTGTAATCCCCGCCGAGGATGACGGGCTGTTCGGTTGTCAGCAGGTTTTGCGCGTGAGCATGGAGTCTGTCCATCCACTTTAGTTTATAGGGATATTTTTCGCTCTCGACCGGGTTGCCGTTCGGCAGATAAAGGGACGCGACACGCATGCCGTTGATGGTGGCTTCAATGTACCGCGCCTGTTCATCGGCGGCATCGCCGGGGAGGCCGATTTTGATATCCTGAACATCATGCTTTGAGAGGATTGCCACGCCGTTCCATGCTTTCTGACCGCAAACGGCGGCGTGATAACCGAGCGCAGCAAATGCCGCCTTCGGAAAGTTCTCCTCCGTCGCTTTAAGTTCTTGCAGCAGTAAAATATCCGGTGCTTGCGCCTCCAGCCATGCCAGCACATTTTCCAGGCGGGCGGTGATGGAATTGACGTTCCAGGTAGCGATGATCATTCGCAGGCGCATGCCGGATAGTTATCATAGCCGACGCCTGCGTTGTACCCCCAACAGGGCGGCTGCTCGCTGCTCAGGACGGTGCAGGCAGTGTTCAGCTGCGCGCCCGGACCCTTGATGCCAGAAGGGCTGGCGGCTGATTTCGCAGCCCATTTATAGGTCACGGCCAGACATTGCGAAACATCGGTATCCATCCATGCGCCCCAGACGTCGGCGGGGCAATCATAGGTTCTGGTCCGGGTTTTGTTGCCGAGTAATCCGCTGCCGCACGGCACGGTTTGCGTTTCCGAACTGCCTGTGCACGCACAAGTTTTGACGTCATCAACCCAGCCGCTCCACGTTCCTGCCGTACTTGACCCTCCGGGGCAGGAGAGCGTCTTACGCTGGGTCCATATGCCCGTATAGGCGGTCGGGCATGTCAGGGATTGGGTGAGCGTTTGCGGAGTACAGGTGCAAGTATTGCTGGAGACGAAGGGGGCACTCCAGGCTCCTGCCGTTGTCGAGCTGCATGTCCAGGTCTGCTTCTTTTTGATATGGCCAGAGGTGAACCCTGCTCCACAGCTGAACGTAGATGGGCTGCTTGACATGCCGCTACCAGAGCACTCACAGGCAGCCGTATTATACGTTGTGGTCACGGCGCCGCTCGGACATGCGGTCGTGACTGTTTTTATACCGTTTTTTATCCAGGTGCCGGCACCTGTGCCTTTTATTGAGACGCAAGTTTTTGGCGTGTTACTAACCGTCGCCGTGCATGAACAAGGCCCTGAATAAACAGTCGTATTACTCCACGTGCCGGTGGCGGTGCACGTGCTGGTCAGAGTCCTGGTACCGGTCGTGCCAGCCGATACGGTGCGCGTTTGTCCCACGAGGCTTCCCGTCAACGTCGCATCATTGGGCGCGCAAAGGGTAACAGGGGTGGCCGGGCATGTAACTGTGGTCATACACACCAGCGTGCCATCCGCATTTACTCCTTTCATGAGAGAGCCTGCCGGACACTTGAAATCGACGGTCGCAGCGCAAACGGCCTTGCCATCGGCAATGCCCACCATGTAAGGCTTTGCCGCGTCGTAATCTGGGTGGTTGGTATCTGTGCAGTCCATTGCCGCCTCATTGCCTGCAATTGCGGCGGCGGCATAACATTTCGAGCTGTCATTGCAGATTTCACTGACCATTAATTTTTCGCTGATGATCCTGCCGCCGCCACCGACTTCAACGGCGGCTGTGGGCGTATCGCTGCCAATGCCGACTTTGCCGCCGCCGGGCAACCCGGCATTCACCAGATCATGAATGTTGAAGCCGTCGCTATCGGCGACTTTCCACAGGGGCGTTTCAACGGCGGTGTAATATTGCACCAGGTCATCGTAATATGCCGGCGAAGTTGTTTTTGCGATCGGGGCCGCCCTGTAAATGGCCAGGTCGTCGGTGGCGGTATCGCAGTTTGCGCCGTCCATCTGACCGGTCGGGCAAGCGCCATATTGCACGCCCTGCTGGTTATAGCCGCCTTTTCTGTCTTCTCCATGGCTGATGATCGCAAAGTGGGCGGAAGCGTCGGGCGTGACAAGCGACTTGTCATTGTGGTCGACGATAGAAATGCCGCCGTTGTCTTTTTTGTAACTTTCCGCAACGGCCAAAGCTTCGGTGACCGCGTAGTCAAGGCGCATCCTGTACCCGTCCACCATGGATTTTTCAGGGATATTCAGCGTCCGGAAAGGCACGCTGCCCCGCCGCACCCGCGCCTGCGATCCGCCGCCGGCAGCCGTGCCCATGTCTTCGTCCAGCCAATCCGGATAAAAAGAGTTAAAGTATCCGACCATGCCTGGAACGGTGCAAACGTCGTAAGGAATACCACCGTTAGAGTACTCCACTACAGATGTTGGGAGCGGGCAGTATACCGAAGGCTTGTTCGTATAAAGGTGCATCAGATACTCTGCGTAGTTGCAAGGAACTGTTCCGCAAACCCAGTTGGTTGCGGTGTAGGCGGGGGTCATCCCGATTCCCGGCTTCAGGATGGCGATGATGGCGCTGCTGCCCATGGCCCGTGCGCTTTGCTCAATGCATATCCCGGCGGCGCAGTCACCAACGGCAACGGATGTGTCCGTGCAATCCCCTTCGATCCCGTAATCGGGGGAGCTTCTGTCCACGTCAGCGCGGGCAGGGCAAGGATACCGTCCCTGCTGGATCAGAAAGTTTCCAAGCGCGTTCGTCACCTGGGCCATATTGCTTGCGGTCGCATCGGTCGTCACCCGCTTGATGTGGATCGTATAGCCCATCGTAAACGTCGATATCAAAACGCCGACGACAAGTAACACCATGCTCATTTCGATAAGCGTATATCCCGCTGTTTTGGCGCTATTTTTTTTCATGATGTTCTCCTGTGTTTACGGGGCTTGACATTGGATAACCCCCGCTCCCGTATAGCCGACAACCAGCTGCCCCGCCGGACAAGAACCCGCCGTCACGTCGCCTGCCTTTATTTTGTCGGAACAGACGACATTGGCATTCTTGATGCCGGTGACCGCGCCGTCATTGCAACCGATCCCCGATCCGGCAATCGTGTCTGCTGGAATGCAGGCGCTGCTTGCAGCATTACAGTAGTCGTTGCCGATCGAACGTGTTGCGCGTATATTGCCATTCACGCTCAGCATTTCTGTGGGGGTGTCCGTGCCTATCCCGACTTTGGTGATGGCGGTATTGATAATATCCCCCTTGGCGGGATCGGAATATCCCCAGCGGTCAATGCGCATATCGTTTTCCGTTGAGATCACCCAATCGTCATAGTGGCTCGCATTTTCTGCATAGCTTTTGAATTCTGCACTGTAATCATAAAACCTGCCATTAACATCGCAATTGCCCAGATCAATTCCCGCACCGGCGCAGGGTCGCCGTTTTCCATTGATATTATAGGCGCCAACGCCGTCGCTGCCATGGGACAGGACAACGAACGGGATGGCGTAAGCAGTGTCAACGCCATCGAGTTTCAGGGTTTTGGAGTACTCCACGCCGCCAATATTAACCTTGAGATCAATGACACCATAGTCTGAATCGTATGTCGTTGCATCCGTCATATACTGTGAAACAGCATAGAGGAATTTATTGTTCCAGCCGTCCCGCTCAATCTGGGACGTGAGATTGAGCGTAACATAGGGAAGGGCGCCGATGTAAACATTGTCGACAACTCCATCTCCGTCCCCAGCTGTATCGCGATATCCTTTCACCCGGCATAGTCCGTTAACGTCGCAATCGTCCAGCGTCACCGCTGCCAGTGTCAGGCATTGCTCCAGACCGGCATTCGCGTCTTCCGGTCCCAAAGCAGGAGCGGCGGGGCAGGGCAGGCGTTTGTTTTTGGACAGGAATTTATCCAGCGCGGTCTGGATGGCTTCGCCGCGGTACCCTGTGTTGGTGATATATCTTTCTTTGCGCAGCATTGATTCCACCTGGATCATTGTTTCAAGGGCCAGCCCGAACACCATCAAAATGACGGTGATCTCAAGTAAAGAAAATCCGCGATTTAATGTTTGGTGACTGGCCATTCCCGCACGCTGTACTCCTTGATTCCATTTTATCAAAAATGGGATAATTATGAATTAATAATCTAAAAAATGTATCAAAAGCAAGGTACTAGAGGGGCTTGCAGATGACCTCTCCGAGAGAATTCATGCCCACCATATACTGTTGGGGTGGCCCGGGCGGACAGCTTTTCCCCGCCAACCCGGAAGGAAAGGGAATATCACCGGAACATTCCACAGCATTATTGCCAACGCCGGTTACGAGTTTAATAAACCCGGCCGCCGCCGGAGGACAGGTACTGCCGACAGCCCCCCCCAGGACGCTGGGGTCAAAACAGT
>CAYGGT010000008.1:25625-34540 GCA_964349475.1 uncultured Rhodospirillaceae bacterium
GCCGGAGGACAGGTACTGCCGACAGCCCCCCCCAGGACGCTGGGGTCAAAACAGTCCATGCCTGTCATGTCACAAATTTGATCGGCTTTGAAAATATCCCCTTTAATCGCTCCGTTGACTTCCAGCTTTTCTGTGGGTGTTGCGATGCCGATGCCGACGTTGCCGGCATTCAGGTTGTACACATCGTTTTCATTGCCGGAGACGGTTGAATAATCCCAGATACTGGAAAGGGTGTAGGTCTGGAAGGCGATGATATCCGTGAAATACGTGGCCTCATCGGCGGCCGACTTTAAACCATTCAAGAAAATGGCGTCGTCCCGGTCGCAGTTTTCTTGTTCCAGCGGCGAGCCGGCGGTGCAGGGGGTTTTGATCTTGCCATCCACCGTATATGCTCCCATGCCGCGCGAACCATGGGACACGATGGCGTAGTGCGCGCCATTGGCAGGGCTAATCAAGGACCCGCCATCTTCTTTCTGAATGCCGATGGACCCGTATGAAGCATCAAACGAGGCCGACATGACCATGTACCCGCTGACGGCATAGGTCATCTGGCTTCCCCAGCCGTCCTGAATATCGTCTGCGGTGATCGTATTGATGCCGTTATCCGAAGCAGTTGCGGTGGTGCAATCATAACCGGCGCAGAGGATCGTTTTGAAAGGCACCCCGCCGATGAGAACGAAATCCGGCTGGCCGCTCGCACTGGCTGGCGTCACGCGCGCTCCTGCAATTTTGCAGACGTCTCCAGCTCCAGTACAATCTGGCGCGACATTCACCGCAGCCGCTAACGTGCAATTCTCCAGACCGAAGTTGGGATCGTTTACGCCCAGCGCGGGATCTGAGGGGCAGGGGTACCGTTTCTGTATATTCACAAAGCTGCTGATAGAGGTCTTGATCCGCTCCATTTTCTCATAGGTTGATGAGGTGCGTTTTGGCTCCACATAGTAGACGGCGTAGGATTGCAGCCCCGTTATCATGAACATCCCCATGATAGCGACCACGACCGCCAGCTCAATGAGGCTGAACCCCTTAGAATATTGGAAATTTTTTACCAATAGACCTCTCCCGTACTCTATCTTCCATTCTAGGCGCAGAAGATTAAGAGAAGATTAAAGGTTTTTTAGAGCAGCCTGTTCGGCCCGAAGATTTTTTTAATGACAGGGGCGGCGGAAAGCGTATATAATATAGGGTATGGAGTTTGAACCTCAAGTTTATGTCGTCGTCGCGATTACAATACTTTACCCCGCTGTTTTGATTGCGGGCGTCTTGTTTATTCGCTTTATCGGCAACAGACAACTGCCCGGCGAAGGGCCGCGACGCAGTCACCCCGTGTTGCGGCGTGTGTTGAATGGCTTGATATTCGTGCCGATGGCGGCCACGGCACTGCTTGCCATATGGGGCGCATGGCATTTTTTTAAATCCAGCGATGTGCCTTTTAGCCCGGCTTTATATGTAATCGGCGTATTGACAATAGCCTATCCGCTGCTTTTGGCGGTGGTCGTACTGGCCATCCGCATGAAAGGCAGATTGTCGGCAGATACGCCGCCGGCAAAACGGAATCAGCACCCGACCTTGCGCCATGTCCTGGATGCCCTGGTGGTCGTGCCGATCGGCGTGATGATTGCCTTGATGCTGGTGGGCGCGTTCTGGTTCGCCAAGCTTGGCTGAGAGAATCAAAAGACCCGGCGGAAAACCCGGCCGGGTCTTTTAACGGTTGTCAGCCTCTGTAAACTTTGAGTGGTTAATATAACGTCAGTTTCGATGAGTCGGCACAGATTGTCAAGAGTCCGGGCGTAAACCGCGATATGTCACTGTTAATATTCTTATTATTATCAACTGGATATTTCATTTTATTATATTTTTGAATGAAGCTATTTTTCTTGTTGCAGGCTGCGTTCCATGACAAAATAACGGCATGAAAAAGAACCGCACCAATAACCCAAGCCATATCGTTCTGACGTCGCATCCGCCGAAGGATGGCAAAGTTCCCAAAATTTCCTGGGCGGCGAAGACGCTGCGGGAAAGGGGGCCGCTGATTGCAAGCATGGGGGATCATGCGGCGTCGAACGTCATTGGCGCTTATGCCGGCGCTTATTCCATTTATCGCGCGGTGGCGGTGGCAATCGGCGCGCTCGACCCGCTGCACGTGCCGGATCTGACCAATACGGCGCCGGCTGAAAAAATCGGCCCGTACGAGCAATGGTTCGATGCGGAGAAAATCGTCAGTCTCGATCCCTGGGGGCATGTGGCGGGAGCGGAGTTCAATGACATTCGCGCCACCGGCCTCGACGTCCGCCCGACCATCGCCGTCACCAAGGCGCATATCAATATGCCTGAAATCAAGGATGCGATAGAAGCGGGACGCCTGAAGCCGGATGGCGTTATTCTGAAAGCCAACGGCGATGTGCGGGTCACCAAGGCCGCGATTGATCCTGTCTGGTATCTGCCCGGTATCGCCAAGCGTTTTAATATCGAAGAAAGCGATTTGCGCCGCGCCCTGTTCGAGCATTCCGGCGGCATGTTTCCGGAGCTGATCACGCGCCCTGACCTGAAAGTGTTGCTGCCGCCGATCGGCGGGCATACGCTGTATTTTATTGGAAATCCTTCGACGATGCATGACCCGAACGTGAAGCTCGCGTGTCGCCTGCACGACGAATGCAACGGCTCGGATGTGTTTGGTTCCGATATCTGCACCTGCCGTCCGTATCTTTGTCACGGCGTCGAGATCTGCATCGAGATGGCGCAGCAGGGGGGCAACGGGCTGATCGTCTATAACCGCAAGGAAGGCCGCGCGCTTGGCGAAGTCACCAAGTTTCTCGTGTATAACGCGCGCAAACGCCAGGAAGGCGGCGACCGCGCCGATAAATATTTCGAGCGCACAGAGTGCGTCGCGGGCGTACAGGACATGCGCTTTCAGGAACTGATGCCGGATATCTTCCACTGGCTTGGGATTCAGAAAATTGACCGCTTCGCCTCGATGAGCGACATGAAATACAACGCCCTGGCCAAGGCGGGCGTGAAGGTGCTGGAGCGGGTGGAGATCCCGGATTATCTCATCCCCGCCGATGCTTCCGTGGAGATGGAAGCAAAAAAAGCCGCCGGTTATTTCACCAAGGAAGAAAAACCGACGGATGACGACCTGAAGGGTGTCACGGGACGGCGGCTGGACGAGTGATGTAGTCTTTCACGATCTCCAGGACCCGTCTGACCTTCTTCAGATCAAACCTGTCGTCCGTGCGGATACCGCTTTCCATATCGACCCATGTTGGTTGTCCGGCGGCGGTTTTGGCGATCATATCAAGATTTTTCTTCACGTTGTCCGGGGTGATTCCGCCCGCATAGCCGCAAAAATGTCCTTTGATTGGCGAGGGCCAGGCATCGGGGCTTATGCCGCGTCCGGCCGAGGTGTCAAAGAGCAGAGCGTGGTTTGGAATATTTTCAAATAAAGGCAGGAGGTTTTTTTTGTCGTTGCCATACTGCAGAATAAACTCCCATTGCGGGGATTCTTTGACCCGCGCCGCCAGCTTTGCGGGGTCGTATTTCGCTTCCATCTCGCCGAATGCCAGATTGAGCTGGATGCGGTCAAAGCCGGACATGATATCCAATGGTTCATTTTTTTTGGCGATAAAATCCAGCAATGCCTGGCCGCAGAGATGCAGGGCCGTATGGCTGCCTGCATATTCTTTTTTGAATTGTTGAATCCATGCGGGTGAAGGGCAGCGTGGCTCGCCCGCGTGTTCCGGCAGCAACAGTATCGCCCATTCCACAAAAGGATATTCCTGGGCAACGGCCGAAAGGTCTTGAATATCAACCGCATCATCCGCGCCGGTGAGGGAACAATATTTCAGGTGCATGGCTTTCCTTTTCTGTTATATATAAACGATAACAGGAGAAAAGAAAATGCCCGATAACGTGCACGTGATCAACCATCCGCTGGTGCAGCACAAACTGGCGATGATGCGCAGCAAAAACACCTCGACGCAGGATTTCCGCACGCTGTTGCGGGAAATATCCATTTTGATGGGCTATGAGCTTTTCCGGGACCTGCCGACGGAAGAAATCACGATTGAAACGCCGCTGGAGAAAATGCAAGGCCGCGCCCTGTCTGGCAAGAAACTCTGCATCGTGCCGATCCTGCGCGCGGGCATGGGGTTCGTGGACGGCTTGCTGCAACTGGTGCCGCCGGCGCGGGTCGGGCATATCGGCCTGTACCGCGATCCGGCGACGCTGGTGGCGGTCGAATACTATTTAAAATTTCCCGAGGATCTGTCCGGCCGTCGCGTCGTCGTTGTCGATCCAATGCTGGCGACAGGGCACTCCGCCATTGCCGCCGTGGATCGTGTGAAAGACGCTGAAGCGACGGATATCAAGTTTCTCTGCCTGATCGCGGCGCCGGAAGGGCTGAAAACGTTTCATGAAGCTCACCCGGATGTGCCGGTTTACACCGCCGCCATCGACCGCCAGCTGGACGCCCACGGCTACATCCTGCCGGGGATCGGCGACGCGGGGGACCGGATTTTCGGGACGAAATAACACGGGCTCATTATCCCCGCGTCATTCCCGCGCAGACGAGGATGACGGTGAGGCGTTTACGACCTCTCGTTCAGCCACTTGCCAATCGACGGCGGAACTTCGCGCTGGGCGCTGCTGCTCACGTAGATGCCGATATGGCCGCCTTTGAAGGACAGCTCCGTATAGTCCTTCGTGCCGACGTATTTCTTCAGCGGTTTTGATGCCGAAGGCGGGACGAGGTGGTCGTCCTGGGCGTAGATGTTCAGCACGGGAAGGGTGATGTTTTTGAGATCGACTTTTTCCCCGCCGAGCTCGACCTCGCCCTTGATGAGCTTGTTATGTTTGTAGAAATCGTTGACAAACTGGCGGTAGGTTTCGCCGGCCTGGTCGGGGCTGTCGAAAATCCATTTCTCCATGTACATGAAGTTGTGCACCTGCTGCGGGTTATCGAGGATTTCAACCATGTCGATATATTTTTGCCCCATCATGCGATAGGGCTTCATGTTCAGGAACGTCCAGTTCATCAGGTCGCCGGAAACATTGCCGAGGCTGTCCACCAGCAGGTCCACATCAATGTTCCGGATCCAGTGGGCGAGCATATTGTCATCGGTGTGGAAATCAACCGGCGTCACCATGGTAATCAGGTTTTTTACTTTTTCGGGATGCAGCGCCGCATAGCAGAGGCTGAAAGCGCCGCCCTGGCAAATCCCCAAAAGGTTCACGGCGTCGATATTGTGGCGTTCGCAGATGACGTCAATGCAGCGGTCGATATAGCCGTTGATGTGGTCGTCCATCGTCAGGAAACGGTCGGAGCGGTCGGGGTAGCCCCAGTCGATCAGATAGACGTCCTGCCCGGTTTCGAGCAGCCCGCGGATCATCGAGCGGTTTTCCTGCAAATCCGTCATATAAGGCCGGTTGACCAGTGCATAGGAAATCAGGACGGGCGTTTTGTTGGCCGGCTTTTTCCCCGTTGGGCTTTTGTAGTGATACAGCGTTATTTTGTCTTCGCGGTACACTTCTTCCTTCGGCGTGACGCCGGCTGGCAGGTCGCCGACGGCGCGCAAGGTTTTGATGCCTTCCGCCAGCTTGCGATTGAAATTGGTGACTTCCTGGAAAATTTGTTCCGGGCTGAGCTGGATGGCGAGCATCATTTTTTCCCTTTTTTGGAGGCTTTTGGTTTGAGTGCCGCAAGTTCTCTTTTCAGTTCGCGGACCTGTTTGTGCAGATTATCGACTTCCTGACGGGTCGGCAGGTTGAACTGTTCCATCATGTCGTCCGTCATCTTGTTCTGCTGTTTTTTAAAGTTCATCAGCGCGTTGACGGTGTCGCCGTATAGCTTGGTGTATTCTTCGGTCATGGCGTATTTGGCGTAGATTTCCTCGCAGACATCCACCCATTTTGTGTAGACCTCCTTGAGCGATTTCAGGGGGTCTGTGCCTTTGGGCGGGTTGGCGAGGTATTCCTGGAATTTCTGCACCGCTTCCAGGCCGACCTTTGCCATGCCGGCGTTATAGTCGCGTGACTTGCGCTCATACTCAACATACTGCTGGTAGAGATGGTTCATCTGCTCCTGCTTTTCGCGGGAGTAGCCGAGGCCGGGCATGGAGGCGTAAAAGCCGAGCGGGTCGGCGGCGCCCATCATATCGAAGGGTTTGCTGTTAAAGGCGGCGCCATTCGTCTGAAAGGCGTGGGCAAAGAACTGTTGCAGGCCGTCCGTCCATTCTTGCGTCATCTGCTCAAACGGCTTCGCCTGCCCGGTTCCCTGATAAAATTGTTGCAGCATGTTCATATAGGCTTCCCCGGCTTTGGCAAAATACTGCTGGAAAATTTCAGTGTTGTTGGCAGAGGGGGTGCCGGAAACTTTGTTTTGCCATTCTTTGAAAAACTCGGTCCATTGCATCTGAAAGCCTGATGCGGGGGGTTGAAAAGATTTGCGCTGCGCGTCGAGCCATGTATCCCAGTACTGTTGCTGCGCGCTGAACCAGTCGTTGTTTTGCGTCGATTTCGCGGTTGCCATTGCTTTTGCCTTTCTGAAGTGTGTGACGATGTAAGTATAACATAATTTTGTGCAGTGCAGCAATAAAAAAACGCTTCCCAAAAGCACAGGGATCGTCCTATAAAAGATGGATAAAAGTTAAGGTTCCGTTAACCCCATCGAGGTAATGTAGGGTACCCTAGAATAATATATATTTTATATTTCAGCATGAAAGGGAGGGGTAATGACAGCGCTTTTAAAAGATCAGAATCAATCGCAGCAAAATTCTTTTGAAGAACAGGCACCCGTTGGCCAGGCGGTGCGGCGTGTCGTGCTCGTCACCGGCGGGACGGGCGGCATCGGTTCGGCGATTTGCAAAAAGTTGGCGCGCATGGGGCATATTGTTGCGACCACCTATCGCAACGAAGAAAAAGCCCGTGCCTGGGAAGCCGAGATGAGAAAAGAGGGATTTACCTTCCACCTCTATAAATGCGATGTCGCTGATTTTGACTCCTGCCAGAAAATGGTGAAGGCCGTTGTGGCGGCGCTGGGGCCTCTCCAGATTTTGATCAACAACGCCGGCATCACCCGCGATTCTTCCTTGCGCAAGATGACCATCGACCAGTGGCGCGAGGTTATCAGCAGCGATCTCGACAGCGTCTTTAACGTCACCCGCCCGGCGATCGACTATATGCTGGAAACGGGCTTTGGCCGCATCATCAATATTTCTTCGATCAACGGCCAGAAAGGCCAGTTTGGCCAGTCCAACTACGCGGCGGCGAAGGCCGGGATGCATGGCTTCACCAAGGCTTTGGCGCAGGAAGTGGCAAAGAAAGGCGTGACCGTCAATACGGTTTCTCCGGGCTATATCGAAACGGATATGATCGGCGCGGTGCCGGAAAATATCCGCAACAACATCGTCGCGCAAATCCCCGTGGGGCGCTTCGGCAAACCGGAAGATGTGGCGCATGTGGTCTCTTTCCTGATTTCGGAAGACTCCGCGTTCATCACCGGCGCCAATATCGCCACCAACGGCGGACACTTCATGGAATAACATGAGGGTCATCAAAAAATATCCTAACCGCCGTCTCTACGACACGGAGAAAAGCGCTTATATCACTGTGCCAGATGTGCTGCACATCATCCGCGCGGGCAAGGAGTTCAAGGTCGTTGATGCCGATAGCGGCGAAGACATCACGCGTTCCATCCTGGTGCAGATCATCACGGAGCAGGAAGGCGGTGCTTCGCCGATTTTCACGACCGATATGCTGACCCGTTTTATCCGTGTCTATGACGATACCTCGCAGGCCCTCTTTGGCGAATTTCTGGAGCGTAATATCAAAATGTTCGGCGAACAGCAAAAACGCTTCCAGGACCAGATGGGCAATATCGTCGACTCGCCCCTGCAGATTATGAAAGACCTGACCGAGCGCAACCTGTCCATCTGGACGGATATGCAGCAGCGGTTCATGGACATGGCGATGGGTAAAACACCGCCGCTTGACACAAAGCCACCCCCGGTCTCGAAAAAGAAGAAGCCGCTGCGGAAGTAATATGAGCTGGCTTATGGGTGTTTCAGTATTCCCATTGTTATTTTCCACTCATGTTTCATTTGACCTAATATTGAGAATCAACTACGCTGTTTATATTATTGATAATAAAGTTACGAAAATCGCAAACGCTATAGAGGAACTCACCACATTTTTTAAAAAACGGAGCATCATTGCATGGCTGCAAAAAAAGATTATTTATTCAATCCCGACCGCCGCCCGCTGGATCGAGGCGATTATCGTCCCGCTGAATATAAAATCGATACTGTCAACCTTGCCATCAATCTGGATGAGACGGCCACGGAAGTGCGCAGCCGGCTTCAGGTCAGTCTTAACCCGGTGAGCGCGCAGGACGGCCCCCTGATTCTCGATGGTGAAAACCTCAAGCTCAAGTCGCTGAAGATTGGCGGGCGGGATCTTGATCCCGCTGAATATCTTGTGACGGACAAGCATCTGATTATCAAGCGCCCGCCGCCCGGCCCTTTCCAGCTTGAAATTGTGACGGAGATTGACCCTGCCAAAAACACGCAGCTTTCCGGCATTTATACGGCGGGGGACATCATCTGTTCGCAGTGCGAGGCGCAGGGGTTTCGCCGCATCACTTATTTTCTTGACCGTCCCGACAATCTCGCGGTTTTCACGGTCAGCCTGGAAGCGGACAAGCAGAAATATCCCGTGCTGCTGTCGAACGGCAACGGCGATTATAAAGTGACCAGAGATCTTGGAAATGGCCGCCATTCCGTCGTCTGGACGGATCCCTGGCCGAAACCGAGCTATCTTTTCGCCGTCGTTGCGGGGGATATGAAGGTGCTGGAAGACAGCTTCACCACCATGTCCGGCAAAAAAGTCGCTTTGCGTATTTTCGTGCAGCCCGGCTATGA
>CAYGGT010000009.1:0-32045 GCA_964349475.1 uncultured Rhodospirillaceae bacterium
GCCGTCGTGACGGGGCCGGGCAGTTTTACAGGCATCCGGGCGGGGCTGGCCGCCATGCGCGGGATCGCTTTGGCAGCGGACAAGCCGTTGATCGGGATGTCTAGTTTCGACATGTTTGCCGTTTCTGCGGCCGGTTCAGTGAATATCGTGGCTGTCGAGTCATGGCGGGAAGAGCTTTATTTCGCCGTGCTGGACGAAGAAGGTCACCCGCTGCTGGAATGCATGAATGAAACACCGGCAGTGTTTTTTCAAAGGGTCCATCAGCATTTTCCCGTTGATGGGCATATTGTGATATCGGGAGATGCCGCGCAAGCCGTGGCGCCTTTTTTTCCACAGGCGATGATAACGGCCAAAGCCGCCAATGCGGTGGATGTCGCGCACAAAGCTTTACAAACTTTCAAAAGCGGGCGTGCGTTTGCCAAGCCGGTGCCGTATTATCTACGCGAAGCGGACGTGACGGTATCGCCGCATGTATCGAAAACCCTGAGAGAGGCATAGATGGACGTTTTAATGGCTTCAACGGCAGAGATCGTGGCGGCTTATCTGTCCCGCAATGCGGTGCCTGTTTCCGAGATTCCCGCTCTGGTAAAACTGGTGCATGACTCTCTCGCCCATTTGTCAGCGGACAATCTCCACGTGCATGACAGCAGGCTAACCCCGGCGGTACCGATCAAAAAGTCGGTGACGTCGGATTACATCGTCTGCCTCGAAGACGGCAAGAAGATGAAAATGCTGAAGCGCTACCTTAAAACCGCTTACGGCATGACGCCGGCGCAGTACCGCGAAAAATGGGGGCTGCCTTCCGACTATCCGATGGTCGCGCCCAATTACGCAGAGCGGCGGAGCAGCCTTGCCAAGGAACATGGTCTTGGCACCAAATAAAAATTCTTTCTTGATGAAAATCAAACGGTCAATGCGACCGCTTCTCTAGAATGGGAATCGGAGGTGTGCCGTGATGCAGGACTCGGAAAAGTGTTACAGGATTTTGCAATCTGCTCTGCCGGATCCGCGGCTGACGCGTGCGGACAAGGCGGAAATTTTCCGCAAATGGCAACAGCACCTGAAAGATGAACCGCAAGAACGGGAAGGTGTCGCGTGAACCGGGAGACAGCTGTTCGCGAAGCGGTAGGCGTTTTTCCAGACCCTGCGACTTTGCAGGCCGCCATTGATGATATGGAGCGGCATGGCTTCATGCGCCATGAATTGAGCGTATTGGCCAGTGAAACCACCGTTGTCGAGAAGCGCGGGTCTGCCTACCGGCGCGTGCAGAGCGCCGCGGACGACCCTGAGGCGCCGCGCACCATATTCGTGCCAACGGAAATGGTCAGCATCGCAAAGGGTGTTGTTGTCGGGGCGCCTTTGTTTTTGGCAGCGACAATAACGGCGGGTGTCGTCATCGCGGGCGGCGGTCCGCTTCGGGAAGTTGTTTTATATGCTGCTCTTGCGGGTGTTGTCGGCGCCGGCATCGGTTCCATGGTGGCCGTTTTGATTGCCCAGCGCCGGGCGAGATATTTGAAGAATCAAATGCGGAGCGGCGGGTTGGTGCTCTGGGTGCATTTGCGTTCGCCGGATATGGAGAAACGGGCAAAAGAAATCATGCGTAAACACTTCGCGCGGGATGTACATATACACGACATGTCCGCATATCAGTGACGAGATAAGAGGATTCTATCCTGCTCTTCAGCCAGGCTTTTCATTCTTTTTCGCTTCATTCCAAAGCGCGCTGCGTTCTTCGCGGGAAGATGTTTTGAAGTCTTTGTTCAGGCGCTGTAGCCCTTGCTCCATGTGCCGAAACCGGCGCTCAAAACGACTGTTTGTCGTGCGCAGCGCGTCTTCGGCGTCGATGCCGTACCAGCGGGCAAAATCGACCATCAGGAACATCAGGTCGCCAAGTTCGGCGGCGACTTTTTCTTTGTCAATTTTTTGCGCCTCTATTTCTGCGCGCAGCTCTCCCGCTTCTTCATTGATTTTATCGAGCAGCATCGACACGTCCGGCCATTCCCATCCGGCTTTGGCGGCGCGGCCTTTCAGCTTTGCGGCACGGACGAGGGCGGGCAGGCCGTGAGAAATTTCATCGAGAATGCTGTCGTCAGGCCTGGCGCCTTTTTTCAGGCGTTCTTCCGCCTTGATTTCCTCCCAGCGGCGCTCGATTTCCTCCGGCGTTTTCAGGGTATTCGCTTCATCACCCAGAATAGTTGGGTAACGTCGCTCCAGCTTATCCACAATCGCCCCGGCAACGTCGTCGAATGTAAACGCGTTTCTCTCAGCCGCCATTTGCGCATGGAAAACAATTTGCAGCAGGATATCGCCCAGTTCATCGCGCAGTTCGTCCCCAGTCTTGTTTTGATCGATGACATCGGCCGTTTCATAGGTTTCCTCGACCAGATAGGGAGTCAGGGATTGATGCGTTTGTTTTTTTGTCCAGACGCATCCCTCCGGGCTGGTGCGCAGATAGTGCAGGATATCAATGAGTTTCAGGAGTTTTTGTGACATGTTGACTGTTCTAACATTTTGTCGTTAGCTGAAACAACCCTTATTCTTTTGTTGGTCATTGCACGCGCAGGGAGAAGTTATGAAACCTAAGGACATCGACTATAAGACCTACCTGCAATTGCCGACGTTGCTCGGCGTGCAGCGGCCGATAAGCGCGGCGCATGATGAGATGCTGTTTGTCATCGTGCACCAGACCTACGAGCTGTGGTTCAAGCAGGTGCTGTTCGAGGTCGACCGGATTCAGGATATTTTCTCGCGCACAAAAGTCGGCGACAAGGATTTGCGCGTGATCGCCGCCGGGCTGGAGCGTGTGGTGGAAATTTTGCAGCATCTGGTGCGGCAGATTGATTTGCTGGAGACGATGACGCCGCTTGATTTTCTCGATTTCCGCCATGTCTTTCGCTCGGCGTCGGGCTTTCAGAGCTTGCAGTTCCGGGAGCTGGAAATTCGCCTCGGCCTTCGCGCCGCCGACAGGGTTTCTTTTGAGGGGAAAAGCTATGATTCTTACCTGTCGGCGGAAGATCAGGCCCTGATCCGGGCGTTGGAAGAGAAGCCATCCCTCTTTGATCAAATAGATCATTGGCTCAGCCGCACGCCTTTCGTGACGACAGGTGAATTCGATTTCTGGCAGGCTTACCGTGAAGCCGTGGCGGCGATGATTGCGGGCGACAAAATGGTCATGATGTCCGGCTGTCCCGTGCATCAGGTGGAGCTTGGCAAGCTCGACAACATGCAAAAGCAGTTTGACTTGCTGTTCAGCGAAAACCCCAATGAGAAAGTTCCATGGCGCCTCTCGGTGAAAGCGCTGCGGGCGGCTTTGTTTATCAACCTTTACCGCGACCAGCCGGTCCTGCAGATGCCGTACAAGATTTTAAGCGCGCTGATGGACGTTGACGAAACGATGACTCTCTGGCGCTACCGCCACGCGTTGATGGTACAGCGCATGCTGGGAATGAAGATGGGCAGCGGCGGATCGTCGGGGCATGACTACCTGGCGCAGACGACGGTCAAGAGCCGGGTGTTTCTTGATCTTTTCGCGCTTTCGACTTTCATGATTCCGCGTTCGACCTTGCCGCCGCTGCCGCAGGAGGTGGAGGAAAAAATGGGGTTCAGATACGCGTGACGCATCATGCAACCGTGTGCCGTCTGCCGGAGCGGGGCCTGATCAGTGTATCCGGTGCTGAGGCCGTTTCATTTCTTCAGAATCTTGTGACTCAAGATATCAATCTTCTTTCAAGCAACGCGCTTGTCTATTCATGCCTGTTGACGCCGCAGGGTCGGTTCTTGCATGACTTTTTTATTTCAGGGGATGGAAGCGGCGGATTTTTTCTGGAGTGCGGGCAGCCGCGCCGTGAAGACCTGATCCGGCGTCTCGGCATTTTCAAGCTGAGGGCAAAAGTCGTTATTGAAGCTTGTGAAGAGTTTGACGTTTATGCTGCGACCGCGCCGCCGGCGGGGACGAATGTTTTTTCAGATCCTCGATTAAGCGCGCTTGGATACAGATTCTATCGTTCCAGGAGTGAGCCACGAATAGACGCTGCGCCATCAACAGAATACAGTGACAGGCGTATCTGCCTGGGCGTTCCCGAAGGAAGCCCCGATATAAAGCCTGAGATAGATATTTTGTCGGATGTGAACCTTGATCGCCTGAATGCCGTTTCCTGGGATAAGGGATGCTATGTCGGGCAGGAAGTGACGGCCCGGATGCATTACCGCGCTCTGGTAAAAAAAAGAATGGTGGTTCTTTCTGGGAATGCCTTGGTTTTTGGGGATAGCCTCGTTCAGAATGGCCATGCTGTTGGAGAAGTGCGCTCCGTTAATGCTTCCGGGACGCAGGCGCTGGCTGTGCTAAAACTGGCGGCATTAGCAGAAGGCGCAATAATCACAGCTGCAGGGGTGACGGTTGCGGCGGCTTTGCCAGGATGGCTATAGCAGTATTCATGACTTGCCTGTATACTTACAGAAGGGTTTTTACGGGGAAAATGAAGGCATGGGCGGCAAAAAAGGTAAAGATGCGGATGCTGAAAAGGATGCGATCGACATCCTTCCTCTGTCCAGCATCCCCTTGACCAGCAACGCGTTGAAAAATGCCAAGCTGATCAAAAACGCGCGGATGGAAACAGCGATCGAGCTTCATAAAGACGCCCTGACCGGCAGCTTGCAAATAGCGCCGGAGTCGATGAAAGATTTTATGGAGACTTCCCTGCGGGATCAGCAAATTATCAGCAGCCTGGCCAGCCTGCAAAGTTTTGATGTTTATTCGCTGCGGGCCAATTTAAAAAAACTGGGCGTGGAGGTGAAGGATGCGGATGCGCTTGAGCTGTCCGATGATATCAAAGAAAGACTTTCCATTTACAGCCTGGCCTTCATTCGTCCGCTTGTCGAAAAAATATTCGGGGAGGGCCGGACGGATCTGGATAGCGTAGAAGGACTGCAAAACATCTTCCGCGACCCGAATATTGCGCGCGTCAAGGAAAACCTGCTGATCATGTCGGGCAAAACAGGCATCGCTTTGACCGAGATTCCCCAGTTTCTTGAGGAGTACAGCGACGTCTTTTTATCGGTTGCGTATTACCGCCATAGCTTTGACAGCACGCAGCCGGATGTGGACAGGTTTTTACTCTGGATGCAGGAAGTGAGGGCTTCTCGGGAGGCGGCTTCTTCGCCCAGCACGATTGCCCGGTGCAAGCAGGTGGAGGATATATTACGATTTCTGGCCAATTCCATTCGCGCCCGCCTGGCGCAGTTTCAGGACAGCTTCGAGCTGTTTTGGACGGATATTAACAGGCAGTCTTTTTTGCAGATGCGCCGGCAGATTGAAGAAAACCATTCCAGTGTAGGTGCTGTGCTCTGCGGTCTTGTCGTCAAGATGGAAATGTGGAAAAAAGAATTTCCGGACGCTGCTGTCGGCGGCCCTTCCGCCCGCATAAAGTTTGTGCTCACGGAAATAGAGCCGGGTATCCTGAAACTCAGGACTCTTGAGCAGGAAGCCCGTAGGGCGCTGGGGATGCCTGTCATCAAGAGTTGACTGGTTTACTCAACAACAGTGCCTGCGCCGCTGCCAACCGTGCAATCGGCACGCGGTAGGGGGAGCAGGACACGTAATCCAGGCCGATGGTTTCAAAAAACCGGATAGAAGCCGGATCGCCGCCGTGCTCCCCGCAGATGCCGAGCTTGAGGTTCGGGCGGGTTTTACGTCCGCGTTCCGCAGCCGTTTTTACCAATTCACCAACGCCGTCGATATCGATGGAGGAGAAAGGGTCCGCCGCAAAAATGCCGTGCTTTTGGTAGTCGGGCAGGAAAGATCCCGCGTCGTCCCGGCTGATGCCAAACGTCGTCTGGGTGAGGTCGTTTGTGCCGAAGCTAAAAAATTCCGCCGTCTCCGCAATTACGCCCGCCTGTAAGGCGGCACGCGGGAGTTCGATCATCGTGCCGATTGTATAATCCGTCTTTTCCAGCGACGATGCGACGTTATCAATCATTTCTTTCAACATGTCCATTTCCCGCTTTGTGCTGATGAGGGGGACCATGATTTCCAGACCGACGGTCTTGCCGGTTTCTTTTTTGACCGCCAGCGCCGCTTCAAAAATGGCCCGCACCTGCGTTTCATAAATTTCAGGATAAACAATGCCCAGGCGGCACCCGCGCAGCCCCAGCATCGGGTTGGTTTCGTGCAGGCGAGCGATGCGATGCTGTACTTTTTCAACAGGCAGGGCCAGCGTTTTCGCCAGAGACTGAATCTCGTTCGGTTCCTGCGGCAGGAATTCATGCAGGGGCGGGTCAAGCAGGCGGATGGTGACCGGCAGTCCCGCCATGATTTTAAACAGGCCGATAAAATCCTGCCGCTGATAAGGTTCGATTTTGGCAAGTGCAGCGCGGCGTTCTTCTCCGGTTTCAGCCAAGATCATCTGGCGCACATACAGAATGCGCGCGGGGTCGAAGAACATATGCTCGGTGCGGCACAGCCCGATGCCTTGCGCGCCGAATTTGCGCGCAGTTTCGGCGTCAAGGACGGTTTCCGCATTGGCCCGCACTTTGAGCCGCCGCGTGTCATCCGCCCATTGCATCAGGGTGGTGAAATGCTGCGTCATCTCAGGCTCGACCATTTTGATATCGCCGAGAAGAATTTCCCCGGTTGAGCCATCAATCGTGATCTGATCCCCGGCTTTTAGTATTTTTCCGTGAGACTGCAAGGTTTGCGATTTGTAATTGATGACGATGTCTCCGGCGCCGGCGACACAGGGTTTGCCCATGCCGCGTGCAACAACCGCGGCGTGGCTTGTCATGCCGCCGCGCGAGGTCAGGATGCCTTTTGCCGCATGCATGCCGTGAATATCTTCCGGGCTTGTTTCGGTGCGGCACAAAATCACCTTTTTACCGTCGGCGGCGAGTTTTTCCGCTTCATCGGCACTGAACACAATCGTCCCCGACGCCGCACCCGGAGAAGCCGGCAGGCCGGTGGCAAGAACTTCTTTCTTTGCTTTCAGATCAATGGTCGGGTGGAGCAACTGGTCGAGTGCTGCGGGGTTGATGCGCAGAATGGCCTGTTCCTGCGTAATCAGTTTTTCTTCGACCATCTCCACGGCAATCCGCAAGGCCGCCTGCGCGGTGCGTTTGCCGGTGCGGGTTTGCAGCATATAGAGTTTTTGATTCTGGATGGTGAATTCGATATCCTGCATGTCGGTATAATGCTTTTCAAGCGTGGCGCGGATCGTGTTCAGCTCTTGATAAACGTCCGGCATGGCTTGCCGCATGTCGGAAAGGGGCAGGGGGGTGCGGATGCCGGCGACAACGTCTTCGCCCTGCGCGTTCACCAGGTATTCCCCATAGAAAGTATTTTCGCCGGTGGAAGGGCAGCGCGTGAAGGCAACGCCTGTTGCGCAATCATCGCCCCGGTTGCCGAACACGACGGCCTGCACGTTGACGGCTGTGCCCCAGTCTGCGGGGATAGCATTGATTTTGCGGTATGTGACGGCGCGGGGTGTCATCCATGAACCGAACACGGCGCCGATGGCGCCCCAGAGCTGGTCATGCGGGTCTTGCGGGAAAGGCTTGCCGGTATCTTTTTGCACGAGCGCCTTGAATTGCGCGACGATCTCCTGCCAGCCTTCGGCGTCGATATCGGTGTCGAGCTTTAAGGCATGGCGGCGCTTGTGGCTGTCGAGAATGTCTTCGAAATGGTCATGATCGACGCCCTGCACGACATCGCCGTACATCTGGATCAGGCGGCGGTAGCAATCCCAGGCAAATCTGTTATTGCCGAGGCCCATGATGGTTTTGTCATTCAGGCCGATGTTCAGGATCGTATCCATCATCCCCGGCATCGACGCGCGCGCGCCGGAACGGACGGAAAGCAGCAGCGGTTTTTTGGCATCGCCAAAGACCATGCCGGTTTCTTTTTCGATTTGTTGCAGTCCGGCCGCCGCCTGCAATTCTATGTCCGGGGGATAGGCGTTGTTGTTTTTGTAGAAATAAGTGCAGACTTCGGTAGACAGGGTGAAACCGGGAGGAACGGGCAGGCCGATGCGGCTCATTTCCGCCAGATTGGCCCCTTTGCCGCCGAGGAGGTTTTTGTCCGCAGCAGCGCCTTCGCATACTTCATGCCCGAAGCTGTATACCCATTTTTGCTCTGAAACCGGTTTGACTTTCAGGTTTGCTGGCATGGCTTGGCTCCTACTATGTGTTGTGAAATGCGGGGCAATGCTATAATATCGCGCGGTTATATTCAAGGAAGATGGATGGCAAAAGATGGTTAACCCTCAAGTAATAGAAAAAGCGGATATGGATATTCCAGGCAAGGTTTCGATGGATGAGCTGGTGGCGCTGTGCAAGCGGCGCGGATTTATCTTTCCCGCTTCGGAAATATACGGCGGTATCAACGGCTTCTGGGATTTTGGGCCGCTTGGCGTGTTGTTGAAAAACAATCTGCGCGACCGTTGGTGGGCGGACATGGTGCTCGCCCCCCCCATCGGCCCGGATGGGGAGCCGCTGCAAATTGTAGGTATAGACTCAGCCATCATCCAAAATCCCAAAACCTGGGAAGCATCGGGGCATGTCGCGGGATTCAGCGATCCGATGATAGATTGCAAGGAAAGCAAGCGGCGCTATCGCCAAGATCATCTGGTTGCTGTCATTGACGAAAGAAACGGACAGATTTTTGCTTTTTACCAGGAAGCGCTTGAAGAAAAAGATTCGCTGAAAAAATTGAAAAAGATGGCGGGTACGGATGAGTTATCGAAGCTGAAAGTAGCGCCTTTCATAACTATTCCAGTCTCCGACTACGGCAAAGTCATCGGCCCGGACACCGGCCAAAAAGGAACACTGACCGAACCTCGCCAGTTCAACCTGATGTTTGAATCCAGCGCGGGCGCCGTCAAAGACGAAGCGAGTAAGGTTTACCTGCGCCCTGAAACGGCGCAGGGCATCTTTCTCAACTACAAAAACACGCTTGATAGCCTGCGCGTGCGCGTGCCGTTTGGCATTGCGCAGGTGGGCAAGGCGTTTCGCAATGAAGTCACGCCGCGCAATTTCATCTATCGGTCGCGTGAGTTCGAGCAGATGGAGATGGAATGGTTCTGCCCCCCTGATGAAGCCAAAAAATGGTTTGATTTTTGGGCGGAGGCGCGCCGGAAATGGTGGGAATCTGTCGGCGTTTCGCCGGCCAGCCTGCAAATCCGCGCCCACGACAAAGATGAACTGTCGCACTATGCAAAAGCTGGCGAAGGCACTGTGGACATTGAATATCGCTTTCCCTTTACGGCCCCCGGTTTCGGCGAGCTGGAAGGCATCGCCCATCGTTGCGACTTTGATCTGACGCAGCATGAAAAGCACTCCGGCAAGAAAATGGAATATTTTGACGACTCCATCCAGCCGCCGCGCCGCTTTATCCCGCATGTGATCGAGCCCGCCGCCGGTCTGACGCGGGGGGTTCTGGCATTGCTGGCGGAAGCTTATACCGTCGATCCGTCGCGCCCAAGCCAGATGTACATGAAGTTCAAGCCCAGCATGGCGCCCGTAAAAGCGGCGATTTTACCGTTGCTCAATAAAGACGGCCTGCCGGAAATTGCGCAAAAACTCTATTATTCGATGCGCAAGCAGTTCGTGACCGAATACGATGCGAAGGGCAATATCGGCAAGCGTTACGCCCGTCATGATGAAATCGGCACGCCCTTTTGCATCACCGTTGATACAGATACGCCTCAAAACCAGACCGTGACCATTCGCCACCGCGACACGATGGCGCAAGAGAGAGTGGCGCTTGACAAGGTTGAAGCGTTTGTTCACCAGGCGCTGAAAGAGTGATGTTTAAAGTTTGGCAAACGGGTATGACGATTTTTCTTACCAGTCAATGACACCCCCCTCACTCAGGACTTTTTGGGCGGCAGCCGTGTACTGTCCGTCATCTTTATGGATTACAATTCCCGCTTTCAGCACGAGAGGCGCATAGCGCTCCTTGCGGGCGCGGATAATGATCCTTTTTGCATCTTCGCCTTCATGAGGGTGGAGAGGATAGACGACAAGGCTGCCGAACCAGCGTTTTTTTATCAGATGATGGATCACGTCATCCATCCGGTCGGCGCGATGGATGAGGGTGAGCGTGCCGCCTTGTTTCAGCTTGCTATGTGCATACTTGACCCAGTGTTCCAAAGGCACGCCTGAATGGGAAGTGGCCTTGATTTTCTCCGGCGACGACAGATGCGCCCCGCTCTCAAGATAAGGTGGATTCATCACAACAGTGTGGAAGTGATTGTTTTCAATGGTTTTTTCTTTCTGGATATCGCCATGAAAAAAACGGCATTGATCTGCGACGCTGTTCAGGACCGCGTTCTGATGGGCGATGTCGATAAGATCACTTTGAATATCTATTCCAGTCAATGATATAGTTTTATTTCTTGATGCAATACATAAACCAACGGTACCGACACCGCAGCCAATATCCAGGACTTTGAGCCGGTCTTTGACACTCACTGCCGCTGCTAAAAACACCGCGTCGATCGAAGCGTGAAATCCGACCTTCGGCTGAAGCAGCTTGACCCGCCCCCGCAGCACAGTGGTCTCGATAATTTCTAAATTATGCTTATTCATTATCTTCTATTTTTTTGCTATAAGGATGGGATGAAATCACCCGTATCCAGCAAAGCACAACCTGTCGTCCTTGAAAACCCCCTGGACAAGCTGGCGGGTCTTTTGAAAAGCGACCTCGCCTCTGTCAATGCGCTGATCTTGCAACGGGTGCAGTCGGACGTGCCGCTGATCCCGCAACTGGCGGGCCACCTGATCGCCGCGGGAGGCAAGCGTATCCGCCCGCTGCTGACGCTCGCTTCGGCGGCGCTTTTTGGCTATCAGGGGACGCGGCAGTATAAACTTTCCGCCTGCGTCGAGTTTATTCATACCGCCACCTTGCTGCACGACGATGTCGTCGATGATAGCAGTCAGCGGCGGGGCCGGTCTTCCGCCAATGCGCTGTTCGGTAACGAAGCCGCGGTGCTGGTGGGGGATTTTCTATTCAGCCGATCCTTTCAGCTGATGGTGGAAGACGGGTCGCTCGACGTGTTGCGCATTCTCTCGACGGCGGCGGCCGTGATTGCCGAGGGCGAAGTGTTGCAGCTTTCCATCGCCAACAATCTTGAAACCACGGAAGAACAATATTTAGAAGTCATCCGTTCGAAAACGGCGGAGCTTTTTGCGGCGGCCTGCGAAACCGGCGCGGTTGTTGCGGATAGATCCGCTGCAGAATGCCGGGCGATGCGTGACTACGGGATGTATCTTGGCATCGCCTTCCAGATTTCGGACGATGTACTTGACTATGCCGCTTCCGAAAATCGCCTCGGAAAATCCGTGGGCGATGATTTCAGGGAAGGAAAAATGACGCTGCCGGTGATCCAGGCCATCACCCGGGCGACTCCGGCGGAGAAGAAATTCTGGCAGAGATGTCTGGCGGACCTTGAGCAAACAGAGGGAGACTTGCAGGAAGCGGTGGCCATTCTCAAAAAGCACAATACTCTTGAATATTCTCTGACTGAAGCCAGACGCTATGCAGCCTTGGGCAGAAAAGCCCTTGCCGCCCTGCCGGATCATCCGTTACGCCAGCAGCTCGACGCGCTCATCGTTTTTGCGGTCGAGCGGGATTATTAATTCTCTCTTGCAACTGCCGGAAAAACGTGTAAAAAAGCCCTGTCTTCCGATCGTACGACGGAGTGTAGCTCAGCCTGGTAGAGTGCTAGCTTCGGGAGCTAGAGGCCCAGGGTTCGAATCCCTGCACTCCGACCACTCTTTTCAACGGTTTTGGTTTTACCGCGCACCTGCTGTGCGGTCAGAAAGCCGAGTGTCCGCGGCTGCTGAAAAACTTGGTTTTTCAGCAGACTTCTAAGTTTTCGGATCAAAAACCGTTCCGTCCAGCATTGCGCCGTCGAATTTGGCATCTGTGAGAATGGCGCCGGTGAAATCGGCTTTGCGCAGGTCGCAGCCGGTGAAATCGGAGGCTGTCAGGTCTGCATCCTTAAAGATTCCTGTCATGATGCGCGCCCCTGTCAGGGTTGCATGACGGAGGTTGGCTTTTTTGAAGTTGCAGGGGATATGATATTCCATGCCGTCCCGCTTTTTAAAAGTGAGCGGGGTGAGGGTTGCTTTTGACAGGTTGGCGTGCTGCAAGATCGCGTCGCTTAAATCACAGCCGCGCATATCCGCGTTTTGCAGCAGGCACTTGCTGAAGTCTGCTTTTTCCAGCCGGGCGCCTTGCATCTCGACGCCGCGCATGTCCATGTCGGCAAATATGGCTTGAGGCGCTTGCAGCGCCGTCAGTTTTCTAGCCGCCAGGGAGGGGCCTTTTCTCATGTCCATGCCGGTCAGGTCCAGCTTGCTGCCCTGCTTGCCGCCGGAGGCCATCCACGCAATATGTTTGAGCAACAGTTCATCCAGAGTCATTTCCACTTCGGCGAAATGTTCGACGGGTTCTCCTGTGAGCGTTAGAGCAGAGGGCGGCAGTTCTTTTTTGATTTTCGGCTTGTGGAGGGTTTTCCCTTCACGCAAATCCGCCCGGGTCATGTCGGCCGTCGTGAGATCGGTGTTGCTCATGTCCGCGCCGCGCAGATCGGCCCTGACCATGCGGGTTTTGTCCATTTTGGCATCGGTGAAGTCACACCCAAAGAGCGTCGCGCTCTCAAAATTGGCGTTGCTGAGATCCGCCTCTGTAAAATTACAGCCGCTAAAATCCGACTGCGACAGCTGTTGGTTCAGGAAGGACAATCCGGACAAATCCTTGTCCCTGACCACGGCCCGCGCGCCGCCGGGCTTGGCGGTCATGAACATGACGTGTTTGCGGATCACTTCGTTGAGTTCCGCCTGCATCATCTTCGGTAAAGCATTGTCTTCCATATGGATGGTCTCCGCCAGGTGATGGTACAACACTTCTCATTAAAAACAGTTTAATGCACGGTATGTTAGTCTTTTATTAATGCTTTTGTCCTAGCGTGTATTGAGAGGGACGGGGGTATGCAAAACGAGATTTTTGAGCGCATCCGGCAGGACATTACAGGACATGATGTCGTCCTCTATATGAAGGGGTCGCCGATTTTCCCCCAATGCGGATTCTCAGCGGCGGTGGTGCAGGTGCTGGAGAGTCTTGGCGTTCCATTTCACGCGATTGATGTGCTGTCGGACGCCGGCCTGCGCCAGGGCATCAAGGATTTCACCAACTGGCCGACCATTCCGCAGCTATACGTCAAGGGCGAATTCGTCGGCGGCTGCGACATCGTGCGCGAGATGTACGCGGCCGGCGAGTTGCAGGAGCTGCTGGCGGAGAAGCATATTTTGCCTTAACCAGCGCCGGGCGCGCGGGGCTTTCTTTTGAAAGGCTGAAACTCTATGCTGCCGTCGGCGGCGTTGAATTTGACGCCCCTGTACCCATTTGCAAGAATCTTTCTTTGTCGTTCCAGATCAACCTGCGGGCATTGAACGCTTCTTTTCGAGCTTGCCTTGTTAAAGTCCGGCCTCAGCCGTTTTTGGATCAGCGGCGCGACGCGGGCATGGATGTTATAGACCTGTGTGCCATCGGCGGTGTCTCTGCCGAGGCTGTGGATGTGCAAGCCTTCCCTCAGAAAAACCGACCAGCTGTAAACATTGCCGACAGCGACTTCCGCCAGGGCGTGTGTCCGGCGTTGTTCTTTGGCGAGGGTCAGCCATGCATCGACCATAACCGTCATCAGACGATTGCCCTGATAATCAGGGTGCACAATAATGCCCTGCAGAAGCGTTATTTTGTCAGTGGGGGCGTTCAGCGTCATATCGACCATGCCAGTCTTCGGATTTTTCGAGGTCGGATGGACGATGATGCTTTGGGCGATCAGATGCCCGCCATGCACGATGCCGAGAACGGCGTTGCCGTTGGAAAAATGATTCTCAAAAAACGCCCGGTTTTTTTTGAGAAGAAATCCCTGTTCTTCTGCCGACAGGGTATCAAAGACAGTGTCTTGGAGTGACAGTATCTGGTCAATATGCTGTCCGGACAAGAGAACGAGAGCGTATCCCCCGCCGGTTTTAGGCAGGGAAGATTGTTTGAGGATAGGGGTATGATCAAGGTGAATATGCGGGTTCATTTTTGCAAGCTCCACAAGGGGTAGAATTCAGTCAGAGTCGGATTTTGTGGAGTTGTGCCCGTTTTTAGACGGGGAAGGCTCCTGCCGCGCTACGCCTCGGCGGGCAGTCGTCGCGATGAGAATGGCGGGAGATCGCAAATTGTCATTGTATGCTTCATGGGGATAATACTAACGAAGATATCTAATTCTGTCAATATTTTTTATAAACTTTACGGCCCGAACTTGGGCGTTTTGGCTTTTGTGACGGGTGTCTGGTTCGCGGCTTCGAGGGCGGCGATGTATTTGTCGGCTTCCAGCGCTGCCATGCAGCCCATGCCGGCGGCGGTTACGGCCTGGCGGAAGTTTTTGTCTTTGACGTCTCCGGCGGCGAAGACGCCGGGGATGTTGGTGACGGTGGAATCGGGCTTGGTGATGATATAGCCGTCCGTGTCCATGTCCACCAGACCTTTGAACAGGGCGGTCGCGGGGGAATGGCCGATGGCGACGAAAATGCCGTCCGTCTTGAAATCCGTGATCTGGTTCGTGCGGACGTCGCGGATTTTGACGCCGGTGACGCTCTTGCCGTCGCCGGTGACGGCTTCGAGGGTGCTGTCCCAGATGACGTTGATTTTTGGATTGTTGAACAGGCGGTCTTGCATGATTTTTTCAGCGCGAAAACTGTCGCGGCGGTGGACGATGGTCACTTTGCTGGCGAAGTTGGTGAGAAAAATTGCTTCTTCCACCGCGGAATTGCCGCCGCCGATGACGAATACTTCTTTGCCTTTATAAAAAAATCCGTCGCAGGTCGCGCAGGCGGAGACGCCTTTGCCTTTGTACTGATCTTCGGAAGGGATGCCCAGCCACTTTGCCTGGGCGCCGGTGGCGATGATCACGGCGTCGGCAAGATAAATGTCGCCGTTATCGCCCACAACTTTTTTAGGATTGGCGGCAAGATCGACGCTGACGATCGTGTCGCTGATCATTGTCGTGCCGACGTTCACCGCTTGTTCCCGCATTTGTTCCATCAGCCAGGGACCGTCCACGGGCTTGGCGAACCCGGGGTAGTTTTCGACGTCGGAGGTGATTGTCATCTGCCCGCCCGGCTGAAGACCCGCGACCAGCGTCGGTTTCAGGTTGGCGCGCGCCGCATAAATCGCCGCTGTATATCCGGCAGGGCCAGAGCCGATGATCAGAACTTTGGTGTGGTGAGTGTTCGGCATCAATTATCCTTCCAGTTTCATCTTGCGGCGAATGGCAGCAGCGACGTTCAGCGTATCATTTGGCGGTATATATGACCACAGTTCCAGTGAGCCCGTAAAGGGCCTTGTATAGCCTTGGTTTTGCAGGGCCTGATGAAATAAGTTGAAGCGTTTTGTTCCGCCTTCAAGGGGGATGATCTGGACGGGCTTGCCAGTCGATATCGCTTCGGAAACCATCGAGACGCTGTCTTCTGTTACCAGAATGTGATTTGCGAAGCCGAGGAGGGCAAAGTAAGGATTATCGCCTTCGCCGTCCCAGAAGTAAATATCTGCCTTTTTGAGCATGTGACGGAGAAGGCGCGTATTTTCAGCGCCCGTCCGTCTTGAAACGGTGATCATGAGCGGGGTTTTGAGCGCCAGCAACTGCTCTGCCAGCCGTTTAGCAGTGTCAGCGGTCATCCGGTACGCGCCGCTGGCACCGCCAATCAGCACTGCCACACGCGGGGCGGGCAGGGTACCCAGCACAGGCTCAAACATTTGTTTTGCCAGCGCAATTTTCTCCGGCGTTACGCGATGGGTCGCGCCGGTAGTGGTGATGACGTTTTCAGCGCTTTTCATTTGATCGTGCCGCGGCACTGCTACCAAATCAAAATGGCGGGGGGAAATATTCGGATGCTGAATTTGCACAAGAAAGGTCTTTCCGCCGCTCATTTTTTTGACGTAGAGAGCGATGCCGATGCTTTTCCGGCCGCAGCAGATCAGGATATCCGGCCAGGGCGGGTCTATCGGGTCGCTTGCGGGGGATAAAGCGTATTGCTCTGCGAAACGCAGCCAGGGCATCATTTGCTCCCATGGGAAGCGCAGTTTGATACGCTTGACGACGGGATGCATTCCCAAAGCCTCGGCCACGCCCAGGCACTGGTTTTCCGTTCCTATATCACCGCTGGTGATAATCCAGCAAATCTTATTAGAATCTGACAAATATAACACCTCTGTCTATATTTCGCTTGAACCTTGTACAGGATAATATTATTACATTCTATGCTTTGATTCTAATACAATCCATATTTGAGTTCATTCACATGTCCAAAGTTAAACTAGACCGCATTGACCGTAAAATCCTTCATGATTTACAGGAAAGAGGCCGTATGACCAACGTCGAGTTGGCAGAGCGCGCCGGAATCTCCGCCCCGCCCTGCTTAAGGCGGGTGCGGGCCTTGGAAGAAGCGGGTGTTATCAGGGGCTATCACGCCGATATTGATCCGGGATCTTTGGGGTATGGAGTGTCCGTTTTTGCTCAAGTGGGTCTTGCCAGTCAGTCTGAGACGGATCTTAAAAAGTTTGAGGATCTTGTCCGCAGCTGGCCCCTGGTGCGCGAATGTTTCCTGGTGTCAGGCGAAGCGGACTATATTCTTAAAATTGTTGCTGAAGATTGGGACGCTTATCAGAAATTCCTCACCCATCACTTAACCTCCGCGCCGAACGTCAGCCATATTAAATCTGCGCTCGGCATCCGCGTCGCGAAGAACAAACCCGGCGTGCCGGTCGAGATTGAGTAGATTGGCAACCGTTGTTGTAGATCCCCGGCTGGAAGACAGCTCCTTCTTCATCGCAGATTGGGATCTCTGCCGCATATCTCTCAAGAACGACAAAACATGGCCGTGGCTATATCTGGTGCCGCGCCGTGAAAATATTCGGGAAATATTTGAACTGACCGTGACGGACCAGCAGCAACTGATCCGGGAAATTGCCCTGGCAGCGCAGGCGCTGCATGTCCTGTATAAACCGGAGAAAATCAATACGGCGGCGCTGGGCAATGTCGTGCCGCAGCTGCATGTCCATATATTGGCGCGCTTCAAGGATGACCCGGCCTGGCCGCGACCGGTCTGGGCTGTACAGCGTGATGAAATATCTTATACTGAGTCCGAGAAGAATGCAGAGCTGCAAAAACTGAAGGATTACTTTGATGGTCTTTAGTCAGGGCTTGTACGAATTGATGGACAGCTATGATGGCTTCATCATGGATCAGTGGGGCGTGCTCCACAACGGCCTGCATCCGTATGAAGGCGTGATCGATTCCCTCAACCATCTGAAGCAGCGTAAAAAACAGGTCATTATCCTGTCAAACTCGGCCAAGCGCGCCGAAGATAACATTGAGCGGCTGAAAAAACTGGGCATCAAGCCGGGGTTGTACAAGCATGTCGTGTCGGCAGGGGAAGTGACCTGGCGGGGCTTGAAAGAACAGAAAGATACGCCTTTCAAGGGTATCGGAAAAAAGTGCTATCTGATTTCGCGGCCTGACGACAAATCTCTGCTGGGCGGGCTGGAGATTGAACTCGTCACGGATATCGCCGAAGCGCAGTTTATCCTGATCACCAGCTTTGATGCGACCAGCGTGAAACTGGAGGATCTGGACCCGATTTTTAAAAAGGCCGTCGGCAAACGCATTCCGGCGATTTGCGCCAACCCTGACATGGTGACGGTCTACGGGCATGAACGCTCCATCGGCCCCGGCGCAGTTGCCGCCCGCTATCATGAGCTGGGCGGCGCCACGCATTATATCGGCAAGCCGCACAAGACTATTTTCCGCTATTGCCTGGGCATGTTTGAGAAAGTCATTCCCTCCCGCATTCTGGTGGTGGGGGATTCCATTCAGCATGATATCGCTGGCGCCGTGAGCATCGACCTTGATGCCGCTTTTGTCACCTCCGGCATTCACGCCAGCGCTTTCAAGCCTGGCATGACCGCTGAACAAAAACGCAAAGTGGTGGAACAATTGGCGCAAGGCCACGGCGGTATCCGCCCCACCTGGGTGCTCGACGGCCTGATCTGGCAGACGGCCGAAGCCGCCCTGCGCGAACGCGAACGCGCGCGGATGAAGGAATAGATATCCTTGAGCGCCGCGTAGCGGTAATATTAATCTAATATTAATATGAAAATGATATGCTACTTGTGCATATGGAGTACCTATGAGCATTCAGTCAGTTGCCGTTTACTGCGCGGAAAACGAGGTTCTCTCCGGCGAGGAAGAGTTCCTTATGGCCGCTGCGCGCGTTGGCACGCTCCTCGCCGAAAATGGCATCACAGTTGTTTACGGAGGCTTGAAGGAAGGCCTGATGGGGGTCGTCGCAGATGCCGCGCTTAAAGCCGGCGGGCGCGTTATCGGCGTCGTGCCCAAGGAAGTGCCCGAAAAACGCCGTCACCCCAGTTTAACCGAAATGCATATCGTCGAAGACCTTGATGCGCGCAAGAAGATGATGACGGAATTGTCCGACGCCTGCATCGCCCTGCCTGGCGGCCATGGCACGTTTGACGAGCTCTTGCGTGAAATTACGCTTGCCAAGCTCGACCGTAAAAACGGCAAAGAAAATATACGCCCTGTCATCATTTATGATCCGCCCTATAAACGCCGTCCATGGCATATGCCTCATCATCTGTCTCAGCATGCGGCTCACTACTTCGACGGGTTTATACAGCAGGTCACCCTGATGGGGGAGAGAAAGAAAAACAACAAGGACCTGCAAGCTTTCCAGCACGTCACAAACATGTCACACCTGGAAATGGTTTTAGGCCTGAGGCCCTGGCAGGCCCTTAGTCGAGCGTCTGGATATGAGTCCGGCCTTATATATGGGTTCGACCCTATATATAGTGTCGACCCTATCTCGGATGTTCAGAGGACAAAGAACATGAGAAACTCATGGAAAACCCTGCTGGCCGGAATCTCCGTCATCGCTGCGGTCAATCTGGCGGCGCCTCTTCTTGGCTATCAAATCGTCCTCCTGACATCTGTAGCTGGGGGGTTTATTTCGATGGCGGGGATTCTTTTTGCCATCGAAACAAAAAAGAGGCCAGCCTTTAATCCGCCCAAGCATCCCGGAGAGGCTATGCTTGAGCCATCGGTATTCAGCAAGCTTGGGTGCCACTTGAAAATCCGGCACCAGTTTGGCAAAGCCGCAACGCCCGCTGCTGTCGAACGGGCGCTCGCAAAAGCAGCTGTTCAGGAGTCCGGGCTCAATAAAAAATAGACCTCTTCTCTGTTCCTCCGCAACTCCGCCTAAATCTTATCTCGTTGACATCGCACATTAAGTTTTCGGACGCGGGCACTTACGAATTGTCTTCCAGCGCTTTGACGCCCGGCAGTTCTTTGCCTTCGATCCATTCCAGGAACGCGCCGCCGGCGGTGGAGACGTAGGTCATTTTTTCTGTCACCCCGGCATGGGCGAGGGCAGAGACGGTATCGCCGCCGCCCGCGATACTGGCGAGTTTCTTTTGCGCGGTCAGGTCGGCGACAATGCGGGCGATGGCAGTCGTGCCGCTATCGAAAGGCGGAATTTCAAAGGCGCCGAGAGGCCCGTTCCAGAGAACTGTTCTGGCCCGCCGCAATTCATCCACGATAAGGGCGACGGAACCTGCGCCGATATCCAGCATCATTTGATCCGCAGGGATGTTATCGACGCCGACAGTGTCCGTTTTCATGCCGGGTTTTAGTTCTTTGGCCACGACGCCATCGACGGGCAGGAGGATCTTGCAGTTTTTTTGCCGGGCGGTTTCAATGATGGTCAACGCCGCTGCGCTCATCTCGCGCTCGCAGATAGATTTTCCGACCGGCATGCCCAGGGCGTGCAAAAATGTGTTGGCCATGCCGCCGCCGAGGACGAGCGTATCGACTTTGCCGACAAGATTGTTCAGCAGATCAAGTTTGGTTGATATCTTTGTGCCGCCGACAAGCGCCACGACCGGGCGTTCCGGGTGCTCAAGCGCGCGGCCAAGCGCTGCCAGTTCGGCTTCCATCAGGCGCCCCGCATAGGCGGGGAGCAGTCGGGCGATGCCGTGCGTCGTCGCATGGGCGCGATGCGCGGCGGAGAAAGCGTCGTTCACGTAGACTTGCCCGAGAGCGGCGATTTTGGCGGCGAAATCCGCATCGTCTTTTTCTTCTTCCGCATAAAAGCGCACGTTTTCAAGAAGGATGATGTGGCCGTCCTTCATTTGCACGACGGCCGCCGCCGGGGCGGCGCCGATGCAATCGTTCACAAAAGGAATGGATTTCCCCAAGCCGGCTTCAAGCGCTTTGCCGACCGGGGCCAGCGACAGAGACGGGTCTTTCCCTTTGGGCCGGCCGAAATGGGAGAGCAGCACGATTTTGCCGCCCTTGGCGGAAATCTCCTGGATTGTCGGCAGCAAGCGGGTGATGCGGGTCATGTCGCTGACCCGGCCATCCTGCATGGGTACGTTCAGGTCAGCGCGCAGCAAAACGACTTTGCCTGCGGGCGACAGGTCATCCAGTGTTTTAATTTTGAAGGGTCGCATGCGGGGCGGCTGTGACATGAAAGGGGACCGTATAGGTGATGCCGAAAACTTCCGTCCGGTCTTCGCGGTCGGTGGAACGGCCGTTGGTGAGTATGTGCATATTGAGGCCGATCCGGCTTTTATCCTCGAACTGATAAGCCAGTTCGGTGCCGACCCGAAAAGCGAGTGTGCGGCCGAGATCGTATCCGCCGCCTTTCCTGTAAGCGCCCAGAGCGACGGAAGGCATCAGCATGACGCGGTCGGAGATCTGCACCGGCACGCCGAGGCCGCCATAGCCGAGCATCGCGCCGTTTGTCGTGACCATCGCGCCGAAGAGCGGTTGCAGGAAACCGACGATCTTCACGCCCGGTTGCCATTCAAGGTTAAACGACGCCGCTTTTTCACTGTGCGTGACGGGGTCATACATGCCGACGCTTAAACCGAAGAAGGAAGTATCGGGTTGCACTTCCACCACGCGCGATTCCGGCAGGGGAGGTGCCACGGGGGGTGCAGGCAACTCTGCTGTGACTGGAACCTCGGACGGTTTTTCCGCGTCCGGTTCTTTTACATCCGGCTGCGCTGCTTGAAGGTCTACTGGCGCCCCCGCCTGCATTTCAGTGAGTGCCTTGTCGAGCGGTGTTAAAATCGGCTCCGGGGCTTTTTCCTTGAAGGGCATGCCGTCCGCGAAGGCAGCGGGACTGCATAGTAAAAGAGAAACTCCGATCACAAGCAAATAAAACCTGACATTCATTGCAGCTAACCCCCTGTAAAATATCCCTTTATACTATGGCGGGTGTTATTTTGACTGGCAAGTACAATTATGATTCCAGCGCACGAAAGGTATTCGTGGCTGTCAGCAGTTCATGGGTTATACCGGGCTCGGCAGAAGAATGCCCGGCATCAGGCACGATGATCAGCCGCGCTTCGGGCCAGTGCCGGTGCAGTTCATACGCGGTTTCAGGCGGGCAGATGACGTCGTAGCGGCCCTGGATAATTACGGCGGGGATGTGGCGAATTTTGTGGACCTGCTCGATCAGATAGTTGTCAGGCTCAAACTTATTATGGACAAAATAGTGACATTCTATGCGTGCAATTGCATAGGCGTGATGATCCTCCGTGCTTTGATCCGCTTCAGATTGAAGGGGGATGAGCCGGGCGCAGGCGCTTTCGTATGCGCTCCAGTGTTGGGCGGCGGGCAGGTGAATATTTTTGTCCGGGTGCGTCAGTTTTTTGTAATAGGCGGCCAGGATATCGTCACGCTCCGCAGGGGGGAGTCGCCCGGCAAACGCATGGCCGGCCTTCGGAAAAAATTTTTTCATGCCGTGGAGAAACCAGAGGATTTCGCTTTGACGCATCAGGAAAATGCCGCGCAAAGTCAAGCTGACGACACGATCAGCGTGCTGTATCGCGTAGGCCAGCGCCAGCGTGCTGCCCCAGGACCCGCCAAAAACGTGCCAGCGATTGATTTTAAGATGGCGCCTCAGCCGCTCGATATCCGTGATCAGATGCCGGGTCGTATTCTGGCGCAATTCGCCCAGCGGCGTTGATTGTCCGGCGCCGCGCTGGTCGAAGATGACGATGCGGTAATGTTGCGGATCGAAAAATTGCCGTTGCTTCGGATTGGATCCAGCGCCGGGGCCGCCATGCAGCAGCACAACTGGCACGCCTGCCGGGTTGCCGGATTGTTCGTAGTAAAGGGTGTGGATATCGTCTACTTGCAGAAAGCCGGTATCAAACGGATTTAATGGCGCATAAAGGGACATCATTTTTCGATGAAGTCCATTTGTTCGGGGTGCGTCAGCTCGATCATCGGGCCGTTCTTGCTTTCGACCCAGCCGCGGATGCTGACGGTTTTTCCCTCCCAGAGGGCGGGGTCGAATGTGTTGTATTTGCCGTGTTGAAAGGCTTGCCGGAATTGCGATGGCAATATGAGGGTAAAGTCTTTCTTCCAGTCCTGCCCAAAATTGAAATACGTCAGGCCGTCACCCGGTTTAGCAGTCCGAATTTTTCCTTCGACGATTTGAAAACTGTCGATAAAGTTGTGCACATTGGCCGGCGTCTTGACGGCGTAGGCAGGATTGGCCCAAAAGCCTTTTTGTTCAGCCCGCGCCTTCGCTTCTTTCTGCTTTAAAGAAATCGCCATTTGCCGGCTGGACGGGGAACTGAAGGCCCAGGCCAGTCCTTGGGATATCAGCTCCGCCTGAATCCACATGCCGTCATCTGCGCGCATGACATGGACAAGCGGCAAGCCGTATCTGTCGGCCGCATCTTTTGCGGCATGCGTGGTATAGACATTTATTTTTTTGTTGAGAAGCTTCGCGGTGAGCAAATCCGCCGCGAACTGGCTGTAATCAACGGGTATGCGGATATTGTCGAGCCTGTACCGTTTGTTGTCGTCCAGCAACAGCAAGTCGGAGCGGAGGATCTCCCGCACTGTGCCTGTGACGACCAGAACAGGGTCTTTGGGCGTTGCCTGCGCCAGCACCGGCATTGCCAGCGCCAGCAGGATCGGGATCGTCAGAAACAAAGAGGGAGCGGTCATTTTCATGCCTCCCATTCTCAGGCTTTTTGGAAAGATTGTCTACTGCGATAATTCTTCCGCCCGCTGTGTTGCAGCAGCGAACGCGCGGTCGAAAAGTTCTTGCAGGCCCGGCTTTGCCATTAAAATATCCAGCGCTGCTTCTGTCGTGCCGCCGGGGCTGGTGACGTTTTCACGCAGCTGTGCGGCGGAGAGTCCGGCGCTGGCGTCAAATAAAGCGGCGCTGCCGGTCACGGTTTTACAGGCCAGTTTTTTCGCCATCTCCGCGTCAAGGCCGATGTGAATACCGGCCTTGGTCATGACTTCCATCAACAGAAAAACATAAGCAGGGCCGCTGCCCGACAGGGCGGTAATCGGGTTCAGCAAGGCTTCTTTATCGACCCATAGCACGTCACCTGCGGCGCTGAGCAGGGCAGAGGCCCATGCTTTTTCCTGTGTGTCGACATTGCTGTTGGCGCAGGCGACAGTGATACCCTGACCGATGGAGGCGGGGGTGTTCGGCATGCTGCGGACGACTTTGGATTGCGCGCCCAGATGCGTTGCAAAAAATGACAGCGGTTTTCCGGCGACGACTGACACGATCAAGGCACCGTTTTGGGCGCAAGACTGATAATCTTTCACGATGTCGCCGAGTATCTGCGGCTTGATGGCGAACACGATGACTTGCGGGATGAAACCGGCAGGAACGGCTGAAGCAGAGGTGACGGGATCAACGATCACAAGCTGCCGGCACAACTGAAGTTCCTGCCAGCGCCGCGCCAGGGCGCCGCCCATTTTGCCGCAGCCGACCAGCAGGACGTTGAGCGTTGTGCCAGAGGGTGTTTTCAAGTTTATATTTTCTCCCACTTTTCCCTCTCCTCCTGCTTGCTGCGGGGGAGGGAGTGGCTGTATCAGGCTTCGCCGATCGTTTCGAAAACGGCGGCGTCCAGATCGTCCTGCAGGCGCACATCGCCGGTCTGCGCGAGTTTGAAGGTCGTGTAGAAACGGTCGCATTCGGCCAGCGCGATTTCAAAAACATCGGCGATCAGATCGACCGCAATCCCCGCCGGGATCATCCGCAGCAATAGCGTATGACGGAAGGTGGGAAATTTGCCCTTGTTGGAAAGGTCGAAGTGGCCGAGCCAGAGGTTCTGGTTGATTTTCTCCAGCGCCAGCGCGGCGATGGTGTGGTTGGCGGAGTTGATGGCCAGCGGCAGGGAACAGGCGATCAGCAACGCTGAGAATTCTTCCTGCCATTCCATGTTCACGTCGAGTTTTATTTTTTGGCCGGGGAGCGTGATGTTCAGCATTGTATCGTTGAAGCGTGAAAACGGCCAGCCTTTGGCTGCGGCCAGGTCTTCCACCAGGTCGATCGGGTTGTTATCGTCATGGGCCAGTTCGAAAGGAACGCCGATCATTTCTTTTTCTTTCCTGTTTTTTTTAACGCGGCTTTGCCGCCGGTTTGTTTCTTTTCGAGCGCGGCCAGGCGTTTTTCCAGCGCCGTCTGACGTTCGAGCGTTTTTTGCGCCATGGCTTCCACCCGTTCGTATTCGTCACGGGTGACCATGTCCAGCTCGGACAAAAAGCTGCTGACCATCGCTTTCACCTGGCCGCGGACGTCCCCCAGCGACTGGACGGCGCCGGAAGCGACCTTGGCCAGATCGTCAAGAAACTTCAAATTCTGAGCTGTATTTCTCATAATTTCCTCATTTAGATCTTTCTATCACGGGCTGAATAGTTTATGCAATATTTTAGCGTATGAAAGAAGTAAAAAATGCACTACGAATTTAAAATATAAAACACAACGCAATATAGTAATTAAATGACCGGCTTACCCTTTCCCGATATAGATCCTATCGCCATTCATTTTGGAGAGGCATTTGGTATTCGCTGGTACGCGCTGGCCTATCTGGCAGGGTTTTTGGGAGGCTGGTTCTACGGCGGCACTTTGGCTGACTGGGACCGCGACCGCCGTCCCAACCGCGAAGACATCGATCACATCCTGCCGCTGCTGGTGATGGGCGTCATTCTCGGCGGGCGTATCGGGTATGTGTTATTTTATAACCCGGCCTATTATTGGGAGAATCCGGTGAAAATTCCTTTCATTTGGGAAGGCGGCATGTCTTTCCACGGCGGCCTGCTGGGGGTGGCGGCCGTATGCCTTTGGTATGCTCGGCGTCATAAATTTTCCGCTCTGGCCCTGGGGGATATTCTGGCGGCGGCGGCGCCGATCGGTCTGTTTTTTGGCCGTATTGCGAATTTCATCAACGGCGAGCTGTTGGGGCGCGTGACGACGGTATCCTGGGCCGTTATTTTTCCATATGGCGGTGGGTTGCCCCGGCACCCAAGCCAGCTCTATGAAGCGGGGTTGGAAGGGCTATGCCTGTTTGTTGTCCTGCTGCTGGCAGCGCGCAGGCCGACGATCCGCCGGACGCCCGGCATGCTGCTTGGAATATTTATCGCAGGCTATGGCGTCAGCCGCTTCATTGTCGAGTTTTACCGCGAGCCCGATCCGCAGGTGGGGTTGATAATCCAGTATTTTTCTTTGGGCCAGTTACTGTCTTTACCGATGATCATTGCAGGGATTTTTCTGATAAGCCATGTCCGACAATCAAAAACAGCTGCATAGAAGTCTTGTCGACCGTATCCGGCAGCACGGGTCGATCACGGTTGCTGAGTATATGGCGGCTGTGTCCCAAGCGTATTACGCATTTAAAAATCCTTTCGGCGCGGAGGGTGATTTTGTGACGGCGCCGGAAGTCAGTCAGATGTTCGGCGAGATGGTCGCCGCCTGGCTGGTTGATTGCTGGATGCAGATGGGCCGGCCGGACGATATCCGGCTGGTCGAACTGGGCCCGGGCCGGGGGACGCTGGCGGCGGATATCATGCGCACCATCGCCGCTTGGCCGGATTTTAAATCCGCCGTGACACTACACCTGGTTGAAACCAGCCCGCGCCTACGGGAGATTCAGGCGGACACTTTAAAACATTATGCAGCCGGATGGCATGACAGCTTCAGCAGTGTGCCGGAAGGCCCTTGCCTTATCGTCGCCAACGAATTTTTTGACGCGCTGCCGATCCATCAGTTTGTGAAACAGGACGGGGCATGGGCGGAAAGATGCGTTGGGTATGATCCTGAAAAACAATCTTTCTATTTTACGACGGCGTATCCTCACCCTAACCCTCTCGCTTTGGGAGAGGGTCGGGGGGAGGATATTGCCGGTGCAATTTTTGAAACCAGCCCTTTATCCCTGACGATCCTGAGAGAAATCTCCCACAGAATTGCGCGGCAGGGCGGCGCCGCGCTGATCATAGATTACGGCCACGACAGACCGGGGTTTGGTGATACGCTGCAGGCGCTTTCAAAACATCAATATGCCGATCCGCTGCAAAACCCCGGAGAAAGAGACATAACCGCGCATGTCGATTTTTCTGCTTTTAAGGCAGCAGCCGGACAAACAGTCGCGGTCACGGGGCCGGTTACGCAGGGTCAGTTCCTGATTGCGCTTGGCATCGAAGCGCGGGCGCAAAGCCTGTGCGCCACCGCGCCGGATCCGCAGCGGCAGCAGATTACGCGTGATCTCTGCCGGCTGGTTGCCCCTCAGGAAATGGGCCGTCTGTTTAAAATCATGGCCTTGACGCCAAAAGACGCTACAATAGTCCCTGCAGGTTTTGGGATGCAGGGCAATGAAATCACTGACGACTGATCTGGAAGAGATGTCTTGGCTGAGCCACGGGTTTTTTACCCGTTTGGGCGGTGTCAGCAGCGGTCTTTATGCTTCGCTCAACTGCGGCCTGAAAGCGGAAGACAGGCCGACGCATGTACATGGCAATCGCGCCAGGGTGGCTGCGGCGCTTGATCTGGCGCCGGAACAGCTGTTGGCGGCGCGGCAGGTGCATGGCATCAAAGTCGTTCAGGTGCACAAGCCATGGAGCGTTGATAACGCGCCGGAAGCGGATGCGTTGGTGACGGGGGAGCGGGGAATCGGGCTTGGCGTCCTGACGGCGGATTGCGCCCCGGTTTTATTCGCCGCAAAAAAAGAACGCATCATCGGTGCCGCCCATGCCGGATGGAAAGGAGCGCTTGGCGGCGTGCTGGAAGCGACTGTCGCAGAAATGCAAAAGCTGGGCGCGAAGCCTGAGAATATAGAAGCCGCCATTGGTCCTTGCATCGGGCCGAATTCGTATGAGGTCAAAGACGATTTTAGACTGCCGTTTGCGGAACAGGATCAGTCGAACGAGCGGTTTTTCAAAGCCTCCCCCAAACCGGGACATTTTCTTTTCAATCTGCCGGGATATGCAGCGCATCGGCTGCATCTTTGCGGCATTAAAACCGTTTACGATGTTAAACAGGACACCCTGACCAACAGCACCGTCTTTTTCAGCAACCGCCGTGCCTTTTTAAAAAGCGAAAAAGGGTTCGGGCTGCAAATGTCCGCGATTGCGATCAAAGGCGGTCATGCCAAGGCAAGTTCATAAAAGAGTGTGTTGGCGGTCCCTTCACTTTGCCATTGCGGCGACAGGAACTGGTTTCGAGAAAGCGTAGTGGGTGACGACTTCGACCGAACAGTCGAATTTTATGTCCTGCAGGGTTTGACAGGCCAGCGCCCCTTCATGCAGGCCGAAGGGCTGCCGCGGCCGCAGCACAATATCCATGGTGCCGGTTTTCGGGTCGGGCTTAATGTTTGGAATCGGTGTGACGAGGCTGAAATAACTGCCCCACGGGATCGTGCGGATTTTGAATCTGTACCAGGAGAATGTCAGTGCGAGCCGCGAGTGGTAAGGCCCAAGGTGCACGAGCACCTCTTCCCCGGCGCTGTCTTCTGCTTTCTCGACGCGGCTGCGGTTGAAGGGTGTTTGCGGCTTGTCAAAGCTGGTGAAGCGGAAGGGAATATCATAGCCTTTGATCAGAACCGGATTGTGATCGTACAGCGTTGTTCCCGTCGGGCTGAAAACAATTTTTTCCGGGAGCATATATGACTTGCCTTCGGATTTCGTGGGATCGATGCTGAGATAGTAAACGCCGGGCCGGATGTTGCTGATGGAATAATAGCCGTCAAAAGCGGTCTGGGCGGTGTTTTCGATGCGCCCGTCGGGTGCGGTCAGAGTCAGCATGAGGTTGCGGGCGGGCGCTTTGCCTTTATCGCTGAGGGGGGTATAGCCGGTGCCGTCGATTTCGCCGGAGATGACAATGGGGAATTCAACCTGAGAGACAACGCCCGGGCGCGGGTTGACGGATACGCCTTCAAACAGGCTCAGGAAAGTGATATCCGGCAGGGTCTGGGGATCTACTTTGATGTCGGTGACGATGCCCGGTGACAGGTCGTTGATAAAGGCGATGCCTCTGTCGTTCGACACGGCTTTGCGGAAGGACTGCATTGCTCTGATGGTGGCATCCGGCAGAAGCTCTTCGTTGTTATTATAGATCCCGTCGCCGTTCACATCGAGAAAGATGCGTGCCGCGACACCGCCTGAGCCTGACAGCGACTTGTTTGTCATTTGATATTCTCCCGAATAAGGTTCGGGCGCAAAGCCGAAGTGCACATTGACGGTCATGTCCAACGCTTTTGAGGTATTCGCCTTGATTTTCGGGCTGATGACCGCTTTTTCCGTGCGCCAGTTGAGGGCGAGCGAACCTTCGGTAAATATGGGGTCTATCGCCTGAACAAAGGTCGCTTTGGCGCTCAGGTTGTTCTTGATGTTCCAGGAGTATTCGCCGACGAGGCCGCCGAGCTTGTTCTGTGGCAGGAGTTGATAGGACGTGCCAAGACTCCACAGGCCGCCTTTATAATAACCGCGGGCATTGAGGGACAAGGCCAGAAAGTCATCCGTGCCGCTGCCTGTATAGCGGAATCCCGAGGAAATGGAGGTGGTTTTTTTATATCTTCCCGTCACCGACGATGCCAGGCCGTAAGTGGTATGCCCGTCATACAGCGTCGCATAGTTTGCCGAGGTACTGTAGGTCGGTTTCTTGAGGGAAAGAAGCTCGTCCAATACCAAAGGCCCGGCCATATTGGCCCTGACGGCATATTTAACAGGATTGGGCGCGGATTCGGGCGCGTTTTCTATGTCGTATCCCTCGGAATTGGTGCTGAGGTTGAGCGAGCTTCGATGCAGGCCGAAGTTGCGGCGGACGTTAAAGGTCGAGCTGTATTCCAGGGCGGTGGGGTCATAGCCGCTATCGGCGTTGATATAGGTATCGTAGATGTAAGTGGATAAACCTGTCTGGACAAAGACTCTGTTTTCGCCGTTGTCATTGCGCAGGCGGGCGCCGATGCTCCCGGTGCCGATGTTGCCGAAGCTGTAAGCGTAATTTCCGACCAGGTGGGGGGTGCCGGTGCCAGGGCCTTCGAAGGGGATCTTTTGCCACGTCGTCGTATTCAGACGGGTTATGGAGGCGGCGTAATATCCTTTGCGGTGCTCAAACTGCTTCGGATCCACGAGGATGTGGCGCTCTTCCTGGCGCACCTCCCCCTGCGGGCCGTAGGAGACAATCCTGAAATCATTGCTGCCGATAAACAGGATGACATCCTTGAAGATGTATTGTCCCGTGCCGTCGATATGCTGGATCTCCAGGAGACTGTCGTCGCGGTATAATTCCACATCCCAGTCCGGCTGTGCGTTGCCGCGGATTTCTGTGACCGACTGCGTTGATACGTCGAGAGGGATGTTGGTGATGTTGATGCCCTGTTCCTGACCGCCGAGGTCGATCAGCGGGAGGCTGACGATGCCGACATCGCCGAACTGGTAACCCGTGGCGCCGAGAGGGCCCAGCAGATTTCCTGTCGGATCAGTGCGGCTCAATGTGAGACGCGCCGTGTTCAAGGGGGTCAGCGTGGTGCCGCTGGCAAATGCCTGACCCGTATATCCGGCGACGTCGCCGGAGGCAAAGGTGGACCAGGTGCCGGATGTATAGGCCGGCGCCGGACCTGCGGCTTTCAAGCGGCCCATGTTCAAATTCATGTCCAGAAAAGGCTTGGTGAACATGCGGTAAGGTTCTTCTTGCAGAGGCAGCTTTGCCGGCCCGACGTTGAAGTCGGTGCCGGTTTTGAGAAGACTGCGCAGATACCTTGCTTCCACAGGAAGTGGCTGGCTCGTCTTGATTTTCAGTGTAAGATCGGCGAAGTCGTAATTGATATTGAGGCCGAACCATTGTTCTAGCAGGGTGGACGATACCAGCAGGTCGTTTTCCGTCAGGGAAAGGTCGAGCGGATCGATTTTCGTTGTTTGCCCCATGATGGTCACTTCATTTTTTTTGGCGTCGAGGAAAAATCTTTGGTCTTCACGGATAAACCAGCCCTGCGCCAGACCGTCGGCGGGACTGACGGCGATGACGAAGTCGGCTGCGTTGCAAAACTCGCCGAGTGATACCATCAGGCGGGTGCCTTGCTTGACGGCATAAACATCCTGTTGCAGCGTGAGCCTGTGGGGGCCGACGATGCTTTGCAGGATCAGGGGTTCGCCTTCGGGGATCTGTGTGCCCGATAGTTTTTCAGCCAGGGTCACCTTTCCGGCGCCTGACATCATCAGGTCTGCTATTTCCAGGCTTTTGCCGACTTTGTTCAGAAATTGCCAGGCAAGGTTATTCAGCTGCGCTTTGGGAATGGTTTTTACTTCGGGGGGGGCGGGCGCGGTGTCTGAATTTATATCAGGGCCGGGAAGGACTGGCGAATCGGCGGCCACAGCCGGACAGTTCCAGCACAGCCATCCGGATAAGAGAATGGCGATGCAGAGTATATTTTTTTTTGAGCGTGCAAACCCCAAATACAGCTGCATTGATTAATAAAGCGTTACCCCGATGACAGTTCCCTACGCCCATTATATAGGTGTTTAAAAAATTCACTACTCTATTCATCCTGAGCGCAGCAGGGAATTGTCTTTGTTGCCAATGCATAGCTCTCACGCGGTCTATGGAGCGATCACGCGTGGGCGTGAATGCTTCAATATTTTATAAAGTTTTATGGATTACCAATTGCTCATAGTTTTCGGTGCTTCGTTAAATGATCTTTAAGGCTTTGCATGGATACTGGGAGGTGTAAGGAACTTTGTGCAACCTCTCAAGAATTGAGGAGTTAGATTGATGGACCTCTTTAGGACGAAGACTTTGAAGTTAACGACCATGGCAGCTGCGGTGGCCTTGTTAGCGCTGGGCGCAACACAGGCTTTTGCAGACGGCGTGAACGGCGGATCCGTGAACGGAACCGTGACGGTGACGGTGGATAACACGGTGACGGTCACTGAAACACAGCCGGTTCAGTTTGGTTCGATGGTGATCATTACCGATGGGGCCAGCGGTCCCATTGATGTTGTCATGACGGCTGCTGGCGCTGTGACCTGGCCAGGCGTCCTTGCCCAGGCTGCGCCATGGGTTCCCGATCCAGGTGGTGCTGCTGATATCGCTGCGGCGGCGAAAGCCCGTGCCTTCCCGACAGGTGGCGGTGCGGCGCGGACCGGCGGTGTTTTCACCATTACGGGAGTTGCTTTGGGAGCCTCTATGGGTATCATCTTTAACAACACGGCGATTAACAACATGCTGACCGTTGGTGGCGCTGGTACCGTCGCGATGACTTGCGGCGCTTGCGCACTCGGCGTGGAGCCTGCGATGGAATTCGGGAGCATTACTCCTGCCGCCGGCGCTGGTGATGGCTATGCCGCGGGGATTGTAACGGATACCGATGCGAATGGAACGATCGTGGTGAACCTCGGCGGAACGCTGCGGACAGCCAATACCGTGAACAGCAGCAACTTGACCGGTTCTTCGACCGCTGTTGTCGGTGCTCTTGAAGACGGCACCTATACCGGTACATTCGTCGTGTCTGCGATTTACTAAAGTAACTGATCAACCTCTCAAGAATTGAGGAGTTAAAATGATGGATCTTTTTAAATTTAAAACGAAAACTTCGAAGTTAATGACCATGGCGGCTGCGGTGGCCTTGTTAGCGCTGGGCGCAACACAGGCTTTTGCAGACGGCGTGA
>CAYGGT010000010.1:0-31454 GCA_964349475.1 uncultured Rhodospirillaceae bacterium
GACCTTCACGTTTTCCGTGCCAGCGGCGATGAGCAGCTTTTCAATCTTGCCCTCGTCCACGGCCTCGACTTCCATCGTCGCCTTGTCGGTTTCGATCTCGGCGATCACGTCGCCGGCCTTCACCTTGTCGCCTTCCTGCTTGAGCCACTTGGAAAGCTTGCCTTCCGTCATGGTCGGGGAGAGTGCGGGCATCAGAATTTCAATGGGCATGCGCTAACCTTCCACCAGAATATCCGTCCACAATTCCGCCGGATCCGGCTCGGGACTTTGTTGGGCGAATTCGGCGGCGTCGTTGACGGTGTTTTTGACTTCCTTGTCGACGGCTTTGAAATCGTCTTCTTTGTATTTGCCGCTTTCTAGAATCAGCTTGCGGATCTGCTCGATCGGGTCGCGGCCTTCGCGCATCAGCTCGACTTCTTCCTTGGTGCGGTATTTGCCGGGGTCGGACATCGAATGACCGCGGTAGCGATAGGTATTGACCTCCAAAATCATCGGCCCCTTGCCGCCGCGCGCGTGGGAAGCCGCTTCCAGCGCCGCCGCCCGCACGGCCAGCACATCCATGCCGTCAACTTTTTTGCCAGGAATGTTGAAACCCGCGCCGCGCCCGCTCAGGTCGCCCGCCGCATGGCGTTTCTGGCTGGTGCCCATGCCGTATTGATTATTCTCAATGATAAAAACAATCGGCAGCTTCCAAAGCGAAGCCATGTTGTACGTCTCGTAAACCTGCCCCTGGTTGGCGGCGCCGTCGCCGTAATAAGCCGTCGTGATGCCGCCGTCGCCGCGATATTTATGCGCGAAAGCCAGACCCGCGCCCAGCGGCGCCGTTGCGCCGACAATGCCATGGCCGCCGTAAAAGTTTTTTTCGCGGCTGAACATGTGCATGGAACCGCCTTTGCCCCGCGAATAACCGCCGCTCCGGCCCGTCAGTTCCGCCATCACGCCGCGGGCTTCCATTCCGCAGGCGAGCATATGGCCGTGGTCGCGGTAGGCCGTAATGACGGTATCCTTGCGCTGCAACACCGACTGCACGCCGATCACCACCGCCTCTTGCCCGATATACAGATGACAGAAACCGCCGATCAGCCCCATGCCGTACAGCTGCCCGGCTTTCTCTTCAAAACGGCGGATGAGCAGCATGTCCTTGTAGAACTGCATCATCTCTTCTGCCGTTGCAATATTGGAAGACTTTGGAGCAGCCAAAATTCTCTCCTCTGGAATTGGACTTTACCTAGTTAAGCGACTGAAGATGATTTTGCAACATGCTTTGGGGAGGTTTTATGGTCTATTTTTCAGAAATAACCCGATCTTCCGGCCTGGCAAAGCCAATGACCACCCGCGCCCTTTCATCCAGCATGTCCAGATCGAGACTGCCGGGGCGCAGCAGCTTGACCCGGTTTTCAATCTCCATGCGGTGCGCAACCGAAGAGTCGTATTTTATGCGCGCTTCGATGAGCTTCTGCTCGACGCCGCGCAGGGCAAAATACCCCATATCCCCGTGTACCAGATGAAATCCGAAATACATGAATAGTCCAAAGCTGAGAAACGTCGCCAGCAGCTGGGAGATCAGATTGCGGTTTTTGCCCAAGGGAACCTTCATATCCCCATGGAATCACAGGCGAGTCAGCGCGTCAACGAGAAACACTAAATGATTGACATAGCGCGCTTAGATGTTAAGTTTCCCTCAGCCTCGAAAGGAAACAAACAATGACCGCCCAGCACCATATTCACCTGCATACGTTCAACATCGGCAACGACCTGCCCTTCGTCCTGATCGCAGGACCCTGTGCGCTTGAAAGCAAAGACCATGCTTTCGACATGGCGGGCGTGCTGAAGGAAATGACGCAGAAGCTTGGCATATCGCTCATCTATAAATCATCCTTCGACAAGGCGAACCGGACGTCGCTGAAAGCCGGGCGTGGCATGGGGCTTGAAAAAGGCCTGCCGATTTTTGACGAGCTGCGCAAAAAAATGAACCTGCCCGTCATCACCGACGTGCACGCGCCCGAACACTGCGCGGAAGTGGCTGCGGCTGTTGACGTGCTGCAAATTCCGGCCTTCCTCTGCCGCCAGACGGATCTCCTCGTCGCCGCCGCTGCAACGGGCAAAGTCATCAATGTCAAAAAAGGCCAGTTTCTGGCCCCCTGGGACATGAAAAACGTCGCGCTTAAAATCACCGAAAGCGGCAATCCGAACGTGATGCTCTGCGAACGCGGCGTTACTTTCGGTTATAATACGCTGGTGAATGATATGCGCGCCCTGCCGATCATGGCGGAAACAGGCCACCCGGTCGTCTTCGACGCCACCCACTCGGTGCAACAACCGGGCGGCGCCGGAACCGCCACCAGCGGCGACCGCCGCATGGTGCCCTATCTCGCCCGCGCCGCGATTGCGGTCGGCGTCGCCGCCGTGTTCATGGAAACCCATCAGGACCCCGACAAAGCCCCGTCCGACGGACCGAACATGATGCACCTGAAAGATATGCCGGCATTGCTGGAACAATTGGTGTCCATTGACAGGCTGGTCAAACCGCAAGCCTATGCCACAAAAACGAAAGCCGCTTAACAACGATCAAGGAGTAATAAAATGACCCTCAGAAAAATCAGCCTGCTGGAAAGAAGCCTCCGCCGTTTTAAAGAAGACTCTTTTGGCATGGTGCTGAAGGCATCCATAGCTGTCGGCGCCATTACAGGGGCAAGCTACATGATCGCTACGACCACAGTGCCTTCTCTGGTGGCCGGGGCTATTGGTGCCGTCGTCGGTGCTGTCGGGCTGCCGATTGCAGGTCTTGCTGCATTAGTACTTGGAACAACCATGATACAGGTTGTAAAAAATAAAGGCGGCTATACGGGTTTGTTGCTGGCAACTTTTGCTGCCGGCATTGTGCACGTTGTCCTTGTAAAGCCTGTTCAGACCATCGGAAAAAAGATCGGAAACCTTTTTTCGGGCCGGGCGCAAGATGCATCCCCTGCCGTCACCGCAAAGACATCCGCATTTAAAAATACCTCCGTCCAGAGTGGCTTTAACACCGAAGCGGTGCCTCCTGTCGCGTCCCTTCCGCCAAAAGCGGAACCGCCGGCGCACACTCCGAAAATATAATTTTTTAAGAAAACAGATCCAATGACTGCGGATAACAAGGCCAAACTGGCGCTGGCCTTCCAATGTCTTGCGGACGGAAAACCGGCCGATGCCCAACGCGTCGCCACCGCTGTTTTAAAACGCGCGCCCCGCGATGCTCAAGCCCTTTATCTGCTGGGCATGTCCTTCTGTTTCACCCGCAGATATGCAGATGCCATTGACGTCTTGCGACAGGCAACGGCGCTGGATGCCGACAATGTTCAGGCGCTCTATAATCTCGGCGTCGCCCACGGCGAGATAAGGCAACATCATGAAGCCATCGCGGTCTACCGCATGACCCTGGACAAAGACCCTGGCCATATATTTTCCCTGCACAACCTCGGCATGGAGCTGGTCAATACCGGACAACTGGCCGAAGCAATCCCCCATCTCCGGCGTGTTCAGGAATTATGCCCCACCCATGCCATGGTGACCGACAATCTGGTGAGAGCCGAATGCCGCCTGCTGCCGATGGACAACTGGCCGGCGCTTTGCACCCAAGCCCTTGCCGTATCGCCGGTATCAGCAGAAAACCGCTATATCATCCTGATCCAGCGCGCCATGGCGGAATGGGCCACGGGCGACATGCCGTCCCTCTCCGCCACCCTTGCAGCGGCGGCGGATGCAAGACCGGAAGCAAAGAATGCCCGCATCGAAAATACGCTGCGTTACGAGGATTTCCTGAACAAACTGCTGATTTACAGGCATGCCCATCCACATCTTTATGCCGACGCCGCGCAACCCCTGTTTCTCGTCGGCGACAGCCACAGCCTGTCCTATGCCGGGAGCCTCCTCACGCTGGATGGCGTCGCGCGCAAAATATCATCCCACCTTATCGTCGGCGCAAAAGCATGGCATATCAGCTCCGGCATCCCGAACCCTTACGCCATGGCCCTCAGCACTCACGTCAACCGGCTGCCCGCCGGCGCTTCTCTGATCTGCGCTTTCGGAGAAATTGACTGCCGGCCTGACGACGGCATATTGCCCTACTGGAAGAAAACCGGCGGCGCGCTGCAGGCGATTGTAGCGGAACAAGTGACGCGATATATCGCCGCCCTCACGGCCTGCGCCACCGGGCAAGCGCTGCGTCTCATCTTCCTGTCCGTTCCGGCGCCACATCAGATAAACAGGGACAGCCGGGACGTCACCGCGCTTTTCAACGCCGCGCTTGAAAAACACGTCCTGACAGCAGGACACCGGTATGTCGACCTCTATAAAATCACGCTCGGCAACGACAAATGCTCGCACGGGGAGCTGAACATCGACGCCGTGCACTTAAAGCCGGAGGCGTTGACAGCGGCACTGGGCTAAAATATCATCAGCGCGGAGAAAATGGCTCAAAAGCTGGCGGCAACGGGACAATATTTTGGCAATCAGCGCCCTTACCGGAATAGCCTTCTTCCTTTTTCTTTTCTTGACAGAACTGACAAAAACATCTTTCCTTCTATCAACGACACCCGCTATTCTAACGGCGTTAACCATTGGCACCTTCTGCTTCTGTAAAAATATCTCTGGAAGAAAACAAAACACATGACCGCCATCGTAGACATTATCGGACGTGAAATTCTGGACAGCCGGGGTAACCCGACGGTAGAGGTCGATGTGGTGCTGGAAAGCGGCGTTGTCGGCCGGGCTGCCGTTCCCTCCGGTGCTTCCACCGGGGCGCATGAAGCGGTTGAAAAGCGCGACGGCGATAAAAAACGCTTTCAAGGCAAAGGCGTGCAAAAAGCCGTCGAATCAATTAATACGGAAATTTTTGAAGTCCTGTCCGGCATGGACGCAACCGAGCAGACGCTCATCGACATGATGATGATCGAGCTCGACAGCACCCCGAACAAAAGCCGCCTCGGCGCCAACGCCATTCTGGGCGTCAGCCTTGCCGTTGCCCATGCGGCGGCCCATGCGCTCAACCTTCCGCTCTACCGCTATGTCGGCGGGGTGAATGCGCACCTGCTGCCGGTGCCGATGATGAACATCATCAACGGCGGAGCCCATGCTGATAACTCCATCGACTTCCAGGAGTTCATGATTCTGCCGGTGAAAGCAGACAGCGTCGCCGATAGCATTCGCATGGGTGCTGAGATATTTCATAGCCTTAAGAAAATTCTCTCAGAAAATAGTTTAAATACCTCCGTGGGGGACGAAGGGGGCTTCGCGCCCAACCTTAAGAACCCGGAACAAGCGCTTGCTTTGATTGAAAAAGCAATTGCATCTGCCGGATACAAATCCGGTGACGATGTCATGTTGGCGCTGGATGTCGCCGCCACTGAGTTCTTCAAGAAAGGTAAGTATCACCTTGCAGGAGAAGGAAAGACGCTGGATTCAGACCAAATGATCTCTGCCTACGAGAAACTGGCCGGTAAATTCCCCATTGCCTCCATCGAAGACGGCATGGCGGAAGACGACTGGGAAGGCTGGATCGAACTCACCAGCCGCCTCGGCGGCAAAGTGCAACTTGTCGGCGACGACTTGTTCGTCACCAACCCGACCCGCCTGCAACAAGGCATTGACAAAAAAGCAGGCAACGCCGTTCTGGTAAAGGTCAACCAGATTGGCACGCTGACCGAGACGCTCAATACGGTGCAGATGGCGCAGAAAGCAGGTTTCGGCGTCGTATTCTCCCACCGCTCCGGCGAGACGGAAGACTGCACCATCGCCGACCTGGCCGTCGCCATGAATGCGGGGCAGATCAAAACCGGCTCCCTCTCCCGTTCGGACCGGATGGCCAAATACAACCAGCTGATCCGCATCGAGGAAGAATTAGGCCCCACCGGCCGCTTTGCCGGCAGCCAGGCACTGAAACGCCCCTCCCGGCGTCCGGCGCTCAAAACGGTTCAAGGCAAGAAAGACCGGGCATAAAGACCCCTCTGAAGACACCCCCATGAAAAACCACCCGTTTATTGATGGCCTGCGCGCCCTGGCCGTTTTACCGGTTATTTTTTTTCATTTCGATCTGCCCTTCTTGACCGGCGGATACATCGGCGTTGATGTGTTCTTTGTCATCTCCGGCTTTCTGATCACGAACGTCCTGCTGGAGATGACGCGGCAAGGCCGGTTTTCGATTGTCCGGTTTTACGAACGGCGCGCCCGCCGGATTCTCCCTGCCCTGTTTCTCACCTGTCTGCTGTGCATTCTTGGCGCCTTGGTGCTGTTCGTGCCGAACGACTTCAAGAGCTTCTCCAAATCCCTCGAAGGCGTCTCTGTCTTCGTATCGAACTTTATTTTCGCGCGCTGGATCGGGTATTTCGCCGCGACACCGTCCATTGATCCGTTGTTGCACACCTGGTCGCTGGCGGTGGAGGAGCAGTTCTATATATTTTTTCCAGTGATACTTTATATGGCTGGCCGTTTTTTAAACAAATCCATCTACATCCTGTTTTCAATATCTCTCATCCTCAATCTCGCGCTTATTTCCATCAGCCCGGAAAAGACGTTTTACCTGCTGCACAGCCGGGCGTGGGAATTACTGGCGGGGTCAATCCTGGCGCTGCACCTGCAAAATATTCGCCTGGCCCCGCCCCTGGCGCAAGGCATGAGCTGTATCGGTTTCGCGGCTTTGCTGGCGGGGTTTTTCCTCTATGACCGCGACACGGTTTTTCCCGGCGCGGCGGCCCTGTTGCCCGTGGCCGCCACAGTGCTGTTGATATGGTCGAACCTGAACAATATAACGGCCGCAGGACGGCTGCTCGCCACCGCCCCCTTCGTTAAAATCGGATTGATTTCATACGGGCTTTATCTCTATCACTGGCCGGTCATGGTTTTTGCGCGATATTATCTTGATCGCCCCCTTATGCCCGCAGACTCCATACTGGCTTTTCTGTTGATCGGCCTGATGGCGGTTTTATCCTATAGGTTTGTTGAACAGCCAATCCGGTCCGGCGCAATGTTCACCTCCCAAAAATCCCTGTTCCGGTTTTCCGCGCTGGGGCTCTTATTGATCGGCCTGATCGGGCTTGCAGGCGTTTACACCAAAGGACTTCCCGCCCGTTTTGATAAAGCCGCTTTGCAATATGCGACCGGCTCGACGGATACGAACAGAAGCTGGGGGCACTGCGTTCCGGGTCCGCAAAGTCTTGATGAAAAAAATATTTGCCGGCTCGGCATGGCAGAACCGTCATCCCCGAACTTTCTGGTTTGGGGGGATAGCCATGCCGCCGCGCTTGAGCCCGCCCTCAATAGTCTTGCTCAGGAAAAGCGGATCGCCGGACGGATGGTCACGTACAGCGGTTGCCCGTCTCTGACAGGTGTAAAGCGCACGGATGGCTTTATCGACTTTTCGTGCAGCGATGTTGCTGAAATCGTTTTCAGTCTCATTCAAAAGCACAAAATAAAGAATCTGCTCCTCGTCACAAGATGGGATGTCTATGCCCTGGGACAGGAGCAAGGCAGTATTGAAACGACCCGCAATCCGGCGATTTCCTTTCAGGACATGACCGGCCAGAAGGCTTTCGCCGCATCGTTCAAGGAAACAGTCCGCCGGCTGAAAAAAGCGGGCGTCGTGAACATCTGGGTGATGAAGCAGGTGCCGCCGCAGCTTGTCCACGTTCCGTCCGCGCTTGCCAAAGCAGTTTATTTTGACCGTGATCTCGAAAAACTCAAGCGCCCCTACAAAGACGTGCTTGCCCGCCGCCGTGTGATTGACGAGGTCTTTGCTGAATCCGACGTATTCTTTATCGACCCCATGGAAAAATTCTGCCCAAAAAAATCAGCCTGTCTGATCGCGCATGAGGGCCGCTCCCTCTACAGCGACCACGGCCACTTGTCTACCACCGGCGCGCTGTGGAGCCAGGATATGCTGGTGCCGTTTTTTGATTCAATGTGCGGAGCGTGCACAAAAAAATAAAGCCTCATCCTGCGTTGACTTATCTCATCCTTTAGACTATCGTTTTCATCGGACATCTGCAAAATCATCTTTGGCGTCAGGCCATTTTCAAAAGCAAAACACCAGACAATAAAACGAACTTCAGGCATGACAAAGAAGCTCGATAAAATACCCGGCAAACATAATGTGAATAGGGAGATATTTAATATGGGGGACTTAGGTAGAAAAACAGCCGTGCTGGGGGCTCTGATTGTCGTCGTTATTTATTTAATATCATTAACAGCGGTTGTCGTTGATGCTGGGCATACGGGCGTAAAAAAGACTCTTGGAAAAGTGGATACTGATGCCTATCCCCCCGGGTTTTATATCGTGATACCGGTGATCAGCAGCATTACGCCCATGGATAACAGGGTTCAGAGGTTTGATGACAAAACAAACGTTTATACAAAAGATGTCCAGCAAGCGGATATTTCTTATGCGCTGAACTATAGCCTGAACCAGTCGTCTTCCGTCAAGATGTATAGTGAAGTCGGCATGGACTGGGCCATCAAGCTGATTCCACAAGTCATCACAGGATCTTTGAAGAATGTCATCGGCCAGTGGAACGCGCTGGAAATTGTCGCCAATCGCGGCAAAGCCTCGCAGGATATCGAGAATATGATTGCTGGCAAGCTGAAAGAACGGGGAATATCCATCTCCGGATTTTCCCTGGCCAACATAGACTTCCAACCGGAGTTTGAACAGGCGGTGGAATCTAAAGTGGTGGCGGTGCAGAATGCCGAGATGGCCAAAAACCAGACCGTGCAGGTAGAGGAACAAGCAAGGCAACGCGTCATTGCGGCAGAGGCAGATGCCAAGGCGATGCTGATCAAGACGGATGCCCTGACTAAAAATCAATCTCTTATCATGTATGAAGCCGTCCAGAAATGGAACGGAGAATTGCCTAAAATTATCGGCGGGAATGGCGGCAACCTGCTGAGCATCCCGGAAGCCATGCTGAAATAATACCTCCGCGCTACACACGCAATACTTTAAACCAGCCTATTCTTTTCCACCGCCGCTTTGATGAAAGAGGCAAACAGCGGGTGCGGTTCGAAAGGCCGGGATTTCAGTTCGGGATGGAATTGCACGCCGACGAACCAAGGATGGTCTTTCAGCTCGATGATCTCCGGCAATTTTCCGTCAGGTGACATGCCGCAGAAAACGACGCCCGCATCCTCCAGCTGTTTTTTGTAGGTGGTATTGACTTCATACCGGTGACGATGGCGCTCTAGAATTGTATCCGCGCCATAGACGGAACGGACTTTTGTGCCCGCAACAAGTTTCGCCTGGTAAGCGCCAAGGCGCATCGTGCCGCCGAGGTTGCCGCGCTCATCGCGGCGTTCCGTCTCGTCCCCCTTCATCCATTCGGTCATCAGGCCGACGACGGGGTTTCCGTACTTGCCGAACTCGCTGGAGCCGACGTCGTTCAGCCCGGCCTTGTGCCGCGCGATCTCGATGACCGCCATCTGCATGCCAAGACAAATTCCGAAATAGGGGATTTTTCTTTCACGCGCGAACTGGACGGCCTTGATCTTGCCTTCCGTGCCGCGCTCGCCAAAACCGCCCGGCACCAGGATGCCATCGACATTTTCGAGCAGGCTGACGCAAGTGTCTTTTTCAAACAGTTCGGCGTTGAGCCAGTGCAAGTTCACTTTCACGTTATTGGCGAAGCCGCCGTGCGTCAGCGCTTCGGACAATGATTTATAACTGTCGAGCAGCGACGTATATTTCCCGACCACGCCGATGGTCACTTCGCCTTCGGGCTTGCTGACATGCGCCATGATGTCTTCCCAGCGCTTCAAATCCGGCGCTTTCGCCTGTATGTCAAAATATCTCAACACCTGATCGTCCAGCCCTTGCCGATGATACGCGACCGGCACTTGATAAATGCTCGCCACATCAATCGCCGGGATGACACATTCTTTCCGCAGGTTGCAGAACAGCGCGATCTTGCGGCATTCGTCCTCAGGAATTTCGCGGTCAGCGCGCACCAGTAAAATGCTTGGCTGGATGCCGACGGCCAGCAGCTCCTTCACGGAGTGCTGGGTGGGCTTGGTTTTCAGCTCGCCCGCCGCCTTGATATAAGGCATCAGCGTGACATGAATATAGAGGGCGTTTTCATGACCGACATCGTTACCGAACTGGCGGATGGCTTCAAGAAACGGCAGGCTTTCGATATCACCCACCGTTCCGCCGACTTCGCAGAGCACAAAATCCGCATCATCGTTATCTGACGCGATGAATTCTTTTATTTCATTGGTAATGTGCGGAATAACCTGCACCGTCGCGCCCAGATAATCGCCGCGCCGTTCTTTTTGGATGACGTTCAGATAAATGCGCCCGGTGGTAATGTTATCCGTTTTACGCGCCGCGACGCCCGTGAAGCGTTCATAGTGGCCAAGGTCAAGATCCGTCTCAGCGCCATCGTCGGTGACGTAAACCTCGCCGTGCTGGTAAGGGCTCATCGTGCCGGGGTCAACATTGAGATAAGGATCAAGCTTGCGCAGACGGACTTTAAAGCCCCGTGCTTGCAACACGGCGCCCAGGGCCGCGGATGCCAGCCCCTTGCCCAGTGAAGACACCACCCCGCCTGTGATAAAGATGTAGCGCGGCATGGGTGCCTCCTTTCGTCAGATTATCTTGAAATTGGTGCGGCCGGCTTTTCCTTTTTGGGTTCCGGCACAGCGGCTTTCTCAATCTTCACCGCCGCCGGAGGTTGATCCGTCACCACATCCAGGATACTTTTCTCCGCCGGGCGCTGGCCGGCCATGATCGCCAGAAAAAGACTGGTGAGAAAGAAGCAGCCCGCCAGGATGCTCGTCAGCCGGGTCAAAAAATCTCCCGACCGGCGCGGGCCCATCATATTCGACATGCTGCCGGAATTGCCAAGAAAACCGCCCGCTTCAGATGGCTGCATCAGCACCACACCGATAATCCCCAGCGCCACGATCAGATGAATGACGAGAACAACTTCTTCCATAACTTCTCTCTCTTGGTTTATATTAACATATCCAATTGGAGCGGGCGACGGGATTTGAACCCGCGACATTCAGCTTGGGAAGCTGACACTCTACCACTGAGCTACACCCGCTTTTTTTCGGCGTCAAACTGACCCTTTATAGATTACTTTGGATGTGTCTGCAAGTTGACTGTTTTCTCGACAGCCAAAAAAATGCCTGCTACATTCGTCTACATTCAGAAACGACATAACGACCTCAGGCTCAATGCATGCAGCTTTCCTGGTCAACTCCGGCGGATATCGCCGCCGCCCTTCTGACAGCGTATCCGGCAGCGGATCGCCTGGCACTCAGTCATGGCCAGCTCTTACAGCTCATTCATACCCTGCCCGGCTTCCGTGATTCTGTGACGCCCCCCAAACCCGCCTGGCTTGATCATATCCTCTGGACATGGATGCGACTGGCCGATTCCGGCATTGAAGAAAGAAAGCAGCAGGCATGAGCGATTCTCTGCACTGGCATATCCTCGGCGGCAATAACAAGCATCGAATCGGCGCGAACAGCGGCCTCTGCGTCTATGATTATGCGGATGAAGACGGCACACCCCGCCGCAAAACGCTTCTTTTCGACGCGGGGGTTTTATTCGGCGACTCGCGTTATCCCGAAGACCCGGATCTCGCCGATTCGGACACGGTCATTCCCGACCTCGGCAAGTTCCTGTACAAAGCGAATGAGCCCGGCCATAAACCCGACTGTCCGATCAATTCGATTTTTCTGACGCATAACCATTCCGATCATATCGGCGCGATCCCGCTGCTCATTTTGATGGGCTATCAAATTCCGCAAATTTACGCCACGCCTTACACGGCCAAGCGCCTGCAGCAAGAACTGAGTAACGCAGGTTTAAGCCCCGACGAATGGCCGGAGATTTACGCCATCGCCCCTGGCAAGGCCATCAACGAAGGTCCTGTCAGCGTCACCGCTTTCTGGGTCAGTCACTCGACGCCGCAGTCGGTCGGGTTTTTCATCGAAACGCCGGAAGGCAATTTGCTCAACCCCGGCGATTTCAAACTGGACCAGTCCGTCGTCTGGGGCCCCGCTTTCAACGAAGATCAGTTCCGCCGCATCGTGTCAAAGCCGGTGGACCTGCTGCTGCTCGACTCCACAGGCGCCGACCGCGATGTGACGCCGGTCACGGAAGGCGACGTGCGCGATACGCTGCGCGACCTGATGGCGCAATATCCCGACAAGCGGTTTGTCATCGCGGTCATGAGCGGATTTGAAGAAAACCTCGCCTCCGTCGCGATGGTGGCGGCGGAAGAAGGCCGGACGCTGTGGGTGGCCGGCAACGCGCATGAACAGGCGCTGGCCGCGCTTCGCGATACCGGCATGTCTTTGTCCGACCATTTGAAAATGGACCTTGATCTGCGCATTCTCGGCCCCGGCAAAGCGGCGAAGGACCTGGCCAATGGCCGCCCGCGCGATTCCATTGTCGTCGTGACCGGGGCACAAGGGCACTATAATGCCGTACTGCCGCGCGCCGCCGATGACCGTCATAACGCGCTGCATCTTGATCCCAAAACAGATATTATTCTTTTCTGCGCCCCTTCCATCCCGGGTCAGGAAGCGACCCGCGAACGCCTGCTGGCGACGCTCCGCAACAAGGGCTACCAGATTTTAACCCGGCAGGAAGCGCCGCTTTATTCGCAGGCCCATGCGCGACTGCCGGAAATTATCGACTTCGTCAAAATCGTCAACCCGAAAAACATCCTGCCGATCCACGGCTCGAAAGAGCAGCGCGAAAGCTGCGCCGAAGCGATGGAAAAAATGGGCAAAAAAACAGTGCGGTCTGATAACGGCGATGTTGTCAGTGTCTCGCGGGCGGGCGTCGCGTCGATCGACCCCGCAACCAAAGGCTGTCCGCCGCTCATCGGCTTCAAGACCCTCCAGGGCGCCACCTGGCATGACCGCTATTACCTGACGACCAGCGTCCCGCGGCAAAAACCGCAGGACACGTCCCCCAAGCCAGCCAACAACAATAAAAAACGCCGCCCGAAGATTTTTGACATCGGCAAAAAATAATGGCGGAGGCCCAGTCCTGCCTTACGGCCTGCCCAGAAATGCCGGGCCCAGGATGATGACGAACAGGGGTGGCAGGAAGAATAAAATCATCGGCACGGTCAGCTTGGGCGGCAAAGAAGCGGCCTTTTGTTCCGCCGCCGCCATGCGCATCTCGCGCGATTCATCCGCCAGGACGCGGATGGCTTTTGATACCGACGTCCCGTACTGTTCTGCCTGCAGCATGGCCGTCGCGAAAGAACGCGCGGAACCGCTGCCGACGCGGCTGGCGAAGCCCTGATAGGCCGCCTTGCGATCGTTGAGCAAACCAAGTTCGGCGCATAAAATGCCCAACTCCTCAGCCAATGTCGGCGAGTGTTCCGCCACCGTGCCGGCGATGCGATTGATCGCCGCCTCGACCCCGATGCCCCCCTGCACGCAGATCAGTAACATGTCGAGAGAGTCGGGAAAAGTGAGAGAAATCTCCGCCTGGCGCTTGTCCGCCATATTTTTGATCAAGATGCGCGGCATCAGAAATCCTATCAGCGCCAATCCAAGCAGAATGGAAATCATCATGCCCGTCGATATTTCCCGGCTTGACAGCGCCATCAGCAGCCCGGCAAACGCCGTCAACCCCAACGGCAGCAGGATCCGCGACGCGAGATAAACCAGCGGCGCTTTCTGTCCGCGTATCCCTGCCTGCAGCATCTGGGCGCGCGCCTTGATGCTGGCCTCCCCCGCGAGCGACTGCAATTTATAAAGAGAGGCCATCGACTGCGCCGCCGATATGGCGGGCTGTTTAACGGTCTGCCGCTGCCCGGCCTGTTGCTGCGCCTGCTCGAACAAGGTGCGGCGCTTTTTCTCGATCACTGCTTTATAGCGTTCTTTCTTTTCCGAACGCGCCAGCAGCGGTATCGCGAAAGCAGCGAAAGATCCCGCAGCGGCAATCGCGCTCAGAACCACGATAATAATGCTCGAATCCAGGTTGACCAGTGAATCCATGTTTTCTATATCTTAAAGTTAATCATTTGCCGCATCATCAATATCCCAAAGGACATCCACACACAGGCCCCGCCCAGCATGATTTTGCCTTTCGGCATGATAAAAAGTATCCCGATATATTCCGGCCGCGCCAGATAAAGGCCCAGCGTCACCACGACTGGCAAGGCGCCGATGATCGCGGCGGAAGATTTCGCCTCGGAGGAAAGCGCCTGCACTTTGCGCTTGAGCCGGAAACGCGACCGAATGACGTTGGAGAGATTCCCCAAAACCTCGCTCAGGCTGCTGCCGGTTTCGCTCTGGATTTGCAGCGCCGTCGCGAACATGTGCACTTCCGTCAACGGTATGCGCCGCGCCGTCAGAAGCGCGGCTTCGCCAAGCGGAATGCCAATTTTCTGATTTTCGTAGATGCGGGTCATTTCGTCCTTGAGCGGGCCTATATATTCCCTGGACGCCATCGCAATTGCTTCCGACATCGGCATGCCGGCCTGCAGCAGCCGCGCCATTGCATCCAGCGCATCGGGGAATTCTTTCAGGAATTGTTTCTGACGGCGGCCCGCCTTCCACTTGAGGTACATCTTGGGCAAGCCAAGAAAAGCCGTAAAAACAACAAACACTTTGGCAATCGCCGGCCAGCTTGACAATAACATCACCCCCCCGACAATCGCGGCAAAACCGGCGGACCAGAGCCAGTAGCGCGACACCGGCGCTTCGATCCCCGCCATCTGCATCAATTGACGAAGGGATGTTTTGTCTTTTTGCTTTCCCTGGTTTTCGTCGCCTGCCGCTTTCAGCTTGCGGGCGAGATCGGCGCGCTGCTTGGCAACATTCTTGTCGCGGCCTTCTTCGCCGCTCTGCGCGCCCTTGGTGCGGGAGATGACGGATAAATACCGGTCCCGCCGCTGCTGTTTTTGACCCGCAGCCACGCTGGCATATGTCGCCAGCGCGAGAAAAAGCACAATGATGCCAATGGTAACCGGCCAGACCATTTTAAGTATATGCCTCTGACATTATATCCAGCAATTTTTTCTCAAGGCCGTACTGGCGGGCGCGTTCAAAAAGAATGGGGCGGAGGCCGGATGATTTCTGACGGCCAATGATACGGCCGAATTCGTCTTCGCCTTCGTACTCGAAGCGGAAAAGATCCTGCATCGTGACGACCTCTCCCTCCATGCCGGTGATTTCCGTGACATGAGTCACCTTGCGCGAGCCGTCGCGCAGACGTTGTACCTGGATGATCACGTTGACGGCGGAGGCAATTTGCTCCCGCACCGCCGTGATCGGCAGATTCAACCCGCCCATCGCGATCATATTTTCCATCCTGGTCAAAGCTTCGCGCGGATTGTTGGCGTGCACGGTGCCCATCGACCCGTCGTGGCCGGTATTCATCGCCGACAACAAATCAAACGCCTCCGGCCCCCGCACCTCGCCGACGATGATGCGGTCGGGACGCATCCGCAGGCAGTTTTTAATCAGATCGCGCATCTTGACTTCGCCCACACCCTCCAGGTTCGGCGGGCGGGTCTCCAGCCGCACGACGTGCGGTTGCTGGAGCTGCAACTCGCAGGCATCTTCGCAGGTAATCACGCGCTCCCCTTCGTTCATATAGCGCGTGACGCAGTTCAGCATCGTCGTCTTGCCCGAACCCGTGCCGCCGGAAACCAGCACGTTGGCGCGGCAGGCGCCAACGATCTTGATCATTTCGGCGCAGGCGGGAGTCATTGCCTTGAACTCGATCAGCTTGTCGAGCGTCAGTTTTTCCTTGGCGAATTTTCGGATCGTCATGCAGCAGCCGTCCACGGCGAGCGGCGGGATAATCGCGTTAACGCGGGAGCCATCGGGCAAGCGCGCATCGCATATCGGGCTTGATTCATCGACCCGGCGGCCGATCACGCCCACAACGCGCTGGCAGATGGTCAGCAAATGCTGATTGTCACGAAATTCGATCGACGCGCGCTGAATTTTCCCCTTCATTTCAATATAAATTGTTTTAGGACCGTTGATCATGATATCAGCGATACCCTCTGTCGCCAGTAATTCTTCCAGCGGGCCGAAACCAAGCATGTCGTCGGCTGCTTCCTTGGCAATCTGCGCCAGTTCGGCAGGCGTCACATCCAGGCCGCGGAACTGGCCGATCTCCTGCACCGCGGAAAGAATCTCGGTCCGCGCCGCTTCCGCATCCATGCGGGAAAGGGATTTCAGATCAACCCCGTCGCGCAGATCCGTCCAGATTCTTTTACGGGCGCGCTCCATGCGCGGGTTGGCTGCCGTCGCGACCGGAGCCGCCTGTTTTGACGGCTCGGCAACGGATTTAGACGGCGCCGCGGGTTTGGGGGCTGCCGGCGCGGCAGACGATTCCTGCGGCTTTGGGGCCTCGGCCGCCGTTGATGCAGGGGGCGCCGCCGACTTAACCGCCGGGGTACCGCTCTGTGATGTATCCGACCGCTTGCCAAACATTGCTTTACCAATTCCTGTTATTTACCGAGATATTTCCTGATCATTCTTTCCAGGCTGAATTTTTTGCTCACGGCTTTGTCGCCGCCCTTGTGCTTGGTCGCTGCCGCTTTTTCGGCCAGCGGCATCACACTACTCATGATCGCCGCGGCAGCCTGGTTCTGGCCGACGGCCTTGCCCGCGGCTTCGCTGGCTGCAAAAATCTTCGGCGCATAAGGGATAATCGCCGATGGCTCCATATCCAGCGCCGCCTTAATATCCGCCGCCGGCACTTCTTCGGAAGGCGCCATACCGCGCATGCTCATAATAAGATCAACTTCCTTCAGGTGCCCCTTCAGCGTTTTCAACTCCCCGATCAAGGTGCGCGCATTCCGCAGGGAAGACAGCATGGGTGTGGCGACGACGACGATTTCAGACGCCCGCGCCATCAATCTTTTCTGCACGGCTTCGCTGGATCCCGAAAGATCGACGACAACGACCGGAAATTTCTGCATGATGCGGTTGACAAGGGCCTCGATGCTGTCCGGGTCGGGGCTGCCCGTCAACATCGGCTCTCCGCCGCAGACCAGCGCAGAAAAAGTATCGGATATGGACTGATAGATACGCTTCATATCGTCCTCGGAACCCGCCCCGCCAAGACGCACGGCTTCCGTCAGCGTTGTCGTCGGTTCAAGCCCGTAGGCGATGCCGATGCTGCCGGCGCTGCCCGCCGCATCCATCAACATGGTTTTCTGTTTCAAAACTTCGGCAATATTCCACGCCAAAATCTGCGCCACGGCCGTCGTGCCGACGCCGCCTTTGGTGCCGATAACCGTCACAAGACGGCTGCCGGAAAATCCTCTTTTTTCAATCAGCGTTCTGGCGATGACTTTCACCATGTCCGCTTCGGAAACGGGTCGCACCAGGTAATCTTTCACGCCCATCTCGACGAGATTGCGATAGAGATGCACGTCGTTCTTCGGCCCGACGATAACGGCATCCGTCCCTTCCGCGCACACGCCCGCAAGGCCGCCAAGATGCTGGATAAACTCTTCGCTGATATCATTCGTTTCGATGATGATCAATTCCGGCGATGCCGTCTGGCCATAGTGGGCAATAGCGCCCTCTATGCCCCCGCGTTCGATATTGATGCCGACGCGCGCAAAACGCCAGTCGCCGGCAAGCTGTTGCGCCAGCGCGGCTGTACCGTCATCCAGCGCAAAGAAATCCACGCGGGATGCCGGCAATAGTATGGAGGTGATGTCTTCCTGACTCATGCCTAATTGCCCACCGTGCTCGCGCTCATGCCTTGGATAGGTTGATTGCGAGTTCCGGCTTTATAGGCTTCAACAGTGGCGCCGCCCCGGCGGGAGTCGATTTCCTGCCCGCCGTCTTTGCCCAGCAGATCGGAAGGATCGGCAATCATTTTGCTCAGAAACGCCTGGGTGTCACACCCATACCGGTACTGATCCGTCGTCTTTATATCCTCGCCCCCCAAATATCCCGGCAGTCTTCTGCAGTCTTTTGGCGGAAGCGCTTTCAACGCCGTGTAGCTCACCACGACCTTCTGCGTATGATGCTTGTCAAAAACGGGAACCGTCGCCACAGAGACAGGGGAAGCGCCGTTCTTTTCAAATGCAGACTTAAAAACTCTGCCCTGTTTCTCAGCGGCGATTTGACGCGCACGATTTCCTGCAAACCAGGGTACAGTCAGCACCATCTCCCCGTTGCCGTTCCGTGCAAAATCATGGGCGATTGCCTTGACGCGCCCCAGATCGAGCTGCGCATCCAGCGCTTCTGTGACCATTTGCTCTTTAACCCGAATTTTTCCCGTATGTATCTGCGATGGCGTGGCCGCATCGCAAGCGGATAAACACATCATCACCGTTAACGCTCCCGCCAGAGCTTTTAGCCTATACGCCTGCATGATCCGTCTCCCCTAATCTACAATGTACCCGAATCCGCCGCTGCTGCCAATTTTCTCCGGCACATGATTGCCATAGGCATTTTTCAGATTTTTTATTAGCCGCTGAGATAATGGATTACCCGTACCCGCGAATGGACTGTTCGCCGCTACCGCCTGGGCCGTGACGACTGAAGCCGTAGATTCCATCTGCACAGGCTGGGCTTTCGCGGCGCCCATCCTTGCGGGGACTTTCCCCGGTGTATTTTCTGAAAACTTTTTCAGCCTTTTTTCCAGCACTGTCGGTACAACCGCTTCGACCACGGCATCTGGCTCTGCATAAGAGTTCACCAGATAAGGCGTAACAATGATCAGTAATTCCGATTCATTGCGCCTGAAGGAATCCGATTTAAAGAGCCGACCCAAAATCGGCAGCTCCTGCACGCCTGGAAACCCGGTCATCGTCTGCAACGTATCGGATTTGATCAGGCCCGCCATCATGATCGTGCTGCCGCTGCCAAGTTCCAGCGTCGTTTCCGCACGCCGGACGCTCAAACCAGGAATTTGAAGATCGGAGAGAGTGACGCTGTTGACCGTATCCCTTTCAGACACTTCCGTTGACAAGTGCAAAGCGATGCGGTCCTTGCTGAGCACCGTCGGCGTGAAATTCAAGGACACGCCGAACTGTTTAAATTCAATCAGGATGTTGCCTTGTGTATCCCTGCCGGTCGGCACGGGAAATTCTCCGCCCGCCAGAAATCCGGCCGTCTCTCCGGAAATCGCCGTCAAATTCGGCTCCGCGAGGACGTTGACGATCCCGTTTGTTTCCAGCGCCCGCAGCACAGCGGACACTTGCCCGAACGTCCCCCCCTCTCCAACCAAAAGGCCGCCGGCGCCAAAAGGCAGAATGGTGGATCTGCCGATATCTCCGGCACCAACCCCTGCAAGGCCCGAATCAAATTCAAATCCGTCCGTCGCAGCGGCCCTGTAATCCGTTTCGATGCCCAGATCGCGCAGCGCGGAACGCTTGGCCTCAATCACCTTCACCTTGAGCATGACCTGTTGCGCGCCCCTGATCGTCATCAGGTCGACCAGCGTCTGTGTCCTGTCCGTAATGAATCGGGCGGCGAGATCCCGCACCTGGTTGGAAACACCTGCGCTGGATACAGTGCCGCTCAGGACGACGTTCTCCCTGACCGTTCTGGCGCTGATTTTTTCGCCCGGGAAGAATTCCCGCAGCGTATCCTGAAGGTTCCTGTCATCCATGCGCACGCGCACGGTGATGTTCGCCAGCTGGTTACCGACGCTGTCATAGGCGAGCACGTTGGTATCCCCCACCGCGCGGCCCACGATATAGAGGCGATTGGATCTGAGCGTGCCCACATCAGCCACTGCCGGATTGGCGACCAGAACATCGGCGACAGCGCTTGTCAGTTCGACCGTGTCGGCCTTGCCTGCCATCAGATGCACAACCCTGTCGTTGCTTTTGCCTCCCTGCGCGGAGACAGAGAGGCTCACGCCGATTGAGACGGCGATCATGAGCAGCAGCAGCCTTGAAAAAATACGGGGCATCGTAAGCCTACCTTTCACCTGACAGGGCGCGCACCGGTACGTTCTCTACATCGGAACCTTTGTAAAGACGCACAGTGTTCGTGGTTGTTATAGATTGATTCATAATGTTGTATATTTTCTGGATGACTTTGCTGGTCGTGACGTCTGTCGTCAGCGGGGTATTCCGGTCGGCCATCGTATCTTTCTCTCCCAGGCGCCGCAGAGAAATGCTGATGGTGCCCATGCCGGCAGCCATGGCCAGAATCTGCGCGCCTTCTTTGCTGACTTCGACGGTGACGGTTTTGGCTACTTTTGGCTCATGCCCGTTCTCTTTGGCATTCTGATCCACGGCCAGAACGCGCACGTTGCTTAAAACCGTTTCACTGGCGTATTTTTGTATGGCCACGGCTGCATAGTCGCTTGCGTCACCCTTCATGGACATCTGGTAGGTCATGAGGACATCGACATGATCTCCCGGCGTAACAAACCCGCCCGCTGACGTTTCAGCTTTAATCGCCAGTGAAACCGCGCGCATGCCGGGCGCAATCGATGCTGCCAGAAAATTGCCGCTGCCTTCGACGTTCATCAGCACCGCCTGCATCGTCACGGGTTCCCCGGACTCGATGTTACGTTTCAAGGGCTTGCCGTAGATTTCCATTTTATTTTCATCGGCTTGGTCTGATTTCTTAATAACACCGTTGAAAACTGCGTTGTCGGGCAGAGATTCCCAGCGCACGTCTGTGGCCTTCAGAACAGCACCTGTCATCAAAGCTTTATTCGCGACCAGAATTTCTACGCCGGACACTGCGACATTCTGATTTTTTTCTTTAGACGCAAGCTTCATTTGCACAAACAGACCAACGATAACCGCGATGAGAAGCGCGACGCCCATGATCATTAAAGCACTTCTATTCATGATATTCCCCCAATGAATAACCCGACCCAGATTTCATTGTTGCATGAAATGAGTCCGCTGTGTAAAGAAAAAAGTGAATATTTCTAATGGATTATTTTAATAAGTTCATTTAATTGATTATATAAAAAACCTGTATGGAAAAATGCGGCCCAAGAGCCGACGGTAATAGCGACACCGTAAGGCACAGCATTCCGGCCATTCTGCGCCTGTTCCACCCAGCTTCCCGGGTGTGGATTTTTGAAAGGTTTGTTTTTACGTAGCACAAGAGAAAAGAGCCCCATAACGCCACCCATGACCGCCATATAGAGCATAAAAAAGATCAACCCTTGCGGCCCCACCCAAAGCCCAAGTGCTGTGCCCAGCTTTGAATCCCCTCCGCCCATCATGCCAAAGGTAAACATCGCGTATGTGAGGGCGAGCAGGCAAACCATCGCCCCCACATGACCCCAGATCGCGCCAAAAGCTGTCGGTGCCGCGAGCCAGGCCGGGACAAAGCAGGCAAGGATCACAAGGCTGTGCCAGTTCGGGATACGCAGCGACCGAACATCCGACACGCAGCTTAAAATCGTTACGACAAGAATAACGATGGTCATGAGGAGCGTGATGATGATCATGGCGTATGCCTCTCAAGAAAGAACCCGCCCTTTTTCAAGGGGCGGGTTCTTATTTAGCATGCCTCATAAGAGGCCGCGCTTATATTATCTCGCAGCGCCTTCGGCAACTTTGTCCGAAGCGTTGGTGAAGATTGCAAGCAGGCTATCACCCATCGTGAATACGATAGCGCTGATAGCAACAGCAATACCGGCGGCAATCAGGCCGTACTCGATTGCAGTCGCACCTTTTTCACAACGAACAAACGCTTCCGCTTTCGTCAAAATTCGTAACAGCATATTTCCCTCCATTAGATGTTTAATATTAAAGGTAACCCTAACCCTTACATCTTCATAGTAACCTTGAACCAATTAACATTCAGTAAAAAAAACGTATGAGAACAGTTAATTTTTTAATATTTATGACACCGACTACAGTCTTTATGCGTTTTATTTATATGCAAATTTAGCCAACTACAGCGCATAAGGAGCGCGCGCCTGAGCCGTTAAAATCAGCGGCCCCACCACGCCGGTCAGGCCCGGCACCAGCATCTCGAATTCGTAAGAACCCTGGACCTCTATAAACCGGATGCCAGCTATCGTCGATGTTGATGTCGTCACGGCCAGATTCGCTGTCGCCACCTGTATGCCAGACATGCTGTCGGCGGCATGCGCCAGCAAGTCAGAATTGGTCGCATCTTCATGCACCAGCGCATAGCGTGCCGTATCTTCTATCGCGTATTGAAGAGTGTTCAGTGTCCAGAAAACTCTGCTGAGTTCGATAATCCCGAACAGGAAAGAGATGAACAGCAACGAAACCATGCCGAACTCGACCGCCGTCGCTCCATCATCCCGTAAAAAATAATTTCGAATACTTTTCATCATTGCCCTTTAGGGGTTGTACTGCATGCGGGAATACCCCGTCAGCGTAATGCTGGCGGGAATGCCCGGATAAATGAAAATTGGCTCGTAGGTGCTATCGATTGTCGCCGCATAATAATAGCGCATGTAATCACCTACGCCCGCGCAGGTGCCTGTGCAAACGGCGTATACGCCATTTGCGCATTCGCATTGCTGTTCCGTCGTAACATTGACTGCCTGCCCGACGGCCTTAGCTGCGGCATAAAAATCACTGGTCTCGACAATATTGGTCATCACGTCCACATCCGCCCCGCCCTGCACGACGTACTGAACGACCGTGCGAGAGAGATCCTGCAATTTCATCTTCTGGTTGATAAACGTCCCGTAATCGACGACGCCCAGCACAAGCAACACGAGGATGGGGACAATCATCGCGAACTCGATCGCCGCAACACCCTTCTCGCAGAAAAAAAATCCGGCCCGCATGGCTACAACACCAGCCGGGCTGTAGCGGGTCCGATGTCTTCCGTGGCCGAGCCCGTGCAATCACTGCCGATGGCCGGATTGCCATTAAACATCACCTGTAGGCCCACCAGTTTGGTGCAAAGAGGATCGCCGGAAGCCGAAACCTTGCCATTGCCGCCGAAGGCCAACTGGCGCGCCGGCGTATAAACAACTCCCTCGATTTCAACGCCCACGGTTCCTGTAATTTTGTTGTAGTTGCTGCCTGAACCGGCAGGCGTGTTCCTGTCCTGGTAAACGGCAACCCCTGCAAAATCGCCGCTCGTGGGCGCGCTCAGCAGAATCTCCTTGCCCCCGCTCATGTCGATATTGCCGTAAGTGCCATAGGATGACTCGCCGGAATTAGTGAGGATAATCGTGACACCTACGCCGGTAATGCTGCCGCCGCCGGAAACGTTAAAACTTCCGCCATCCATGATATAAGTTCCGGAATTGAGCGTAATGGTGTTATTGCCCGTAATCGTAATGCCGCCGCAATACGTACCGGGATTGAGCGTCGCATCCCCCGTGTATTTTGTCGGCCCGGCTTTCTGCTGCTTGGAAGTGCAGGCCGTAAAAGCGGGCACTTCCAGATCGGCGTAAGGATCTATTGTTGGATTTGAGTTGGTCCGCATCGTTTTGTAAGTGAAGTCCACAGACCCGCCCTCAGCGTAATCGCCAACAATCCTGACATCCCCGACATTAAGCGTAACGTTGCCGCTCAACGACAGAGCGCTCGAGCTCTCCGAATTCACGGCAACCCCGCAGTTGGGCATATCCAACACAACCGAACCGGAAGCCTCGACAGCGCCGATCGCCGTCTGATCTAGGCCCAGGACGCAAAAACCGCCGCCCTCCACTTCAATCGCCGCCGCCGTCGTGGCGACATAAACTCCCTGATTGAGAAACATGCTGGAAAACCAGACGTTCGTCGGTTCGCGCACATCCACTGTGACCGTGCGCATTCCATCGTCGTCGTCAACCGTCACGGCTATTTCCAACGTACCGAGAGCCGGGTCATAGCCGTTCTGCTCCGCCTCCCTTAAAACCGCTGCTTCAGCATCCGGTGTCGTGCCGCCGTTGGCAAGCGCCCATGCTCCTGCCAGCGCCCCGGCATCCGCCGCCGTCTGCAGCACACGCCGGTCCATCATCCAGCTGCTGATATCAACCCCGACGCCGGCCATACCGATAATCAGCGGAAACGCCATCGCCGCGACCGGAATAACAGAGCCTGCCTCCGACCGGACATAGGCCCGGACAATCTTAAATTTGCGAGACATCGCTCACTCCTCCCAAAACTTCCTCCAATTCTTCATTCTACAGCATCTCCCTTAACCGCTTGTTAATTTTTGATAAAAATTATCGGGCATTTACGCTGCGGTAACTTCACTGCCCCATTTTTTAACCAGTTCTTTTTGACGCAGGTCGATGGCCTTCAAGCGCCTTTCATTCCGCCCGAGAATAATGCCTGCGACAACAGGGGTGATGTTATGGTAGAGCAGCCACCCGACAGCAGCACCGCCGTATGACATGATGACCGTCATCGGCTCGGCGATCAACTGAAACGCCGCCGGCGTTGTATGCCCCATATCAAAAAGCGTCATCCATGCCGGGATCGTGCCGGCCAGATTCATGCCCCCGACCGTCAACCATGCAGTCTTTTGCGGATGCTTGTCGATTACCATCGCCACCAGCGTCGGGATCATGCAAACAAACAAAATGATTGTCGATGGTAAAAAAACCAGCGCCGTCACGAGAATCATAAAAAAAGAAAATCGTACCGCCAAAGGCGTCTTGTGTTTTTCCTGAGTCGCCATCTTTTATAACCCCTTCGTGATGCGCAATACGGCATAGCCGGCGATAATCAGCACAGAGAGGACAAGGGAAATGATCATCGCGACTTGCCTGCCTGTTGACCTGCCAAAATTTTTTCGTTTTTTGAGATAAAGCTCTATCTCGGCCTTTTCAAACACAAGCCTTTGATATTCTTGCCGCGCCAAAGCAAACCGCAGCAGGTCATCCTGTATCAACTCCCGGTCATCCAGCAGATTTAAAAGCGCTATGATGCTGCCGGTATCGGTCAGCCTGCCGACTTGTTTGGTCATGGCCTGACGCAATTCCCGATCATTCAACCGTTCAATCACGGGCGGCGTCATGGAGATCAGCCAGTGCATCACCCCTGGCACGGGGCCGATGGAAAACCGCCGTTGGATTGCCGCCAGGACGCGAATAATACCCACCATCCGACTGGCAGCATCGCGGGAATTTATATTCCCAAGATAGGCATCAATCATCTTTGGCTCCCGAACAGAAATAAAGGCGACCATGTGCCGGTCAAAAAGGGCGGCAGGCGGATCCGGCTGCCGTGTCACGGCCTCCAGCGCCAGCAGTAAACTACCGGGGGACAGCACGTAGTAGTTCCTCAATGCCGGACTTAAACAGGCCACTTCGGGATTAAGAAGATATAAAACACGTTCTATCCCGTAACCCGGCATTTTCTGGGTGAGCGCGCTACGGCATTTCTCGAAGAGCCCCATCAGCCCGGCCGCATCCTGAATTTCATCAAAAATCTGGCTGATATAGGCGCTAAAAAGCTGCTGCAGCAAGATATCGCCAAATATCTGAATGTCTCCGCCTTTGGCAACCGCCTCTGTCAGGGCCGTGCCAAAGCCCGCCGGAAAAGAAGACACCCCTTTATAGCGGAGCGGACCCCAGGGATCGAGCGCCATGCACACACAGGCAACCAATCTTTCGCGGGCGGCGCTTTTTTCTTTTACCCAGACATGATCGAGGCGCACTTTCAGCGCCTTGTCGTCAAAGTTACGCTTCAGCCACGATTCAAACTGAGCCTCTTCAAGCTCGCTTGACGCTGCCGGGATATTTTCCGAGAAAACATACGCCACGGACCGCAAATCCCAATACTTCTGGTCCTGAAAAACAAAGGGTCGCGCCGCTTTCAGAACAACCCGCGACTGCTTGGGGCTCAGACGGCGGCCCTCCAGCCAGCGCGTCACGTCATCTATATCCCAGCGCTGATCTTCATCATCATTCAAAACACCGCGCAAAAATTCGGCAAGACCGCCCGGAATGCGCTCCCGCCCGGCAATGGACCCATATGACCCATGCTCGATTTTTTCTTGAATGATCTGCTGCGGGGTTTTGCCCGCTATAAAATTCTCTCCCCGCGCCATCATGGCAACGCACATACCCAAAGCGTACAAGTCATCTTTAACGGTACCCGCCCCCCGGCCGGCGGCGGATGTCATGGCACGGGTTGTCTTTTCATAGATCGGATGTTGCCAAACGGAGGGCGCGCTGGATAAACATTCCCCCAGCAAGGTGGTCTCAGCCCCCGCTGCGCCGACCATGAACATATTCTCCAAATTAATAGCGCCATGCACAATGTCTATGTTGCGAAGATTTGCAAGAACCGAAACGACCGGCTGTATCATGGCAGGAATAAGCCTGTCGCCAGATATCATGCGCGGTATTGCATCCGCTGATTCCAGTATTTTTTTTCCGCCGGGCTTATCAAAAATCAGGGCAAATCTTTGACGGTTTTCTGGCGTCCAGTTGACGACTCCGGCATCAATCAGCTTTAGAATATGCGGGTTCTTGAGACTCCTGTAAGAGCCGATCAGCGTCACACGCGGCACGGTGCCGCGATCGCACAGCACGACAAACTGCTCCCCCGGCAAGCGCCGATCCTTGGCTTCGTAAGCGTGCGTACCGGGGCTGGCAAACTCTTTGCATTCTTTGCCGGGGAATATTTCAATATCCTGGCCGATCATGACCCTGCCATCGGCCGTCGCCTGGCTGATCACAGAATAATAACGAGATTCCAGCTGTTTTGATTTTACATTGCCGCTATCGGGGATATCGGCATCGTCAGCCAGTTCCTGCTGTTTTTCTTCTGCCATGCCCCCTCCCCCGGTTTAGGGTATCATATACCACCGAGAGAGACGAGCTTGATTTCGAGATAGCCTTCGATGCCGTATTTGGAGCCTTCCTGGCCCAGGCCGGATTGCTTCCAGCCGCCGAAGGGGGCCTGCGCCGCGACTATTGCGATGCTATTGACACCGACCATGCCGTATTCCAGCGCCTCGGACACGCGCCAGATCCGGCTCATGTTCGTGGTAAAGATATAGGAGGCAAGGCCATATTCAGTGTCGTTGGCGAGCTTGACGGCCTCTTCTTCCGTCTTGAATTTAAACAGCGGCGCCAGCGGGCCGAAAGTTTCTTCGCGAAAGAATTGCATTTGTGTCGTTGCATGCGTAACGACCGTCGGCTCGAAGAAAGTGCCGCCGAGCCCGTGGCGCTTCCCGCCCGTCATCACTTTCGCACCTTTGGATTGCGCATCCTGCAAATGCTGTTCGACTTTCTCGACACCCTTCATGTTGATCATGGGGCCCTGGTCGATACCGTCCTCAAGGCCGTTGCCCACTTTCATCGCTTTCACAGCGGTGGTGAATTTCTCCGCAAATTTATCGTAGATGCCTTCCTGCACGAAAATCCGGTTGGCGCAGACGCAGGTCTGGCCGGCATTGCGAAACTTCGACATAACCGCATTCGTCACGGCGTCATCAAGATTGGCGTCGTCAAAGACGATGAACGGCGCGTTGCCCCCCAGCTCCATCGACACCTTCTTGACTGTCGCGGCGCATTGCGCCAGCAGCATTTTGCCAACGGCGGTGGAACCGGTGAAGCTCAGCTTTCTCACAATCGGGTTTTCAGTCATTTCCTTGCCGATCGACGCGGCGTCGCCGGTCACGATGTTCAGCACGCCCTTTGGAATGCCCGCGCGTTCCGCCAGCTCCGCCAGCGCCAGCGCTGAAAACGGCGTCATTTCGGAAGGCTTCAGCACCACCGTGCAGCCCGCCGCCAGCGCGGGGCCGCATTTCCGCGTGATCATTGATGAGGGAAAATTCCAGGGCGTGATCATCACGCAGACGCCCACCGGCTGTTTGTAGGTCAGCAGCCTGTGTGTTTGGTTATGGGTTGGGATAATATCGCCGTAAATGCGCTTGCCTTCTTCCGCCATCCATTCGACATAGTTGATGCCGCTCATGATTTCGGCACGCGCTTGCGACAGCGGCTTGCCCTGCTCGCTCGTCAGGATGCGACTGAGATCATCCAGATGCTCCGTCTGCAAATCCGCCCATTTTTTGAGAATTCTGGCCCGGTCAGCGGCCAGCATGGACCGCCAGCCTGCCCATGCCGCATGGGCCGCTTCAATCGCCCGCCTTGTCTCCGCCCCGCCCATGTCGGGAACGGCGCCGAGAATGCCGTTGGTGGCAGGGTTATTGACATCAATCGTCCCGCCGCTATCTGCGCTCACCCATTGGCCACTGATATAGGCTTGCTGGTGGAAGAGTTTTGAGTCTTTCAGTTTCATCCGGCGATCAGCTTCGCCCTGGCAACATCCATATCTCGCAGAATATTGGATTTTTTGACGGCGTCATCACCGACAGAACCTAAAGCAGCCTCCAGAACCTTGAAACTTTCTTCGATCTGCGCGCGGTCAAGATCGTTGACGTTTATGGCTTCTTCGGCAAGCACGGAACAAAGTTTGCCGTTTACATCCGCAAAGCCCCCCGCAACGAATATTTTTTTTACCTCGCCTGACGGCAGATGCACCGCGACGACGCCCGGACGGATGGAGGACAGCAGCGGCGCATGGTCCGCCAGCACGCCGAAATCACCCGCTTCACCGGGAATCACAACCATCGTCGCTTCTTCGGACGCGAGGAGGCTTTCCGGTGACACCAGCTCGAACTGGATGGTTTTTTTGGTGAGTGCCTCAGCCATTGTTCAATTCCTTACGCCGCCGCCTTCATCATTTTCTTGGCTTTTTCGACGGCGTCTTCGATCGTGCCGACCATATAGAAAGCCGCTTCCGGCAGGTGGTCGAAGTTTCCTTCCACGATGCCTTTAAAGCCCTTGATGGTGTCTTCAAGCGACACGAACACGCCCGGCGTGCCGGTGAATACTTCCGCCACGTGGAAAGGCTGCGACAGGAAGCGCTGGATCTTGCGGGCGCGGAAAACAGTGAGTTTGTCGTCTTCGGACAATTCATCCATGCCCAAAATCGCGATAATGTCCTGCAACGCCTTGTAGCTTTGCAGCGTTTTCTGCACAGCGCGCGCAACGTTATAATGATTTTCGCCAATGATGCGCGGGTCAAGGATGCGGCTGGTGGAATCGAGCGGATCCACCGCGGGGAAAATCGCCATCTCGGCAATCTGGCGGGAGAGAACCGTCGTCGCGTCAAGGTGGGCAAACGACGTTGCCGGTGCCGGATCGGTCAGGTCATCCGCCGGAACGTAAATCGCCTGAACAGAGGTGATCGAGCCTTTGTTGGTCGAAGTAATGCGCTCCTGCAGCGTGCCCATGTCGGTCGCCAGCGTCGGCTGATAGCCCACTGCCGAAGGAATCCGGCCCAGCAGCGCCGACACTTCAGCACCCGCCTGCGTGAAGCGGAAGATGTTGTCGACGAAGAACAGAACGTCTTGTCCTTCGACATCGCGGAAATATTCAGCGACGGTCAGGCCCGTCAGGCCGACACGGGCGCGGGCGCCGGGGGGTTCGTTCATCTGGCCGTAGACGAGCGCCACTTTAGAGCCCTTTTCGCCCAGCTTGATAACGCCGGAATCGATCATTTCATGATAAAGGTCGTTGCCTTCGCGGGTGCGCTCGCCCACGCCGGCGAATACCGACACGCCGCCGTGCTTCATCGCGACGTTGTTAATCAGTTCCATGATGGTGACGGTCTTGCCGACGCCGGCGCCGCCGAAGAGGCCGATTTTGCCGCCCTTCGCGTAAGGCGCCAGCAGGTCGACGACTTTGATGCCGGTGACGAGCATCTGCGTTTCGGTCGATTGATCGATAAATTCAGGCGCTGCGCGGTGAATGGGATGATGGTCTTTGGCGTTGACCGGGCCGCGGTCGTCAATCGGCTCGCCGATGACGTTGATGATGCGCCCCAGGGTTTCAGGACCGACAGGCACGCGGATCGGGGCGCCGGTATCGGCGACAGGCTGGCCGCGCACCAGACCTTCGGTCGAGTCCATGGCCACTGTCCGCACGGTGTTTTCACCCAGGTGTTGCGCGACTTCCAGCACCAGCGGCTTGCCGTCGTTGGTCAGCGTCAGCGCGTTCATAATCGCCGGCAGCTTGCCTTCGAATTGCACGTCCACGACGGCGCCCATCACCTGCGTGACTTTGCCCATCGCGCCTTCATTTGTTGTTGCCAGCTTTACCATTTTTCATTCTCCTTTTTTATACGGCTTCAGCGCCGGAAATAATCTCGATCAGTTCCTTCGTAATATACGCCTGACGCGCGCGGTTGTAGCGGAGCGTCAATTTGTTGATCATGTCGCCCGCGTTGCGCGTGGCGTTGTCCATCGCGGTCATGCGCGCGGCTTGTTCTCCGGCGGCGCTGTCCAGCAGGGCGCGGTAAATCTGCACCGACAGGTTGCGCGGCAGGAGACTTTCAAGGATTTCTTCCTCGGAAGGCTCAAACTCATAGACCGTTTTAACGCCGGTTTCTTTTTCCTCCGTGACAGGCAGGAAGAAAGGCACCAGTTGCTGCATTGTCGGCAGCTGCGCGATCACGGATTTAAACTGATTGTAAAGAACCGTGCACACATCGAACTCGCGGCGCTCCGCCATATCAAGGATGTATTGCGAAACCTGCAGCGCGTCGGCAAAAGCCAAACGCTTCCGGCCCAGCCCTTCAAAGGTATGGATGATTTTATCCGCGTATTCGCGCTTCAGCACGTCGCGCCCCTTGCGGCCGACGCAAATAACTTTAACATCTTTCCCTTCGTCGAGAAGGCCGCGCACTTTCAACCGCGCCAAACGCGCGATTGAGCCGTTAAACCCGCCGCACAAGCCACGATCGGAGGTGATCACGACCAGCAAATGGACCTGCTGGTTGCCCGTGCCCGCCAGCAGCACCGGGCTGGAATCGTCGATATTAATATTCGCCACCAGCCGGCTCAACATATTGAACATCCGCAGCGCATAAGGCTGGCTCGCCTCCGCCTGCTGCTGGGCGCGGCGCAGCTTGCTCGCCGCGACCATTTTCATGGCCGAAGTGATCTTCTTCGTGGACTTCACGCTGGCGATGCGGTTTCTATATTCCTTTAAACTCGGCATTTAGTCAGGCCGCTTTCTTTCCGGAGGTGAACGTATTGACGAAACCTTCAAGGAACTTCTGCAACGCCGCCTTGTTTTCATCGGTGATTTTCTGTTCGTCACGGATGGATTTCAGGATGGCGGCGCCCTGGCCGCGGATCGCGTTCAGAAACTGCGCCTCAAAAGCATTCACGTCTTTCACAGCAACGGTATCGAGATATCCGTTCACGCCGGAAAAGATGGAAACCACCTGTTCCTCGAACGACAGCGGGCTGAACTGCGCCTGCTTCAAAAGCTCCGTCAGACGCGTGCCGCGCGCCAGCAGTTTTTGCGTCGACGCGTCAAGGTCAGAAGCGAACTGGGCGAAAGATTCCATCTCGCGGAACTGGGCGAGATCAAGCTTGATCGTGCCGGCCACCTGTTTCATCGCCTTGGTCTGCGCAGCGGAGCCGACGCGGGAAACGGACAAGCCGACTGAAATCGCCGGGCGCACGCCTTTGTAGAACAAGCCCGTCTCCAGAAAGATCTGGCCGTCGGTGATCGAGATCACGTTGGTCGGGATGTAGGC
>CAYGGT010000011.1:0-31200 GCA_964349475.1 uncultured Rhodospirillaceae bacterium
TATCTTTTGCCAGCGTTTTCATCTTGGCTTCTGAATCGCTGAGCAGCCAATTCATGGCGTCAATTTCGTCATCCAAGATACTCGCGTTTTTCTCAGTTGAGGCGATTCCCAGTGGACTTCCATTCAGCATGAGAAAAATTTAGCGGCATGACTGAATGCCAGGGAAGTAGTCTCTATATATTCTCTGGCTCATCCAAATCTTCCATAGAGACATCATCTCCCACCATCCCTGTGCCCCAGCCGTCATAATCAGCGTTATGTTTCCGGGCAAGAGACAACATGAATATACTCTCGTTATTCACGGCTTCTTCAGTCGGCAGTGCCGGGATAAAAATCATGACTAGCCATACAGTTCTGCCTTCGCGGACATAGTGGCAATCCGAGGCCTTGTACCCGGCATTCTGCGCTTCCTTTATCATCGCCTGTGAGGCGTTAGAATCCGGCGCATAAAAGAAATGTTCAATCTCATGTTCCCGCCCCATGTCTGATCGGCATAGTCTCAACATTTCGAGAACATGAGCGTCCTTGGCCTTCTGGAGCTCGATTTCTTCATCCGTCAGCATGAGATTATAATATGACTTTCCGGAAGGTCAGAGAAACCCTTCTTTTCCGCGCTATTTTGACACCATCAACCATATCAGACTTTCTGGCGGGGATCGCATGTTGCCATTCATATCGTACAGGTCCGGACAGAATGACAAGTGATCTCTCTTCCAGTAAAAGCTCTTTTTCATCCTCGGTACCAGGATGAGAAAACTCCATGATGCAGGATGAGCCAAGGCTCAAGGATGCGACCGGTTCGCCAAAGCAAGGAATGCAGTCGATATGTGCTGAAATGCCCTGACCGGGCAGGTATTCGTTGACGATCACCTGATCTGGAATAACGGGGAATATTTTATCCGCTGTAAGTTTCCCGCACAGTTCAGATACCCACACAGGCATCGGACCAAGATATGCCTTCGCATCTACAACACGCGTCTTATAATCATATTTGTATCCGTAGTGCTGCACACGGCGTTTCAGATCAGAAAGCCACTCATGCCGATCAATTTCCATCAGCAGAGCTTGCTCGTCGCCAGCAGAAATATAATCCGCAATATAATTCAACCCCTGCACCTTTATATCAGGAGCCGGACTATTTACGGAGAACATATCTAACTGCTTTACCAGCATGACTTCAATAGAAACCTTTCTTCAGCGAAAATACCCATGTGCAGAACCTGTCGTGTCCGTCAATCGCACTGTCAGTATTGTTCGTATTGGTGTGAGTGTATCCGGGCAATTTTGATGGGTCAAAGCAATAAGTATCCGGTTTTGAAAAGCCCGCCGCAGCAGCCGCTTCATCGAACTGAAAGGCGCCATGATAATAAGGACTGTCAACCGCTGTAATCAAAACCTGTCCATCAGGTCGCAGATGTTTCGCCGCGCTTTTCAGGAAATCTCGTACAAGGATGAAATTCGGATTCCTGCCTTCCTCCGGCTCTCTGCTGCCGACATTGGGAAACTGGAAGACGATTGTATCGAATTGCCGATAGAAAAGGCGCTGTTCAAGATTAGTCGCATCCACTCCGGGAACGACAGAAGCGCCAAGACGACGCAACGCCAACGCATTATGCTGCCCGACCTTAGAAAGATGATTTTCTTCCTCATATGTCGTAACTGTCATTCTGGAGGCTGTTATAGAAGGTCTCTTTGCGATATTGAGTGCAAAACTCAGGTTTCCTTCCCCAACAAACAACACCTCCCCACTTCTCATCCGTTCAAGAAAATAAGAAGATATTTTGACAAGAATATCTTCGACAGGGATCGTGGCGATATCTCGCCCAGTCTCCGTGGTCCAGCTTTTCATTTCTATTGCTAACGCATGCATATAGCGCGCTTTCAGCAGTTCCTGATATTGAGGACCTTGACGGTCAATCATATTTATCTCCTTTCGTAATAGGCCAAAAAACGCAAAAGGCCCACCAACGTATGTTGATGGGCCTTTTGTGATGCACAGGGATGGCTTCGGTGCCGCCTCAAGAGCCACTTCATTCAAGCATAAGCAGAATAAAAAGTCAATATATTTACAAGTTACTAATGCACATGTGGCGCAATGCTCATATCCAGTTTGATATGAGAATACGGTACACGCGGCACGAGCCGTCCCTTTGGCCCGTTCTTCAAATTAACAAGCCCATAGTGTTCCATCGTTTTCAGCGTGCGCGACAGGTTGGATTTTTGGCGTCCAGACATCTCTGCCAGCTCAGCTAAAGAATCTGGCTGTTGCTCATGAATCAAGTTTAATAGCTCTCTGTTTCGATCAGAAAGCACGCGTGCAAAACTTTCTATAGAGGTAAACCATACTTTAGGTTCATCACGGCCAACCTTATGTTCCCCGCGTGCGATCTCCAGAGTACGCTCCTTCATCCGTTTGTAGCTGGCAATACCGATCAATAATGTTTTCATATCTTGACTCCCTTTTCCTTGAGAACAGAATCTACTTCTGTCCAAAAATCCTCTAAAAGTTTTCCAGCGTCCTTGTACTCATATGGTCTGATCGTCCGAAAACGATGTTTGTGGTCCTGGCTTTTTCTCTTCTTTCCTGCAGGACCCTTCGTCGATTTTACCGGATGCGCATTGTCGAATCCGACAAGACGCTCGCCTGCTTCATCGTGCAGCGTCAGGGAATAATCAAGACCATGAGGCTTTTCAGCCGTAACTGTAACTTTAGTAATCCTGAACCTGACCCAGTATTTCCCATCGGGATCAATCACTAGAATCTGGCCATCAAGCTCCAACAGTAGATCAAGGCTATGATCCTGGTTACCCCTTTTCATGCACATAGGTTATCACTAAATGATAACAGAGACAAGCATTAAATATGGTTAATTTTGAGGAGTTACAACCAGACTCTATGCCAGGCAATAGCAAAAACGCTAACTTTTCTCAGGCCTGAATATTGCCTGTATCAAAGCAATAAGATGACAAAAAATCCTTATAAATCAATCTATAAACAAGATTTGAAGGCTCAAAATGATTCGAAGATGACAAAAGATTTTTGAAGACTACTGTGAGTTCGAATCTCACGAGGACCGCCATTACTCTATTTCAAACCCCTCTTCAAAGTTTCCGAGGGGGCGAAAACGAGCCAGTTTTGGCTATAGTTTCAGCATTTTGGCATTTACAGCGCAAATAACCGTACTCAGGGACATCAACACAGCACCAAGCGCAGGGCCGAGAACAATGCCGAACGGTGCCAGAACACCCGCTGCAGCTGGAATAGCAAAGGCGTTATAGCCCGTGGCCCAGATGAGGTTCTGGATCATCTTGCTGTAGGTGGATTTGGCGAGTCCTATAATGGCAACAACGTCATTCGGGTTGCTTTTAACAAGGATAATATCAGCGGCCTCAATCGCCACATCCGTACCCGCGCCGATGGCAATGCCGACATCGGCCTGCGCCAATGCGGGAGCATCGTTCACGCCGTCGCCGGTCATGGCAACGATCAGGCCACGGCTTTGCACCTCTTTTATTTTTTCTGCTTTCTGGTGGGGGAGGACTTCGGCGATCACCTCATCGAGACCAATCTCTTTGGCTACCCAGTCTGCGACTTCCTTTTTGTCACCCGTCATCATTATGCAGCGGATACCCATAGACTTGAGTTTCGCAATTGCCTCTTTTGATTCCGGGCGGATAATATCAGCGAGCGCAATCGCACCTTTCAGTTGATCCTCTACCAGCACAAAAATCACTGTCTTGCCCTGCTTTCCTAATTCCATGATGCGCGGCTCATCGATTTTTAAATTGTTCTCGTACAGATAACCGGGGCTGACGGCTTTGACATTCTTGCCTTTGACTATTCCTTCAGCGCCCTTGCCGGGAATGGCTTTGAAGTTATCGACAGCCCATTTTTCTTTGGCATCGCGGACAATACCCTGAGCGATGGGATGTTCGGAATGCTGTTCGATGGAGGCGGCATAAGCTGTGAGCTCATCTTCTTTCATATTTTTATCGAACACCAGAATATCGGTGATACCGAACTCTCCCTTGGTGAGAGTACCGGTTTTATCGAAGATGATGGCCTGTGTCTTGCGAGCATCCTCGAAAGCAGAGCGGTCACGGATTAGCAGGCCGTTGAGCGCAGCAATCGTCGTTGAAACGGCCACCACCAGTGGAACAGCCAGACCCAGCGCATGTGGGCAAGAGATAACCAGTACCGTCACAGCACGCTCCAGAGCATAGGCCAGCCCCTGATCGGTGAAGGCTGCCCAGATAAACAGAGTCAAAGCCCCTACAGAGAGTGCAATGACCGTCAACCAGCGGGCGGCACGGTTGGCGATATCCTGCGTACGGGATTTACTGGCCTGTGCCTCCTGTACCAACTTGATGACACCGGAAAGAAAGCTTTCCGCACCTGTATGTTTGATTTTAACGGTGATAGCACCTTCGCCGTTGATCGAGCCGCCGATGACGGTATCGCCTTCGGCTTTGGACACGGGTTTAGATTCTCCCGTCAGCATCGATTCATTGGCTGAGGTTTGTCCCTTAACGATAATGCTGTCCGCCGGGACTTTCTCGCCCGGCTTGATAAGAAGCATGTCGCCATTTTTTAGGGAGGCGAGAGGCACATCCTCTGTGCTGCCATCATGCTTTAAAAGATGTGCGATATCGGGCATTAGCGCCGCGAGTCTTTCCAGCGCCTTGCCCGCGCCCATGACGGATTTCATCTCGATCCAGTGGCCGAACAGCATAATGTCAATCAACGTCACCAGCTCCCAGAAAAAATCCATCCCCTTCAGGCCGAAAGTAATGGCGACGGAATAGGCATAGGCCGCCGTAATCGCCACACCGATCAGCGTCATCATGCCGGGATTGCGAGCGGAAAGTTCGTCCTTCAACCCAATCAGGAACGGCCAGCCACCATAGAAATAAATGCCACTGGATAGTATGGCAAGAGCATAGGTATCCCCGGCAAAGCGCCAGTTTTCCCCAAGCATTAGTGCATGCTGGATCATTGGCGAGAGCGCCAGCACCGGAACCGTCAGAATAAGACAGACCCAGAAGCGTTTTCTGAAGTCTTCTACCATCGTCCCGTGATCGTGCCCTGCATGGTGATGTGCATGCCCGGCATGACCCGCTCCTTGCTTGGCCTTGTGCGGACAGTCATCCCCATGCTGAGAATGGTCTTCGGCCTTCATCTGACCATGCTGATGATGGGCCATGTCTTTCTCCATTTTACTTTTTTCCACCGCCGCAACAACCGCCTTGCGTCCCAGATTCAGTTTTCCGGTCTTTTTTATCCTTTTCATCACAGCACTCATTATCAGGAGTTTTTTGCTGAATACTCTGTTCAGATTTCTTGCCTCCGCAACAGCCGCCCTGTTCTTTGGGGCCGTGCTCTTTATGATCGTGTGTCATTGTTTAGCTCCTTTGTTGTTTAGGGTTGGACGAAGTGAATTTTGGGATAAAGCGCGGAGTCACCGCCGCATAGCAACGCCATTCATCACCGAACTCCACCTCGGCATCCTTTTCTTCTTTAAGGGCTAAACGTACATACATAAAGGTGAGGATCGGGAACATCACCAGCGTCGGCAGGGTCGGCCATTGTAGAAGGAACCCCAGCATCACGAAGATGAAAGCCGCGTATTGCGGGTGACGCATGTGAGCATAAACACCCGTCGTGGCGAGCTTGTGCGCTTTCTGCGCTTTCCACAGGATACCCCACGCATAAGACAGCATGATAAATCCGCCGAAGATAAACACGTTGCTCAGGATATGGAGGATGTCAAAATGAGGAGCGCCCTTCATACCGAGCAGCGTGTGCAGCAAATGCCCATTCTCGTGAGAAAGGAAATCCACGCCGGGATATTTCGCAGCCAGCCAGCCGGAAAGCAGATAAATGCTCAGAGGAAAACCGTACATTTCCACGAACAGCGCAATAATGAAGGCAGAAAACGCACCGAATGAGCGCCAGTCCGTCTTCGTCTGCGGCTTGAAAAAGCTGAACGCAAAAAAGACAAAGAGCAATGAATTCAGGATCACTAAAGACCAAAGGCCGTAGGCCGATTCCGCTGAGTATTCCATAGCTATTCTTCTTCTTTCTTATCGTGTCCGCCATGGCCGCCGTGATGGAATACATGCATCAGCGGGCAGGCCAGAATAATCAGGTAAGGCAGATATGGAACGATGTGTGCCCTATGCTCCATGAACAAAAAAAATCCTGCTGCTGCCAGAAAAAATATGGCGGTTATACCGCCGGGGGACTTCCACCAGCTCTTGCCGCTTTCTGCTTCATGATGATGTGCGTGATCGTGATTCATAACCTTTTCTCCTTCTTGTCCTTTACGGTGGTGGGTAGCTCGGAAAACAAGAATTCCGGTTGAAAAACTGTCCCGGTATCAATCTCAGCCTTTAAAACGGCCAGCACCTTTTCTCTTATCTTCGAGTCATGCGCCGCCTTGGTTTTGATATCAGTGTATATATAAGGAGGCTTGTTTACAGGAAAGCCGATCTTCCCCACCAAAGTGACTGTGGCTTCGCTGATTTCCGGAACATTTTCCGTGATTATCCTGGCCAGACTCTGTGCGGCGAAGTTATAGATTTTTCCAACGTGGGTTTTAAAATTCTTTCCCGCCCATGCCTCCATCGACTGCGGCCTCATGAAAGAGATCAGGCCGCTGACGCGATTTCCCCGCCCGACCTGCCCACTGTCGCCGTTCTCGCAGGAAAGCCCGGTCACTGTCAGGTAAAGCCCGTCCTGTCCTTGCGAAGACTCATCCAGCGTATTCAGCGCCAGAGAGAACCGGAATTGATCTGAATATTTTTCACTCAGAAAGTTTTTAACATCACTGACGATAGACGCCTTCTTTTCCGTGTAGTCGGAAACATCGGTGATGAATTTACCCACCATCGCGCAGGCCAGCACGATTTCAATATCTTCCCCCCGGCGCATGGACATCACTTTTATGTCCTCACCAGCTACAGGATGCTGCGCCTTGAATGCGGGTGAATTCATATACTGTTCAACAGACAGGGTTATTTCTTCAAGATCGCTCAGAGGCCAGTATCCCACACCCGCAGAAGTGTCGTTAGACACGCCCCTGTCTTCAACTGAATTCAATGTGGCCGAACCCTGCCTGATTTCATTTTTCCAGACAAGGTTTTCTCCCAGTCGTAAAAATCTGAGATTTTCGTTCAGCCATGAGTTGATGGATGCCTGTATGACGTTATCAATCCCCAAATTTCTCCCGTCAAAGAAAGCAACAGCGCGGTCTCCCATATAAAACTTCGGGAATTCAACAAGCTCACCACCGCCAAAACGTGGTTTTGATGTGCCTCCGACCAGAAGGGCTTTATCCACGTTGTAATGCAGCACGCGCCCGCAGGTTTTTAAATAATAATGCCCCAGATCATAAGAAACCCGCTCTGCAACAAGATCGCAAATGGTGTCTGGATGACCCAGCCCCTTCCTTTCCACAACTTCAAAGGAGGTGCCGTTCATTGCAGGACTATTATTGACCAGCACCTCTGAAATCATGTTTTAACCCCGAACACGACATGCGCCAGCTTCGGCCAGAGGTTGTAAAAGAAAACAAACACGACAGCGACAAACCAGCCGTAAATGGCGCTCATGATCATGCCGTAGCAAAAACTCGGCACGTCCAGCAGCTTGAACCTTGGAAAGAGTGTTTCCAGCATCGCATGGCCGGGCAGGTCTGGCAGAAACAGCCATAGCACGACGCAAAGGCTGTAAAGCGCCATAAACAGCATGCAGGTGGCGAACATGGCCGGTAAATAATGGATGGGTTGCGTTTTCATTACGCCCCCTTACTGTTTTTCTGGGTGGTGTTCTTTATGATCTTCAGGCGTAACGGCAGCAGGCGCTTTGGATGTAGCGGCGGGTGCTTTTTTATCATTTGTAGTTTCAGGTTTGCAGTTCTGCATCGGCATCCCGCCCGTCATCATGCCCGAAGTGCGCATGGAATCCATGCACTGCATCTTTTGGCAGCAGCAGCATTTCTTTTCTCCCATCATCTGTTTGCACATAGCGGGGTCCATTTTCATGGAGCTCATTTCATTCGGTGATGTTTGTGCTGCGCATCCAGTAAGAACAAATACAAGCAATAGGCCAATCAGTGCGTTTTTTGTTTTGAGGAACATGTCTTTCTCCATTAGAATGTGTTTATTTACCAGACAACGATATGCTGTCTGAGGAAGCTACCGCTTGATAAAAGTCAATATTCCCCCAACAGATGCACCCGCTGGTATAGTCCGCTGGGTTCCATTTTTTTCTTTATTATTAAGCATTTATTACTGGCTCTTCTTCAGTGTGACAACGGTATAGTCGTCATCTCCTGCCGGCTTGAGAGTAAATGATATGGCATCTCCTGCTTTGAAGCCGGATAGATCGATACCTTTATCAACGGAAAACTCCATTTTCATCTTTGGCCAGCCAAGGGCTTTGATGGGATCGTGGGTCACATTGACCGTACGCTTCTCGGCATCGACGCTGTTAATCTTTCCTGCGCCCTGCGGCAGGTCGGCGGAAGCGCTTTGACTATCGATTTTACCGGCCTTTTTCGCCAATTTGTGATGGTCCATCGCGCGGGTGTCGCCGGGCTTTGATGCTTGCCCAACAATCAGGGTTCCTTTCATGCCCAAAGCCTCGTGCGGATGGCAGTGAAACTGATAGGTACCGGGAACGCTAAACGTATATGACCATTTATCGCCCTCCTTTTTATGCATCGGGCTCATGATCATCTCGTCAACTTCTTTTGGCACACTGATAAACATGACATCATGCATGTCTTCCTGCGCGTTAAGGAACGTAACTGTATCACCCGGCTGGATGGTCAGGTTATCTGGTGAAAAGTAATACGGCTTGTTGCCTGCCGGATCGCTGATTTCTTTGACTGTATATTCTTTAGCCATCGCGGGCGATGTGAGCATAATCAAGGCAGTTGTCAGTAAAAGTTTTTTCATGGTCTTTCTCCTTTGTTAAAGTTTAAAATATCAGCCGCAAACCGATGGAACCGGTGAGTTCATCATTATCCTCACCGTTGTTTTTTGCGATAGAAGAGGTTTCTCCAAATTTCCGGCTATAGCTGACATCTACATAGGGCGCGAATTTTCTGGTGAATTCGTAGCGGGTTTGCAGGCCGATCTGGCCATCCACCAATCCCGCGCCAATATCTTGTTCTGGTACATCTTGTGCAAACAGATTGATCTCGACATAAGGCTGCAAGATCAGGCGTTGGGTAACGAGGAGATCATGCTCCCGGTACAGTCTTGCGCTGATATCGCCCTCCTCACTGATAAACAAGTGAGCTTCTGTTTCAACAAAATACGGCGCGAGACCGTTAAATCCCAGAGTCAGATAAGAGGTGGAGACAGGCTGTGTATCATGACGCAGGCCGATCTGGGCATCCCAGAAGGTGGCGATATTTCGACTGTAGAGCGCCCAGAACTCGGCTTGCTCCATTTCTCCATCGGCATTTTCTCCCTCGCTTTTAAGCCAGAGCTTGTTGTCATCCCCACCAATCCAGCCGTCAAAATCCCAGCTGGCAACCGCACCGTTTTTTCCGCCGCCATAGTCTGTTTCCAACCTGAAGGCGTGAAATATCTGTGATCCATGTTCATCCATGTTGTCCATGGCTAAAACGGGTTGTGGCAAAGCCGAAACTAAAAATAATGCCGCAACAAAAAGCTTAATGCGCATGGTGACCTCCCCCGGCGGGTGCTTCTGGGTTTATCGGTATGGATTCCTGCGGCTGCGGCATATCAGAGGGATCAAGTTTTGCTACAACAACCTTGGTCATCATGCCAGACATCATGTGAAAGAGCAGATGACAGTGAAATGCCCATTCCCCAGGCTCATCTGCTGTCAATAGCACGGAATAGGACTGTCCCGGCGGCACGATCACTGTATGCTTGTTCGGCATCTTTTCTGCAGGCTGGCCGTTTTCAAGCTGGACGAACATGCCATGCAGGTGCATCGGGTGCGCCATCATTGTTTCGTTTGTAAAATTCAGGCGTACACGTTCGCCGTATTTGAGGCGAATAGGCTCCGCATCCTGAAACTTCTTGCCATTGAGCGTCCAGATGTACCGCTCCATATTGCCGCCCAGCCTCACATCGATCGTGCGCCCTGGATCACGGGTATCTTCCTGTATTCCGGCGTAGCGCAGGTCTTTATAGCTGAGTGCCTTGTCTCCTGCGGGCGTTCCGGCTTGCGCCCAGCCGCTTTTCATGTCCTCCGGCGTCATGGTCATATCTTCCATGTCATGCATGCCCATATCGCCCATTGTCAGCAGCGCTCTCGGTCGATGTGTGGGCGCTTCTCCTTTCATGCCTTCGCGCGGAGCGAGTGTGCCAAGGGCGAATCCCGTGCGGTCGATGGGTTCGGCGACGATGGTATAGGCTTTGTCTTCCTGCGGCGTGACGACCACATCATAGGTCTCGGCAACGGCAAAGCGGAATTCATCGACCTTTAAAGGTTCTATATTCTGGCCATCCGCCTGCACGGCTGTCATCTTCAGTCCGGGTATCCGCACATCGTAAATCGACATCGATGAAGCATTAATAAAACGCAGCCGCACTCTTTCCCCGGCTTTGAAGATACCCGTCCAATTCTGTACCGGATTTCTGCCGTTGATGAGGAAGGTATAGCCTGTCACATCGGCAAGGTCGGTCGGCGACATGCGCATCTGGCCCCAATCCTTCGCGTCTTTCCATGCCTTGCTGAAGCCTCTAACTTTGGTATCACTAAAGAAGTCACCTATGGTGCGGCGGGCAACGTTGTAATAATCCGAGGCCATTTTGAGATTGGCCATGATATCCCCGGATTCTTCATCGGTGAAATCCGACAGGACGATGACGTAATCACGGTCAGTCTTGATCGGGTCTTTTCCGGCTGGCGCAAAGATCAGGGAGCCGTAAAGTCCGTCTTGCTCTTGTCCCATGGAATGCGCGTGATACCAGTAGGTTCCGGTCTGCCGGATTTTGAAACGGTAGGTAAAGGTCTGCCCCGGCATGATCCCCGGGAAACCATTGAAACCAGGTACGCCGTCCATTTCTCCGGGAATCAAAATACCGTGCCAATGGATGGAGCTCGGCACGTCCATGTGGTTCGTAACATGAACAACGGCCTCTTCACCCTCCGTGAACTGCAAGGTCGCGGCAGGAATGGTGCCATTGACGGTAATTTTCTTGACAGGATGGCCCGTGATATTGACCGTCTGGCGGGCAATATCAAGGCTGTATTCCGCCGCCCGCACTGTATTTACAGGAAGCCCAAATATAGATAGAAAAAATATGAATACGAAATATCTCATCCTGATTCCTCATAGAAAAATTGCGCAAAAATAATCGTGCGCGAGGAATCTAGATCAGGAATCTCTGCGTCGTGAGAAGGATGGAGGGATGCGTTTGTGAAAGAGATGGCCAGTCTGACGGCGGGCCACGAATATCCCTACTACTTGCAAGCACATGAACAAACGCCGATTTTTCATCCGTCCAAACATAATCCAGATGAAAGCTGTGTTTCAGGTCAGGTTTGCTGACGCTGATCTGTTGAGGAAGCTGCATATCTGTCCCTGTGCAGTCAGGCAGGACCGTGGTGTCGTTTCCGTGAGAATGGCCACCATCAGAATGCTGGCTGGCAGGAGCTGCCGCCTGCGCTTCATGCCAGCACCCGCACACCATAGTGGATGCGAACATGAGCAGAATCAGGGAGCTGAGGAACAATTTTCTCATAATGACTATACTATATCATTTCAACATGAGGTGACCAGAAGATTATATTGGAAGATATTTTATGAAACTTGATATATATCAAGCTCTTTAGTTCTTCTTCTGGCGCAGCCAGTAAAGGAACAATCCACAGATCAAAATCCCCAGTGCAACGCTATAAGTCTGCCATTGGAAACGCGTCAGAAAAATAATAGAAATCAAAATCCCCAGGACAGGTAAAACGGGAATCTTTCCTATTGATAATGGCACACAGAAAGGTCGGCGCGCATCAGGCCTTTTATAGCGTAAACTGATGAGCGCCGCATGAATGCCGATGAACACAAGCAGCGCGCCTAACGAAGTCATGGAAGCAACAGCCTTGAGATCTCCGAGCAAGAGAAAAAGACAGGCGCCAAACCCCAGAACAAGCGCTGCAACCCAAGGCGTTTGCCGCCCCTTCAGGACATTTGCGGTGATTTTAGGCATGACGCCGCTACGACCCATGCTAAACAAAAGCCGACTGATACCGACAAGCGTTATCAACGCCGTGCTGGCCGTGGAGAAAAGCGCAGCGATTGCCAATGCGTCTCCCATCCATGGAGCTACTGCCCGGCCAGCCTCCGTGAGAGGAGATTGGCTGCTGGCAAGGTGAGATGGTTCGACAAGGGCTATCGTCGCCAAGGCAACAAGAATATAAATGATCGTGGTGATGACAATACTCAGAAGCATGGATCTGGGAATATTGCGCGTCGGATTGTGCGATTCTTCAGAGAGGTTCGCAATCGTCTCAAAGCCGATATAAACAAAAAAGATCAAAGCTGCAGCGCTGACAACACCTTCCGGCCCGGTTCCCGCCTGACCCTCAAAATCCCAGTTTCTTTCTAATTGTCCCCATTCAAACCCTGCAAAAATAAGCAAGATAAGACCCGCAACCTCGACGCAAACAAGCGTCATGCTTGCCCACGTCGATTGCTTAATTCCGGCGATGTTAATGGCTGTGCAAGCCAAAAGAATGATGAAAGCTGTTGCTAACTGTGGAAGGTCAAAGAATACACGAAGATATCCCCCAAAGGCGATGGATACGGCAGCAGCGGTTGAAGCCGCGTTAAATAAAACAAGAAAACCCACCATAAACGGGAGCAAGGGAGAGCGAAAAGCGTGTTTCAGATATTCGTATTCAGCACCAGCCTGGCTGAACATGGAGCTAAGTTCAGCATAGGATAAAGCGGTCAGAAGCGCCGCGATGCCCGCAAAAATAAAGCTAAGCCAAAGAAGAGAACCGGCATCTCCTGCCGCAGCGCCGATAACAGAATATATGCCGGCACCAACAATGGTTCCTACGCCATAGAAGGTCAGCTGCGCTAAATTCAAAGATCTTTTTAATTTTATCATCCGTTACTCTTATTATAACCTTCTAAGTCTCATAAAGATTAGGACTAATCACTAAAAGTAGCACACCAATGATGTCCATTTATTCTGCGCAGCGTTTGATATTTATCAATAATTGACAAAATATTACGCCAACGGCGTTAACGACCAACCAGTCAAACCGTTTCCATCCGGTATCCAATCCCCGGTTCCGTCAGGATGAGGATTGGCTCTGAAGGATTGTCCTCGATCTTTTCCCGGATCTGGCCGATAAAAGTCCGCAAATATTGTGTGTCTTCAGTGTGTGCTTGGCCCCAAACCTCGCGCAAAATGTCTTTATGCGTGAGCATTTTACCGCGATTTACGAGAAAGTATTTAAGTAGAGCGTATTCTTTGGGAGTAAAATTCACTTTTTGATCGTGCAGGAAGACCTCGTGCCGCACAAGGTCCATACGCAAGGAACCGTTTTTCAGTTCCGGTTCGCCCGCTTCCCGCACCGCTGATTTTCTCAGATGTGCGCCGATGCGGGCAAGCAGCAGATCAAAATTGAACGGTTTAACGACGTAATCATCGGCACCGAGCCTGAGCAATTCGATCATATCTTCATCCGCAGAATTCGAAGAAATAATAATAACGGGTGCATGGCACCATTCACGCAGCGCCTTTACGACATCGCGCCCGTTCATGTCAGGAAGGTTAAGGTCGAGCAAGATAAGGTCAGGTTTTGCAGAGACGCTCAGACGCGCGGCACTTTTTCCGGTTTCGCACTCGATGATTTTGTAGTTTTCGTCTGCAAGAACGGCGATGAGCATCTTCCTGATCTGGGGATCATCATCAACGATTAAAATTGTATTTTTCTTTTCGCGCATGATTTATCCAAGAAGATTGTTAATGGTGTTTTCTAACTCATCCAGATTGAGGGGTTTAGACAGCGCTGCATCAGCGCCAAGTTCCTTGGCTTTTTCCAGCAAATCGTTCGCGGCCTCAATGCGCCCGCCACCGGATATGGCGATCAGCTTGATATGCGGGTAGTTCTTGCGTATCTCCGTGATGATTTCGAGGCCGCTGCGGTTCGGCATGATGATGTCGGTGATGACGACACCGGGAGGGTTGGAAGGATCGATCATCCTTAAGCCCTCATCTCCATCCGCCGCTGACGATACGGTGAACCCGGACAATTTAAGATTGTCACAAATGATTTTGCGCACAGAATTTTCATCATCGATAACCAGAACATGCTTTCCCGTCATGCTGTGTCTTTCTCTATAGCCAACAGTCCAGGAAGATAAATCCTGAAAGTCGTACCACGTCCAACCTCGCTATCAACATAAATATATCCGCCCGATTGCTGGATCAGTCCGTAAACCATGCTGAGACCCAGGCCGGTGCCTTCACCGGAAGGCTTAGTCGTAAAGAAGGGCTCAAAGATGCGCATGCGCACACTCTCCGGCATGCCAATCCCCGTATCCGCAACCGAAATCGTCACGTAGGGGCCGAGGGCGAGGTCAGGATGCGCACCAGCGTTCTTTTCATCGAGGGCGATATTGCCCGTCTCAATCGTCAAAACACCGCCGCGCGGCATGGCATCCCTTGCATTCACCGCCATATTGATCAAGACATTGATGAACTGGTCCTGGTCGAGATGAACGGGGTGCACATTTTTCCCCAGCACCGTTTTCACCTCAATGGTTTCACCCAATGCGCGGACCAGAAGCCCCTGAATGTCCTGTATACAGGAATTGATATGCACGACGGTTTTCTGCAGGGGCCGCTGGCGGGTGAAAATCATCAAGCGGCGCACTAGGTCGGCCCCCCTTTGGGCTGCCGCATCAATATCGTCGATCCTTTCTCCAATGTCGGCAAAGATCGGAAGAAACTCTTTTGCCATCTTCATGATCTTACGGATGAGGCGCGTATTTCCCAGCACGACAGTCAGAAGGTTGTTAAAATCATGCGCGATGCCGCTGGTCAGCTGGCCCACAGCTTCCATTTTCTGTGCATGGCGCAGCTGGTCATCCTGCATCTTGCGCTCGCTCATATCGCGGATAATGCCGCTGAAAATACGCTGTGAACCGACCAAGACCTCGGCTACAGACAGATCGATCGGGAAAACCGTTCCGTCCTTGCGCCTGGCTTCTACCTCCCGGCCAATGCCGATGATTTTGGCGTGCCTGGTTTCACGATAGTTCTGGAGATATTGGTCATGATTTTCAGCATAAGGGGTGGGCATCAGCATCTTGATGTTCTTGCCGATTACCTCGCCGGCCTTGTAGCCGAACATCCGCTCGCAGGCCTTGTTGAAGCTCTGAACGGTGCCGCGCTCATCGATGGTGACCAGGCCATCAACAATGTTGTCGAGAATGCTCTCCAGCCGCGCCTGATATAATTCAGTCTGCTTCGCGGCTTGATTTGATCCTTTCCCGGTGCCCATTTTCTTTCCCTGTCAGGATTATAAAAATCCCTTTATTTTAGGGCTGTTGTAGATAAGGTTAGATTTTACACTATTTTCTGAGGGTGTCGAGCTGCTGTTTTGGGGTTCCGTAGTTGAAGCGGAACTCACATTCCTTCAAGAATCAAAAGAAGCTGCTTTTGGGGATACAGCCGTGGCTAGAGCGCCTTCCGATGCCATCCGGGCGATTGGTGCCAATGTTGGGTCTTCTTCGCGGATGGAGTCCGGGGGTAATTTGAAGTCAATGGTATTTGCTAGCAATTGATTGAGCAGGTCAATGAGGGTGTTGGGCTGTGTTTTTTCTTTTACTTTATGTGCGAAAGACATCAGCTTTCTCCTTTTTAAATGGCTATGGAACCGCAAGCGTGTTTTACAACACCAGCAACTTCTTTCGGGCTCGCATCGTTCCTCAGGATACTGCCAAATGACAGGATGCCAGTGACTTTTCCTTCATGGTTGCGCACGATGAGGCGGCTGACTTTGTGCTGCTGCATTTTTTCTGCGGCATCTTCCAGCGTGTCATCTTCGTTACAGGCGAAAACGGGGGCGCTCATATGATCGCCCACTTTCTCCGTAGTCGGATTTTTGCCTTCTGCCAAGATGCGAATAACAATATCGCGATCGGTGATGATGCCTTTCAGCTTGTTTTCTGTGCCAACAGGCAATGCGCCGCACTTGACAGACTTCATTCTCCTTGCCGCTTGCTGCAGGGTTGCCGTGGGGCTGATCATTTCCGGATGAGGAGTCATCATCTCTTTTACTTGTGTTACGCAGAATGTGATGGTCATGGCGTTGTTTCCTTTCTCGTTGTTTATAAGTCTATTAGAACCCTAAAAAGAGGTAGCCAGCTTGATTTTTATCAAGAAATGAAACGTCGTTACATATATTCTGATATTAAGTATTAAGCATTGCTGGTAGGGTAAACATATGAAACTAACTTTTCTTGGCGCCACCGGCACAGTCACCGGATCGAAATATCTTGTTGAAGACGGAAACCTGAAGATTTTTGTCGATTGCGGCCTATTTCAGGGCAAAAAAGAGCTGCGTTTGCGCAACTGGGAGGAGCCGCCGGTTAATCCCGCTTCCCTTCATGCCGTCATCCTGACGCATGCGCATCTCGACCATAGCGGATATATTCCCCTCCTCGTTAAAAATGGGTTTAAAGGTCATATTTATTGCTCCGAGTCTACTTTTGATCTGTGCAAGATTTTGTTGCCGGATAGTGGCTATCTTCAGGAAGAAGACGCCGATCGTGCAAACCGCCATGGCTATTCAAAACATAGTCCCGCATTGCCGCTTTACACGGAACAGGATGCGCGCGCATGTCTTGAATATTTCAAACCTGTTGAGTTTGGAAAGCTCTATAGTCTGAACGAATTTATGACATTTTCATTGCATCGCGCCGGGCATATCCTGGGAGCGTCTTTTGTACGGATGAGCGACGGCGGAACATCCATTCTCTTCTCGGGAGATATAGGGCGTCTCAACGATCCGGTCATGAAAGCGCCGGTGCCGATAGAACAGACCGATTATCTGGTAGTAGAATCAACTTATGGCGACAGGTCGCATGCTAAATCCGATCCCGTGGCGGATCTCGAAGCCATTATTAACAAAACCACAGGTCGTGGCGGCAGCGTGATCATTCCAGCTTTCGCCGTCGGACGGGCGCAGGCTATCTTGTACTATCTGTACAAGTTAAAATCAGAAAAACGCCTTCCGAAACACCTGCCGATCTATCTGGATAGCCCAATGGCAATCAATGCCTCCGAACTCCTGCATAAACATCTGAATGACCATCGGTTGCCGGAGGGGCTGTGTTCAAAAGTATGCAGCATTGCTGAATATACACACACAACCCAAGAATCAAAGGCGTTGGATGGCAACCATAACAGTATGCCGAGAGTCATCATTTCCGCCAGCGGCATGGCGACAGGGGGGCGCATCCTGCATCACCTGAAACATTATATAGGCGATGCACGTAACACCATACTTCTGGCTGGGTATCAGGCAGAAGGCACACGCGGTGACCGCCTGATGCGTGGAGAGAAAGAAATTAAAATTCACGGACAGATGTGGCCTGTCAGGGCGGAGATCATCCAGCTTGACAATATGTCAGCCCATGCCGATTCCGCCGAAATTTTGTCATGGTTAAAACATTTTACAAGTCCGCCTAGAAAAACTTTTGTTACACACGGCAGTCCAGCTTCCGCAGAAAGCCTGAAGCAGAAGATCGAAGATGCATTTGGGTGGGAAGTGACTGTACCGGCCTATCTGCAAACAGAAGAATTTTAGTGAGTATTAAAAGCCTGCTGGTGCGATGAATCTTGATTTGCGCTATGCCGACGGAGTCTTTCCACTCTCATATAATGCTCGCGATATTTATGCTTTTCGCGCTCCAGGGCATTACGAAATTCATACGGTTTGGCAATGGGCGGCAGCCAGATGTCGTCGGCCTCAATGCAGCGGATATGCAGATCTCCGTAATCCAAAATACGGCCCAATAGAGATTGTTCTACATTATCGGAGGCTAATTGTTCGATATCGACTTCATTAATATTAACAAAGAAAAATCCCCGTTTATAGAGAATGCGTTTATCGGTCAATATGATCTCCGTTGTCCACTTTTTAAGCATCATCCAGAAACATATCCAGCAGCCAATCCCCAAGCCGACATACAAGGGGATCATTTGCCAATGCCCCGTGAAGCGGTAAAGGCCATACTGGAGGCCCCAGCCCATCGCCGTCCAGAGGGCAATAGCACTAAACGCAGAAAACGTATAAAAGCCATGAAACCGTGCATCCTGGACAAGGACTTCATCTGGCATCAAGGTTTTCCGCATAAAACGGCTGATGTTTTTTTGTATGCTCATCATTTAATCATGAACCAAGCAAAAATATCGCTCTTGATATTTATCAAGATTCCGGCTTTTGCGCGTATAATAATGGAACTGTGAGGGTATTGTGTTGAAATTTAAGGTAGAAACAAATTGGTGTGTAATCACGGGGGCGCCGTCCTCCGGCAAAACGTCCGTTATTGACGAATTGGGTAAGCGTGGCTATCAAACCGACCCCGAAGTGGCGCGAGATCTGATCGAGGAATGTCTCCGGCGTGGGCAAAAAATAGAGGAAGTGCGGGCGCGTAGTGACTGGTTACAAAACGAAATCCTGCGTCTCAAACTGGGGCGAGAGCGGCAGCAAGATCCAAAAAAACTGGTTTTTCTGGATCGCGGCATACCAGATAGCCTGACTTATTTTCGCATTGCCGGGCTTGATTTATATGCTGTGACTGTCGCCGCTACTGAGTTCTTTTACCGCCATGTCTTTATTTTTGACCGCTTATCTCTGATCAATGACGGAATACGGACAGAAAGTGATGTCATTGCACAGGAAATTGATATTGCTCTGGAGAAAGATTACCGTGACTTAGGGTACTCTCCCATACGCGTCCCCGTCATGCCAATTGTCGTCCGTGCCGACTTTATCCTGCGGACGATAAACAAATAACATGGACTATTTCAATTATATTCTTATCGGTTTTATAGCCCAACTGGTAGATAGTTCGCTGGGCATGGCTTTTGGCACCTTATCCTCCAGCCTTCTATTGGCTTTCGTTGTGATGATTCTGGGGATGAAGAGCCTGATTGGCTGATAAAAACTATCCGAGATGCTGCAAAAACCACAAAGCAGCCAGCTGCGCTGATTCTTCCATGACACCGGGTTCCCGAAAGGACTGTGAAGCATGAGGAATGACGTTAAGGGTTGAATTCCCGTTCAGTTTTTCCAACGCCCGCCGGTTAGAGCGCAGGCATCCGGGATCGCGTCCGGCAGCGATCAGCAGGACGGGCGCCTTTACCAACGGTAAATATTCCAAGACCTGATCCGGCTTTCCACCACGTAATACAACAGCTTTAATGAGGTCTGGATGCCGCGTAGCGGCCACGAGAGCGGCGGCGGCATTATCGCCTATGGCAAAGAAACCCAGAGACAGATTAGCAGTTTCAGGCTGCCGTTGCGCCCACAGGGCGACACGTTCAAGCCGACCAGCCATTTTGAAAACATCCAGATGCATCTCCACAAACGCCGGGGCATCTGGCAGCAACGTGGCCAGATCATGCTTGTTAAACACTTCTGCGATGGTTTGGCTGCAGGAATCCCTGCTCACTAGCGTCTCTTCAGTAAAAACGATAATGCCAGCTTCATTCCCTGGACAGGTGAGTTCGACATTCAAGAGGTCTTCACCCATCGGGATGGAGAATGGCTGGCTTTGAAGAAAATGTTTCTGGATTTCTTTTTTCATGCTCATTGTCGGTTACTTGCTCACGGCATGGCTTTTGCCCTTCAGGTCCTTTAAGGGACAAGTCTCAGCAGACCTGCATGCTTTGCATGCTCCTGGAAGAGCGGTACAATTACCACAGCTATACTCGGTCAGTTGAGTGAAACTCTCTATTTTGATCTCCGTGCCTTTGGTTGTGACGCCATAAGGTCTGAGCTGTGCCAGGGAGCGTGAAAACGTTTCCGGCTTCATGCCCAAACGGGCGGCAGCCAATAATTTGTCGTACGGGAATGTGAATGTTCCTCCGGTGCCGGCCATATGAGACGAGAGTTGCAGCAAAAGACAAGCGACGCGCTGCGAGGTGCTCATAATGGACATCTGCTCGTTTTGCCTTTGCAGGTTCTCCATTTCCCGTGACATGGAGGCCAGGGTGCGGGCTGTGATATCCGGATTAAGACGTGATCTATTCTTGAGAACACTGCCGGGGATCATAAGAATGCGAGTCTCTTCAGCGGCATCTGCTGAAAATGGATAAGAGCCGCCAGTGAACAAGGCCGCTTCGGCGAAAACATCACCGCGCGTGAAAAGACCTACAAAAGCTTCATCGCCTTCCACAGTATTGCGGAACAACCTCACCCAGCCGCTGATAACCACAAAAAAGGACTCTGCCTTGTCACCTTGGTGAAAAATGCGTGTGCCTTTGGGATAGTGCTGGACACTGGCTGTCTCCATAAAAGCGTCCGTGTCCGTTTTTGGCAAACCTGAAAAGAACGTGAGGTTCTTCATAAAATCAGCGGTCCGATTATCGAGCATTCTCACTTTTCTCTCCTTAACAGATTTGAAAGTATCGCCTATGCCACTGAAACTTCTTGTTTCAGTGCGGCCAGTTCAAAAATAGCGGGGTGACGGTCATCGCAGGTGAAGTCATCATCAAGCAAATGAATGGGGCTGTAAGAGAAAAGACTCGCTGCAGCGAGCTTGAATGATTCGGCGATTTTAGTGAACATGGTGTATCTCCTTGTGGGTTCGTCTATACTTTCAGTTTCCCACAAGGGCAGATCAGAGCGCGATCAGGGGATAGTGCTGAAGATATAAGGAACGCGTCAGGATTTTAATACCCATAATATTCAGAATTATTTACAATGTAAGGTTGTGTCTTTATAAAATGGGGCTGTCGTAGATAACAAAAGTTATCTATGGCGGCAGAATGATATTAAGGTCAAAAAACCTGTTGCAAATTTTGTTCCCGGATACCAGCTGTAATAACAACGGCGATGCGTGTTCCTTTTTTGCCAAGATCAGAAATCAGTCCTGGAATAGACTGTGGCGGCGTGGCAATAACGGCCAGATCAGGCACCTCCGGCAGATTTTTGATATCGGCATAACAAGGTCTATCCAGAATTTTCGGGTGCTTGGGGTTCACAAACCAGACGGAACCTTTAAAACCACCATGCAGCAGGTTTTCGGCAACTGTTCTTCCGATGGAGTTTGACTTGTCGCTTGCCCCGATGAGTGCAATAGATTTCGGGGAGAACAGTTTGTCTAAATTGCGTGTGGTCATTGATTCCTCACCCCTTTCCAATCACGAGACCGGTTTAAGCGTTCCAGTGTTCGAATACTTGATTTTTATCAAGTTATAAAAAGTAAGGCCCTGTAGGCTGGAGCTTATCGAACGATCAACAGTAGGAGAAAGACCATGGAACGCGTAAAAAATAAAGTTGCAGTCGTTACAGGTGGGGCTGTCGGTATCGGACGCTCCGGATGCATTCTGCTGGCCCGTGAAGGCGCAAAAGTCGCCATTACCGATGTCAATGAGACCGAAGGCAGAAAACTAGCCGAGCAGATTCGCAAGGATGGCGGCACGGCAGAGTTCTGGCATATGAACACGGCGGACGAAAAAGAAGTCTCCGCAGCCTTTCAAAAAATAACCGAAAAATTTGGGCCTATTAACGTGCTGGTCAACAATGCCGGTATCCTTGGCGTGAATAAACCGACCGATGAAGTGACAGAAGAAGAATGGGATAAACTCTTCGACATCAACGTCAAAGGTGTATTTTTCTGTACAAAACACGTTATCTCCCATATGCGCAAGGCCGGTGGCGGCAGCATTATCAATCTGTCCTCCATCTATGGCCTGATCGGTGCAGCGGACGCACCTCCGTATCATGCATCAAAAGGCGCTGTTCGGTTGATGGCGAAGACGGACGCGATGTTTTTTGCCAAAGATAAAATCCGGGTGAATTCCATTCACCCCGGCTGCATCATCACCCCGCTGGTCGAAGCCATGGCAAAGGAATACCCCGGTGGACGCAGCGCGTTCATGAAAATGATGACGGATCAGCATCCTATCGGCTATCTCGGCGAACCAGACGATATCGGCTATGGCATCGTCTATCTCGCTTCCGATGAATCGAAGTTCATAACCGGCAGCGAGCTTGTCATTGATGGCGGCTATACCGCGAGATAAGGATCGGTGAGTTCTATGACCTGGGAGCAGATTACATGACGACTTGGCGTTGCGTTACCGCTTGCTGATGATCTGGGTGGGAGAATAATCTGCCTGCCCCTCCATCCTTTGATGACGACCGAACAAAATGCATATGTCGCGGAGGCGTTCCTCGATTCTATAGCTCTTGCATAGTATCGGACGCCCTCTCCTACAAATTATAGTGCGATCAAACTCTCTGGAACGTGCGTTAACCGATACCATCAGCGCGCCATCGAAATGGGCGCGAAAGAACTCAGTAAGCTTGAACCGAGAGACTGGGGCGATGTTACTGCCTACAGCCTTGATCCTGATGGGCATATTATCGCATTTGCAAAAACCCTGTAGCAGGCGCTGCGCGCGGATCGCATCAGCTCGTAGCCATTTGTCATCCATCATTTGTTTCTGATGGTTTCCCCCTCTTTGCGGTAGAGTTGTGACAATACCTCAAACGTGAAGGCTGTACTCCACCCGAACAGCATGAATCCGTTCGCCCCCTCGATAGCGCCGAGAAGTTGCCATTGATGTACCGGCACGACATTTCCGAAGCCGACCGTCGTAAAAGCAGTCGTCGAGAAATATAGCGCCGTCTCAAAATCTGGCAAAGCATCCACAAAGAAATACAGCGTAGCCCATATCCAGATCTCAGCTACATGTGCCATGAAAACGGCAAGCACTACGGTGGCAAGCGTAAAGGGTTTCCATGAGCGGTGCCCTACTCTCAATGCGACACTTTCTATCCTGCGTATGTTCTTAATAATAAGATCAAGCACCAGCGCATGCAGAACAACCGTCCCACCGATCATAAAGGTACCGATAAACAACTGAATGAACATGAATCTTCCTTATTTATCTGAAGGTCATTCTATCAGAAAAATCGCAGTTTAGCAGTCTTCGGGGATAGAAAGTGGCAAAACTTGATATTTATCAAGTTCGCCTTACCCCCTCCATGATGGAATGAAGATGTTAAGACGACACTTCATCAACCCCAAAACAAGGAGACCACCATGTCTAAAATACGTGAGTTGATCCACTGGAATAACCCCTCATCCATTTTCGTGAGGAAAGGCGAAAGCATGGCCCATTCCCTCGTGGCCCTGCAAGAGGAAATGAATCAGCTCTTCGATCACTTCTATACTGGCGCGCAGGTACATCTTACGGACTGGAGCAAGAAACTTGCCACCGCTCCCGCTGTCAATGTCGTCGAGGATGGCACTTCCTTCAAAGTGGAAGCCGAACTGGCAGGCATGGACCCCAAGAATGTCGAGGTGGAAATCACCGGCGGATACCTGACGCTTAAAGGGGAGCGCCAGGAAGAGAAAGAGGAGAAAAAAGAAGGCGGCAGTTATTTGCGCCAGGAAATCTCCTACGGCTCATTCCTGAGAACAGTTGTCCTGCCGGAAACGGCGGATAGCGACAAGGCAAAGGCTACGTTCAAAAACGGTATCCTGACAATTACGGTACCTAAAAAAGCGGACGCTCAGCAAAAGCCAAGGAAAATAGAGATCAAGGCTGCCGCCTGATCGTGACAGGAGCAGTCAAGGGGCGGCGCTTCATGATAAGGCCGCCCCTTCTTCCCCAAATAGGAGGATAAAAAATTACCATGAAAATATCAGGAAAACTTGCAGAAAATGGGCTCCATGCCTTTGATAGCGAACCCCGCACCCGCGCCGGTATTCCTATTCCGCGCCTCTGGATTGTCGTTGCGGATCGTGAGAAGGCGCAGATTTACAGGAAAACAGCCAAAGGCGTTGAACGGATCGCCGACGCCAAGAACGGCCATGCCAAGTCACATCTTGAAGTGGCAGGCTCTGCCGGAACTGTTCCGCACGGCTATGATGTCCGGAGCGAAAAAAGACATCATAGCGATAGCGCCTTTATTCAGAAACTTACCGAATGGCTTGATCGTGCATCAAAAGAAAAAGTTTTTGATCGACTCGTTCTGGTCGCGTCTCCGCACACTCTAGGAGATATTCGAGCCCTGCTCAGTAAAAATGTTCACGACCATATCGCGGTAGAGGTGGACAAAGATTTGATCAAGTTATCGGATAAAGAAATCGAAGATCATCTTTCCAAGATTGCATGGTTCTAATGAGAAGGATCGACGGCATGATAAAAGCAAAACGATCATTTGATACCTTTCTTGTTGTGACAGTCGCGATAGTTGTGCCACTCGTCGGTATTCTCATTATCACTGCGATAACATGGATTGGTACTTTTATTGCTGAGAAAGCGCAGATGGGCAATTTTTCCTGGTGGCCCTAATCAAAAATTGCCTTGGTTTAATGTAAGGAGGGATAAACATGAGCAGCAAAGTAGATAGATGGTTTAGACCGCTCGCCAGCATTATTATTGTTTCAGCTATTGCTTTTATAGGCTTTTACATGGGCCAACAGGTGCAAACGGGGGCATTCCCGTGGTGGCCTTATCCGGCCTTTGCCCTCCTGGTTATTGTTATTTTTACGGCATATGGATTCCTGACCAGAGAGGAAAATTGAAACGGCAATGTCCAAAATGGTCTGTTTTTATGATCGCCGCCACGCTGTTAGGTGCGTGCGCGGGGACATTGCCGGTACCGGGCGGCAGCGAGGCTGTGAACGAAACCTGTTTTAACTCAACATCTGATATGGAAGTGCGTCTGGCTGGCTTATCACCCGGCATACTGGAGGATGAGGTTCTTGCAGGGTTGTGTCGTAAAAAAGAAAGTCTGCCCCGGCTTGACCGACGCGATATCAGGATTGCCTTGCTTGGTGGAGAAAATATCCCCTTCTCTGCTGCACAGCAAACAGGTGAACAGGACCTGATGCATAGCCTGTACGGTTACAAACTGAATTTCAAGAGCATCAAGCGCAAACACGGATTCACTTCTCCTATCAGAATTAGAACAGATGAGTCTGGCTTTGATTATTCTGTGACGCTGATATTCAAGGATGGTAAGCTGTACGAAAAGCCCATCCTGTCCGGCGGTATTGTGAATAGCTCCAATAGTGGGACATTGTTCGACTTTATAACGCCCGGTACCATTATAAACCGTGCAATCCCTTGAAAGGAGCCAGGGAATCCATGCGCGGGCGTCTGGATAGACAAGGGCCAGCCTTGGTGGGCTTCATGCGGGTTCGCCGCCATTACCGCCACCGTGATTGCTCCATGCCCGCCCCAAATCGGACGGACGGCTTCTCCCGCTGCAGCACCGATAACAGAATATATTCCGGCGCCAACCATTGTACCGACGCCAAAAAAAACCAGTTGTGTCAGGGTCAGGGATTTTTTAATTTTGCCATTCGTTACTTTTTTCTTGTCGTCGTTTTAACCAGATCTTCAAAAAGTCCTGCAAAAACATAATTTTATTTATGGATAATTAAGCCGCAGTATTGTTACGAAGGTTTGTTATATACCATCTTATAAGGCAATTTATAAAACTGGCTTAAGAGAGGATCATGGAAAATGCCATATCTTGAGATAACGATTATACTGATGCTGATCCTACTGAATGGTGTTTTTGCCATGTCGGAACTGGCAATCGTATCAGCTAAAAAAGTGCGCCTGCGGCGGCTTGCCGATGAAGGCAGCAAAGCGGCAGCGCAGGCTTTGGCCTTTGCCGAAGATACGGGCCGGTTCCTGCCGACGGTACAGATAGGCATCACCCTGATCGGCATTCTCGCGGGCGCTTTCAGCGGCGCCACGCTGGCTGACTATCTGACAGACGATCTCGTGCAGCGAGGACTTGTACACGAGCATGCCGAATTCATCTCCGTTTCTTTTATAGTGGTGGTGATTACCTACCTGACCCTGATCATCGGAGAACTGGTGCCGAAGGAATTAGCTCTCCGAAACCCGGAAAAGCTGGCGTTGTTTGTTGCTCCCGTCATGCATCTTCTTTCAAAAATCACATGGCCTGTGATATGGCTGCTGAACCGATCCTCCTCATGCGTACTCCGGCTGATCCGCGCAGGAGACAAGCCGGAATCGACCGTAACCCAGGAAGAGGTTAAGGCAATGATTGCAGAAGGTACCGTGCACGGCGTGTTTGAAGAAAAAGAGCAGAAAATGCTATCCGGCGTCATGATGCTGGCTGATAAGCCTATTCGCGCTTTTATGGTGCCACGCATGGACGTTGTTTCTCTTGATTGCGATGCGACGGCGGAAGAAATCAAAGAGATACTGGATCGACATGGCTATTCCCGTTTCCCCGTCCGTCGTCATGATGACGAGCATCGTCTTCTGGGCATTGTCCAGACAAAGGATATTCTGGCTGCGCTTTTGTCGGGTAAATCTTTTGAATTGAAGCCGCTTGTCAAGCAGGTCACTATTTTTCCTGATAATACGAGCGCTTTTAAGGTCATGGAATACCTGCGCCACGCACCCACGCATGTTGCTCTCATTGTTGACGAGCATGGATCGTTCGAGGGGATTGTTACCCTGATGGATATTTTTTCCGCCATTACAGGTGAAATTTATGAACATGGAAAAGAAGCCGAAATCACACAACGCCCTGATGGTTCATGGCTGATGGACGGCAGTATCCTGATTGATCGCGCCTTTGATGCCATCGGGCTCCACAGCAGGCCGGAGGATGAGAACTTTCACACGCTGGCGGGGTTTGTTCTGAATGACAGCCATTCCATACCGAAGGCAGGTTACGCTTTCGATCACAATGGTTATCGGTTTGAAGTGGTCGATATGGACGGCTACCGGATTGACAAGGTATTGGTTCAAAAACTGGCGCACAACAAAAAAACCAAGAAATCGTAAATCATAGATTCCGTAAAGTATGACGGTGCAATTGCCACTCCCCATGAATTGGTACATTGTGTCTATAACAAAAGGATTTTTTGAATGCGCAAGATCGCCCTCATCATCGCTGTACTGGTGCTGGCTGCGTTTGCCGGCTGGAAGTTTTTCGGGAATAACGGTGATCACGCCGGGAAAGGGGAAATTGCGCGCTCTGTTATCGTCAAGATCGCCGCCGGCCAAGGAGAGCCCGAAGAACGTACTATCCATGTCGGCCTGATGGACAGGACAGAAGCAGAGATACGCGACGGGCTTGTTGTAGGCGAGCAGATTGTTCTTCCCCCTGCCTCTCAGCCTGCGTCCGGAAATGGCGGTCAGGGCTTCAGAGGAGGAGCGCGCTTGTGACGGAGGCGGTGCTTTCTCTCAAGAGTGTCAGCCGGGCAAGGCATCAGGCAATGAAAAAAATACACCGCATCTTTGCCGCCGCCAGCGCGCTGTTTTTTCTAACGGCCTGCACGTCGGCAGGGCTTGCGCTGATCAATATCCCATCATCACTGAAGGGCGGTTATACGGTGCATGAGACATTCTATGGTCCCAATCCATCGCATAAAATGGATATCTATGTCCCAGCCGGGAATAGATCGGAGAAAAAAGATGTCATCGTCTTTTTTTATGGCGGACGCTGGCAGTCCGGCACAAAAGAGGACTTCCGTTTTGTGGGAGCTGCTTTGGCCCGGCGCGGATTCGTTACCGTCATTCCAGAATTCCGGAAGTATCCGGAAGTCCGCTTTCCCGTCTTTGTCGAAGACGGAGCCAAAGCCTTGGCCTGGGTCGACGATCATATCACGGAATATGGCGGACAGCGTGACCGCCTCCACCTCACGGGTCATTCGTCAGGCGCGCATATGGCCGCTCTGTTGACTGTTGATAAACATTACCTTGCAGCCGAAAATAAAAACGCGCGGCTTTTGATCAGAGATTTTGCAGGGCTGGCCGGGCCTTATGCCTTTACGCCGGATGAAAAAGATCTCATCGATATTTTTGGGCTCCCTGAACGCGCCCCGCACATGCGGGCAACGACTTTTATAGATGGGAAGGAACCCCGCATGCTTCTTCTCTATGGACAGAAGGATGACAGCGTGAAGCCTTATAACCACGAGCGGCTGGCAAAGCGCCTGCGTGATAAAGGGGGGCATGTCGAGATCATCACCTATCCCGGCCTTGGCCACATTGGCATCATCGGCACCTTCTCTGACCTCGGGCCAAAGTCCTCGGTCGTCGATGATATGACTGCATTTTTCAAGGCAAACAAGCATGAATGATAAAATGTATTGGCGAGAGCGCCGACTGCTGCAAATCGCTGTGTTGATCGGGGCCTGCGTGCCGGTTGTCGCCGGTGGGTCCGGCATGATCTTCGGCGCCGGCATGCTGTCGGGCACAGAGGATACTTCACTTGACAGTCATATGCGTTATTTGTCCGGGCTGCTATTTGCTATCGGTATTGGCTTTTGGGCTGCCGTTCCTGCGATTGAAACAAAAACTTCTCATGTACGGCTTTTAACTTTTCTTGTCGCTATTGGCGGCGTTGCCCGTCTTGCAGGAACTATTTTTGTGGGCATACCTGCACCGACGATGCTTTTTGCTATCGGCATGGAATTGATTGTGACGCCCTTATTATGTCTGTGGCAATCGCGCATCGCCGCTATTTCCGCAGGCTCTTGCTGATCGCTTTCTCCACTGCGCCTTTGGGAGGGGCGGCGGCGGGAGGGGCCGGTTTGGGCGCGACTTTCTTCTGCTGTAGCACATCCACCACGATCGGCGAGAGGCGGACAGCGTGCGGATCAGGCGACATTTCAATCGTCACCATTTCTGGATATTCATAGATTGAATTACTGGCGACATCGTAAGGTATGCCCGTAAACAGGTTAAACACGTTCAACTGGCTATGAGTCATGCGTATTTTCGACTCTATATTTTTAACGCTCGTGAGGTAGTGAGTCTTTTGACAGGTAATGATCATCGGATGCCGCGAACGGTCCACCTCGACAACGCCTGATGCCAGCATGCGGTATTTGTTCGTTGTCGTTTCAAGAATACATTCCGCATTTTCAACACCTGGCGTCAGAATGGTAATCTTCTGGTAGCTATCCTTGAAGAAAGTGTTACATCCTGTCAAACCAAAGACGGGCAAAACCACAATGGCAAGAACAATGGCGAATGAGCGGCGCATATGATGTACTCCCCTTCTAATATTCATAGCGCACACAAGAGAAAATATCAAGCCGCAGCGCCTTTAGCCTTACCGTCCTTGGGTTTGGATTTCTGCGCGAGGGGCTTTATCACCAGCCCGTCCTTGTCGGCCGTAATATCGACACGGCTACCGTCCATAATCTTGCCTTCGATGATCAGGTTGGCAAGCGGATTTTGCAGCTCCTTTTGAATCACGCGCTTCAGGGGCCGCGCGCCGTAGGCCGGGTCATAACCCGCGTCAGCCAGGTGCTGGCGCGCTTTATCGTCCAGCTCAATCTGAATGTTGCGGTTCGCGAGCATTTTCTGCAGGCCGGTCAGCTGGATATCGACAATCGTCACCATCATGTCGCGGCTGAGGCGGCGGAAGAGCAGAATTTCGTCGATACGGTTCAAAAATTCTGGCCTGAAAGCGCGGCGCACGGTATCCATGACTTGCTCACGCACCTCTTCCGGCGCGCTCTCAATCAGATATTCGGAGCCGAGGTTGGACGTCATGATCAGGACGGTGTTGGAAAAATTCACCACCCTGCCCTGCCCGTCCGTCAGGCGGCCGTCGTCGAACACCTGCAGCAAAATATTAAATACATCAGAATGCGCCTTTTCGACTTCGTCGAACAGAATGACCTGATACGGGCGCCGGCGCACGGCTTCGGTCAGCGACCCGCCTTCTTCATAGCCGACATAACCGGGAGGCGCTCCCACCATCCGTGCCACGGAATGTTTCTCCATGTATTCCGACATGTCGATGCGCAGCATGGCGGATTCATCGTCAAACAAAAACTCCGCCAGCGCCTTCGCCAGCTCCGTCTTGCCGACACCCGTCGGGCCTAAAAATAAAAACGTGCCCATCGGCTGGTTTTTACGCTGCAACCCGGCCCGGGAACGGCGCACGGCGTTAGCGACCGCGGCAACGGCGTCTATCTGCCCGACCACGCGCTTTTGCAGGTGCTCTTCCATCTTGAGGAGACGGTCACGTTCGCCCTGCAGCATTTTATTGACGGGAATGCCCGTCCAGCGGCTGACGACGGCGGCGATATCGCTTTCGCGCACCTCTTCGTTGATCATCGCGTTTTCAGCACCTTTGCCGGCCTCGGCCAGTTTCGCTTCCAGTTGCGGGATCACGCCATAGGTGATTTCGCCAGCCCGCGTCCAGTTGCCGGCGCGATGCACCTGTTCCAGTTCGAGGCGCGCTTTTTCCAGCTCTTCCTGAATCTTCTGCCCGGCGGAAAGCTTGTCTTTTTCCGACTTCCATTTGGAAGTCATCTCCGCCGATTGTTTTTCAAGCCCCATTAACTCTTCTTCAAGCTTGACAAGACGGTCGCTGGTGGCTTTATCCGCCTTTTCTTTCTTCAGCGCCTCGCGTTCTATTTTTAACTGGATAATGCGGCGATCCAGCTCGTCAAGCTTCTCCGGCTTGCTATCCACTTCCATCCGCAGGCGCGAGGATGCCTCGTCCATCAGGTCAATCGCCTTGTCAGGCAAAAAACGGTCGGAGATATAGCGGTTCGACAGCGTCGCCGCCGCCACAATTGCGGCATCGGTAATACGCACGCCGTGGTGCAGCTCATATTTTTCTTTCAGGCCACGCAGGATAGAAATGGTATCCTCCACCGTCGGTTCGCCCACGAACACCGGCTGGAAACGGCGCTCCAGCGCGGCGTCTTTTTCAATATGCTTGCGGTATTCATCAAGTGTCGTTGCGCCGATCATGTGCAGCTCGCCCCGCGCCAGCGCCGGTTTCAGCATGTTGCCGGCATCCATGGCGCCCTCGGCCTTGCCCGCGCCGACAATCGTATGCATTTCATCGAGGAACAGCACGACTTCGCCGGCCGCCGCCCGTACTTCTTCCAGCACCGCTTTCAGGCGTTCTTCAAACTCGCCGCGATATTTCGCGCCGGCAATCATCGCGCCAAGATCAAGGGACAATAGTTT
>CAYGGT010000012.1:0-30577 GCA_964349475.1 uncultured Rhodospirillaceae bacterium
GATGAATATTATCACCGGCGACATGCCGCTCGATAGCGGCGAGCGCTGGATGTTGCAGGGCATTACCATCGGGTATTTGCGGCAGGAGATTATCCCCAAGCCCGGCCAGACGGTTTACGACTTTGTTTTTGAGCAGTTCAAGGGTACGGAAGAGGAGGAGCTGCACAAATATAAAGTCGAGATGATCATCCAGCCGCTGGAACTCAACCCCGATGACACGATGGACAAACTTTCCGGCGGACAAGTACGGCGGGCGTGCCTGGCGCGGGCGCTGGTGGAGGAGCCGGACATCCTGCTGCTCGACGAACCGACCTACCATCTCGACCTTGACGTGATCCAGTGGCTGGAGCGGTATTTGAAAACATATCGTGGCGCCGTGCTCTGCGTCAGCCACGACAGGACGTTTTTGGCAAACATTTCCAACAAAATTTTCTGGCTTGACCGCGGCCGGATGCGGGTATGCCCCAAGGGCTTCGCGCATTTTGATGACTGGTCAACGGTCCTGCTGGAACAAGAAGCGCGTGAGCTCAAGAACCGCGAAAAAATCGTCGAGCAAGAAGTCGAATGGGCCAGCCGCAGCCCGGGCGCGCGGCGCAAGCGCAACGTCCGCCGCGTCGAGCTGATGAAAATCGCCCGCGACAAGCTGAAAGCCGACAAAAGCGCGTTCCGCCGCATGATGTCGAAAATGCATGTGGATGAAATGGAAAACGTCGAGGGATCTTCCAAAGTCGTCGCCGAATTCATCAAGGTCGATAAACATTTCGTCGGCGACGGCCAGAAAAAAACTATCCTCGATAAATTCAGCATGCGGATCATGCGCGGCGACCGCATCGGGCTGCTCGGAAAAAATGGTTCCGGCAAGACGAGCTTCCTGCGGCTGCTGGTGGGAGAACTGCAACCGGACATGGGCAAAGTGAAGCTCGCCAAGGAGCTTGAATTTTCTTATTTCGACCAAAAACGCAAAGACCTGAAACCGGAATACACCATTCAGCATACACTCTGCCCCAATGGCGGCGACCATTTGAAAGTCATGGGCAAGACGCGGCATGTCTGCGGCTACCTGAAGGATTTTTTATTCGATCCCGGCCTCGTGCTGCAACAGGTCGGCACGCTTTCCGGCGGGCAGAAAAACCGTTTGATGCTGGCGAAGGTGCTCGCCGACCCGAAAAGCTTTCTGATCCTGGATGAACCGACCAACGACCTCGACATGGATACCCTCGACATGTTGGAAGAGATTATCTCGCAATATAACGGCACGCTGATCGTCGTCAGCCACGACCGGGATTTCCTTGACCAGACGGTGACGAAAATCCTCGCGTTCGAAGGCAACGGCGTCGTGGAAGGCTATATCGGCGGCTATACGGACTATCTGGAAGCCCGAAAAGAACAAAAAAAACCAAAACCCACCGCCCCGGCACCCGTTGCCAAGACCGAAAAAGAACAATCAACAGCTCCAAAGATATACAGGAAACTGACTTATAAGCTGCAATATGAGTTGGAAAATCTGCCGCGGACAATCCAGAAGCTGGAGGCGGAGATTGCCGGGCTGGAAAAAATTCTCGAAGACCAGACGCTTTATGAACGGGATAAAAACGCTTTCCACCATGCATCCCATCGTCTGAGCTACGCCCGCGACGAACTAGACGAAGCCGAGCGGCGGTGGCTGCAACTGGAAGAAATGCGCGTCATGGCCGAAGGGTAAAAAACTGTTGATAACAGCTCGGCTATTATGCGAAAATGAGCTCTAAAAAAACATCCGGGAGACCATGAAAGACACTTCCACCATCGCCTTGCCCCCTCAGCCCATGCAGGACAAGAACGCGCAGCAAAGATCTTTAACCCGGGCTTACATCGGCGCCCTCGGTATCATCGCCGTTTTGACGATCGTCAACCATGGGCTGACATCCTATATCGCCCGCACTCAAAAAGAAAGCGCCACGATTGTCTTTACCCTGACGAACCTGCGCTCTCTGGCGGGCGTGATCGTGTCCCAATCCGCGGCATATAAAACATCCAAAAGCGACTTTGATCATCAACTGCTGGTTCAGTCCATCGCCAAGATCAAGCAAGAACATGCGGCGATCGAGGCGCAGGACGGCACCATGAAGGATATATTTCATGCCGCGCCTTACGTTTTAAACAAAACGGTCGCAGACCTCGTCACCACCGCGGAAAATTTTACGCAGCGCAACGCAAACACGGAAGCCCTCGCCGGCCCCATCTTCAGACTTGAACAAGTGCTGACGATTAACATCGACCTGGCGCTGGAAAAATATCAGACCGACATCATCATGCAGCTGGCACAGTTTTTTAAGCTCCAGTACCTGAGCGTTTTCTTCGTGCTGCTGGTGCTGTTTCTGGAAGCGCTGTTTATTTTCCGCCCGCTCGTGCGGCGCCTTGGGGAATACCATCAAGACCTCCTCCGGCTCGCGCTGACCGACGCCCTGACGGGCCTGAACAACCGGCGCGCCTTTATGCAGCAGGCAAATGCGGGGGTGGATCATTTCAAACGGCATAAAAAGCCTTTTGCCCTCGTGCTGACGGATCTGGATAAATTCAAGACCGTCAACGATGTGCACGGCCACAAGATCGGTGATCTGGTGCTCCAGCACTATTCTAGATTGATGCGCCAATCGCTCCGGGGGCATGATATTTTTGGGCGGATCGGCGGGGAAGAATTCGGTATTTTTCTGCCCGAAACCACGGCGCAGGACGCGCGGCTCATCATCGAACGCTTCCGCAAAACCGTCATGGATACCCCCTGCCCTTACGTGGACAAAAACGGCACCGCCCGGACGCTCAACTATACATCCAGCTTTGGCATCGCAGCCGTTACTGCCGGGGTATGGGCGATGGATTCCCTATTCACCCTCGCCGACGAAAACCTTTACAAAGCCAAAGATCAGGGACGCAATTGCGTGGTGATGGAAGAACTCGGCAAAAAACCCGACGTGACTGCCCAGCGGGCTTAGCCAAGCTTCTCCCGCATGTGCACCGGAGCCGGGGCTTCTATATGCAACGGCGGCTCTCCCTCATGCAGCGGAATATCGACGGATCTCGCATGCAGATGCAGCAACGGTAAAGCCTCCCCGGGCGGGCCATAGACCCAATCGCCGATGACGGGGCAGCCGAGGGACTGGCAATGCACGCGGATCTGATGCGTGCGTCCGGTTTTGGGATGCAGTTCAAGCCAGGTGTATTCATCGCCGCGCTTCATGACTTTCCATTCAGTGCTCGCTGTCTGGCTATGCTCGTTTTTTTGCGACACTTTCATGTACCAGCCTTTTGATGTCTTCACTTTTTCAAGATAGCCGTCGATCATGCCGCTGTCCTCTTTTGGTCCGCCGTGCACGACGGCCCAATAGGTCTTGGTGATCGCGCCGCTTTCAAACAATTTCCCCAGCCGCCGCAGGGATTTTTTCTGGCGACCAAGAATCAAACATCCGCTCGTATCCCTGTCGAGCCGATGCGCCAGCCACGGGGCATGGGGAAGCTCAAAGGCCAGCGCGTCAAAATAATCTTCAAGGCTGGGTCCGCCGCTGGGGCCGGGATGCACGGGAATACCTGCCGGTTTATTGACAACAACGATCAGCTTGTCCTTGAACAGAACGCGGGATCGCAAATCCTCACCGGTCAAAGCATAGTGATGCTGGTTAAGGTCTGCCAAGCGTTATGCGGCGGGGGCGCAGAGCTTGACGCCGTGCAGGATGGCTTTGGAATCGAACCCGACAACCTTGTCGGTCACATGCTGGCCCATTGCCGCCCATTTTTCAACAAACAGCCCGGCGCGCGGGGATTTAATTTCCTGCATGGCTTCAACGGCGGCCTGCGGATCGGCCGGAACACCGGCGAGGCCGTGAAACTGCATATACAAAAGATCAATTTTCGCCTGCACGTTGCCGGCATCGGCGGCTTTCTGGAAGAGCTCCAGCGCCATGGCGGGATCTTTTGGCACGCCGCCAAAACCATTGAAGGCGAAATAAGCGAGGTCTTTGGCCCCTTGCGCCGCGACACGCGGATTGGCGGAGCTGACACGATCCATGGCATCGGCAACACGGTCGGAAACGGCGCGGTCTTTGATGGCATCCATAAAATGCTCCACGGGCGACAAGCAAGGCGCCACAACCGGGGCGACATCCACCACCGGTGGCAGTTCAACCGGCGCAGCGTCAATCGGCGCAGGATCAATCGGCAATGAAACGATGGCTGGGATAACGGCAGGAGCCGGCGACGAACCAAACAGTTTTCCCAAGCCTTCCTGAATAATGCCTTCCTGAAAACCAAGAACCAAGGCGCCGCCGATGCAAGCGAACAAGGAACTTTTTACAAAGACTTTCGCGCTGGCCTTGCTGCAAAATAAATTTTTCATGTTCTGCTTGCTGAAAAAATCCGGCGCATTGCCGTTTTCTTTTTTTGCCTTGCGGCGCTGCCCTTCATGACAAACCATGGTCATCGTGGCGCCGACAGCAAAAGACGTCATCAGCAAAAGCGCCAACGGCGGGCAACCGATCATGGCGGTTGTCACCAGCGCTTTGGCGCCCATCGTCGCCACGGCGCCGACGGCCATATTGAATATCGCGGAAAGAATTTTCTTTTTTTTGCTGATCGGGGTAGGCTTGGCCGCTTGCGGATCGTTGCTGTTGGCAACAACCGTCGGCGTGATGGCGGCGGCATCTGCGACAGTGACGGCTTCTTCCGGTGTGGGAATCATCTGTTCCTCCTGCAATTTCATAAAAAAATGATCGGGACAATAAAGACATGTCCCTGGAAGTAAGTCAACGCCTAGCCGTCATTTTTCAGGGCGTTTTTGCGTCTTGATTCTTTCGCGCTGCTGACGGCTTTTTTCTTTACCCGCAGTTCGCGCTCAACGGCCGCAATGGCTGAACCAAGCGTGCCAAGAGCAATGCGCCCCTGAATCAGGGTTTCGCTTCCCTTGTCACAATAACGGGCATTGCCGTCATACCATTCGGAAGCCATATTAAAGGCCTCATAAAGCTTCTTTTGGACACCCGTTAAACTCTTAATGGTCATCGACTTTATCTCCAGTTTTCATTGCCATAATGAATTTTACATGTGACGCGGTGGAAAGTCAATAATTATTATTAAAATATTGATTTTCTCCGGCAACAAAACGCTTCGCAAGCTCGAATCTTCGCGCTAAAAAAGGTCCATGATCGAATCCCTCATTCTCGACCATGTCAGCAAATCCTTTACCCATGGAGCGGAAACGATCCGCGCGGTGGAGGATGTCTCGCTCACCCTTCGTAAAAATGAATTTTTTACCTTGCTGGGGCCATCGGGCTGCGGCAAAACGACGCTGCTGCGTCTGATCGCCGGGCTGGAAACCCGTGATAGCGGAAAAATCATCCTGTTCGGCGAAGACATCGCCCCGCTGCCGGCGCACCGGCGTCCCGTCAATACCGTGTTTCAGAATTACGCGCTGTTCCCGCATATGACAGTCGCGGAGAATGTCGGGTTCGGAGTGAAAATGCAGGGCAAGAGCAACATTGAACGCTCCGTCACCGAAGCCCTGCAACTGGTGCGCATGGACAGCATGGCCAGCCGGAAACCGGCGCAATTGTCCGGCGGTCAGCAACAACGTGTCGCGCTGGCGCGGGCGCTGATCAACCATCCGAAAATCCTGCTGCTCGACGAATCCCTCTCCGCGCTGGATTACAAGCTCCGCAAGGAAATGCGGCAGGAACTGCAGCGGCTGCAGCGGGATACGGGCATCACCTTTGTGTTTGTCACGCATGACCAGGACGAGGCGCTCTCCATGTCCGACCGCATCGCCGTCATGGATCACGGGAAAGTCGTGCAGCTTGGCACGCCGCAGGAAATTTATGATACGCCCGCGACCCGGTTCGTCGCCGGATTTATCGGGCATTGTAATTTCGTCAGGCTGGACGGACAAGAAGTGGGATTCCGCCCGGAGGACGCTTCTTTTACCAATACCGGCCTACCCGGCATCATGATGCAAATCGACTATCGCGGCGCGGTGACGCACTACATCGTCCGGCTTGAAAGCGGCGAGATGATCACCGTCGCCGGCACCGCGCCGCTGGATTTGAAAGAGCAAGCGCAGGTGCGCGTCTCCGTCAACCCGGAAAGATTGATCCGATGCGGGGGATAAAGCCCCATCGCCATCCCCGCGAAGGCGCGGATCCGCCCAGCACGGAAACGGCGGATTGCCCATGAATCGCGCCCCCGCCCTCCTCCTCCCTCTCTTCGCCGTCATGGGCGTGTTCTTTGTCATGCCGCTGGCGCTGATCGTGAGTTATTCCTTTTTGAAAGCCGGGCCTTATGGCGGCGTGGTATGGGAATTTTCATGGGATGCCTATACGCAGATTTTGTTTCAAAAAGATTTTGACGGCAATCTTTCTTTCAGCACGGCTTATCTCGAAGTATTCCTGCGCTCCCTGAAACTCGCCGGCATTTGCACGGTGTTATGCGTGCTGATCGGCTTTCCGACCGCCTATTACATGGCCACACGGTCGCCGGAAAAACGCAACCTGTGGATTATCCTGATCACAATCCCCTTCTGGACGAACCTGCTGATCCGCACCTATGCGTGGATGCTCGTGCTCCGTACCGAAGGGCTGCTCAACACCCTGCTGCTGTCCTTGGGCGTGATCAACGAACCACTGCCGCTGCTCTATAACGATTTCGCCGTCGGTATCGGCCTGGTCTACAGCTATCTGCCGTTCATGATTTTACCGGTCTACGCCAGCCTTGAGCGCATGGACTGGACTTTGACCGAAGCCGCGGCGGATTTGTATGCCGGACGCCTGCAAATCCTCACCCGGATCGTCATCCCGCAGGCATGGCCGGGCATTATCGCGGGCGCGGTGCTCGTTTTCATCCCGGCGATCGGCGCTTTCCTGGCGCCCGACCTGCTTGGCGGCGGCAAGCAGATGATGATCGGCAACCTGATCCAGATGCAGTTCGGATTCTCCCGCGACTGGCCGTTTGGTGCTGCCGCTTCCGTCATCCTCATGGTGATTGTCATGCTGGGCATGATGCTGATGGCCAGAAAACAATGAAACAGAATATCCCCGGTTTTGGCGCGGCGGCATGGACAGGATTGGCGTTTCTCTATGCACCCATCGTCATCCTGATCGTTTTTTCTTTCAACGCCGGTAAGCTCATTACGGTCTGGGAAGGCTTCAGCACCGATTGGTACCGGGTCGCTTTCGCCAACCACGACCTCCGCCGCGCCGCAGTTAATTCGCTGATCGTGGGCTTGGGCGCGACGTTCTTTTCGACGTTGATCGCCATCCCCACCGCCCTTGCCCTGCACAGCAAAAAATATTTTAAAACGGAAAGCCTGCTCATGCTGCCGCTGCTGATCCCGGAAGTGGTGCTCGCCATTGCCTGCCTGTCGTTTTTCACCACCATCGGCCTCAGCCTGGGTATCGGCAACGTGCTGATCTCTCATGTCGTTTTCTGCATCCCCTTCGCCTGCGCGCCGATCCGCGCACGGCTTGGAACCATCCCGCCGCAGCTTCTGGAAGCGGCATCGGATCTCTACGCCACCCCGTGGCACGCCTTTCGCCATGTGACCCTGCCGCTGCTAAAGCCGGGCATTATTGCAGGCGCGCTGCTGGCCTTCATCACCTCGCTCGACGATTTTCTGATCACGCAGATGGTGGCCCCCCCGGGCGCCATGACTTTGCCCGTTTACATTTACAGCATGGTCCGGCGCGGCATCACGCCGGAAATCAACGCCGTTTCCGCGATTTTATTGGCGGTTTCGATTGTTTTCGTGCTAGCTTCCTATTTGATCAACCGGAGGAAAATATCATGAAGATAAGATTATTGATGGCCGCTCTTTTGCTTTTTGCCACGCCAGCACTGGCGGCCGAAAAAGAATTATATCTCTACACCTGGGATACCTACGTCGCGCCTGAGCTATTCAAGCAATTTGAAACTGAGACCGGCATCAAAGTCATCACCGATATTTACTCCAGCAACGACACGCTGATGGCAAAACTCAAATCGGGCGCCGCCTATGACGTCGTCGTGCCATCAGGCAATTACGTGCCTTTTCTGGTGGCTGAAAAACTGCTGCAACCATTGCCGGCGGCATTACAATCCCTCAGCAGCACCATGATCGACAATGTCCAGAGTCCCGAATATGACCCTGCGTATACTTACGTCCTGCCAATGGCTTACGGCACGACCTCTCTCGCCGTGAACACAAAGCTGGTGCCCGGCACAATCGACAGCTGGCAGCAATTTTTTGAGCGGCCCACAGGCGAAACCCCAAGCCTTGGCGTTTCAGACGATCTTGGCACGGCCATGGATATTGCTTCTCTGGCGATTAACAAACCCTTTTGCGACAATTCGCCCGAAACTTTCAAAGCCCTGCAAGCCTTGCTGCTCAAGCAAAAGCCTTTCGTCAAAGTATACGGCTGGACAGGCGCTTCGGAAAGAATGGCCGCCAATGAAATCGCCATGCAAATGGCCTGGAATGGCGATGTGTATAAGGTCCGCCAGATGAACCCCGCCATCGCCTACGTCTATCCCAAAGAAGGCGTCGAGCTTGCCGTTGACAACCTTGCCATTCCTGCCAGTGCCAGAAACCTTGACGCCGCCCGGCAGTTTATCGCCTTCATGCTGAAGCCTGAAAACGCCGCCGCATTTACCGTTGCGTCAGGCACGATGTCAACGGTCAAAGCCGCCGCCGATCTTCTCCCGGATGACATGAAAAAAGCGCCCGAATTCAACATCCCCGAAGGCAGCATCGCCAAACCCGCCAAAGCCTGCCCGCCGGAAGTCGTCAAAGCCTATGGACAGATCTGGGCGGAGTTAACGCGCTAAAAGCTGCTTCCACGTCAGCCAAAAAACCTCGCCCTCGCTCGTTTCCGTGTCAAGCCAGAGAAAATCGAGATGCGGGTATTCGGCTTCCAGCAGGAAGCGTCCACTGCCCACTTCGCAGAGCAGGCCGCCGTTTTTAGACAGATAATCCGGCGCCTCTTTTAAAATGCGCCGGACAATATCCAGCCCGTCATGGCCGGAAGCCAGGGCCATTTTCGGTTCGTGGCGGTATTCCGGCGGCAAGTCCCGCATTGCATGCGCATCGACATAAGGCGGGTTGGTGATGATAAGATCGTATCTATTTTCCTTCAACGGCTTGAACAAATCACCCTTATAAAGGGCAATACGATCTTCGCATCCGCTGGCAGCAACGTTGATTTTTGCGACGGCAAGCGCGTCTGGTGATAAGTCAACGGCGTCAATCATCGCGTTCGGGAAGACATGCGCCGCCAAAATGGCAAGACAGCCCGAGCCCGTGCAAAGATCCAGCACCGATTCCGGCTCTCCCGCCAGAGAAAAATCTTCCGCGCAAATCAGTTCACCGATAAAAGAGCGCGGCACGATCACCCGCTCGTCCACATAAAACGGGATGCCCTGGACATAGGCTTTATGCGTGAGATACGCGGCGGGTTTGCGGGTTTTGACGCGCTGCGCGATAATTTTCGCCACGGCGGCGCGTTCCGGCTTCGTCAGCTGCGCATCCAGATACGGTTCCAGCTCGTCCACCGGCAGATGCAGGGTTTCGAGCACCAGATACGCCGCCTCGTCAAAGGCATTATCCGTGCCATGGCCGTAGCTGAGGCCCGCTTTGCGAAAACAGCTCACGCCATAGCGGATCAAATCCCGCACGGTCAGCAATTCATCCGTCACTTTTTGTTTCATGCATAAGTTTTATATGGCCGACACTGGTGGTGTCAAGTATAGTGCACGGATGACACCCGTCAAAAAACTTGGGCTGATACTTTGCGCGATGATCGCTCTTGACGGCTGCGGCGCGGGCTCTTCGCTTGAATCACGCCATGAAACCGCCAGGGGCATTGCGCGTCCGGCGATGATGGACGAACGGGTTGTCGCCGCCGGAATTTTCAATCTTACCCTCTGGGTGCGGCTGAACAAGCCGGATGCTCCGGCCCATGTTTACATTGAAGGCGACGGGCTTGCCTGGCTCAGCAAACACCTGAAATCCATGAACCCGACGCCGCCCGATCCGATGACCCTGCGCCTCGCCGCGCTGGACAGCGCCGATAACGTCATTTATATGGCGCGGCCCTGTCAGTATACGGGCTGGCACAAGCCTGACGCCTGTCCTGATCTTTACTGGACAAACGGACGCACCGCGCCAGAAGTGATCCACGCCTATCAACAGGCGCTTGACAACATGAAGGCGCGTGCCACCGGGTTCCATCTGATCGGCTATTCCGGTGGCGCGGCGGTCGCGGCACTGGTGGCGGCGGGACGGAACGATGTGCTGTCGCTGCGCACCGTTGCCGGCAATCTGGATTATGCGACTTTCTCGCACCTGCATAAAATAAGCCCGCTGGATGCTTCCCTTGACCCGATCCGTATTGCCGCCAGCATCGCCCACATCCCGCAGTTTCACTTTATCGGCGAGCAAGACAAAGTCGTACCCGCCGCCATTTTTGATAGCTGGAAACGCGCTTCAGGCATCACGGCCTGCGTGCAGTCGGCAATAGTCGCTGACAGTACCCACGAAAAAGGCTGGATCGAAAAATGGCAAGACCTGCTCTTTTCCCCTCTCCCGCCCTGCGGGAAAGGGGCTCAAGAACGGGCGCCCTAAAGGCAGAAGCACGCAGAGCACGTATTTAGATTGTATTTTAACATACAACTCAATTAAAGGTTGTTGTTGCCATAGCGTCGAAAATCGTTTATAAATATTATTCTGAAACTGGTTGCTTCCTTTATTAACGAACACTCAGGAGATGCGCGCATGCCGAGCGGTACCGTAAAATGGTTTAATAATAAAAAAGGTTTTGGATTCATCGTTCCCGATGAAGGCGGTCAGGATGTGTTTGTGCACATTTCCGCCGTTGAAAAATCAGGTTTGCAGGGTCTGAACGAAGGCCAGAAAGTGTCTTTCAACCTCGCCCCCGATCGCCAAGGCCGCATGACTGCCGTCGATCTCAAGGCTTCGTAAATACTCAGTTATCAACATATATATCATGCCGGTAATTTCGCAGATGTGCAAAAGCATGCGATTCTGGTCAAGCTGTTGCAAGCGCTTGCGTTAAAACCGCAAAAGTTCTGCGTCATGGATACCCATGCCGGGCGCGGATTGTATGACCTGACCAGTGCAGAAGCGCAGAAGATCGGGGAATTTCACGACGGCATCATGCCTTTCTGGAAGACGCTGTGGCAGACGTCGGGAACATCGATGCCTGACGCATCCCCTCTCTCCGATTATTTGAAGATAGTGGCGGCCTTTAATAATAACGATACGTTGAAGATATATCCCGGCTCCGCCAAAATCGCCCATCACCTGATGCGCACGACGGACAGCCTGATCTTAATTGAACGTCATCCCGGCGAATTTTCCGAACTGCAAAACTGTTTCAGCAACGCCAGAAACATCACCCTTGAGCAGAAAGACGGCTTTCAGTGCCTCGTCAACCGGGTCCCTTTTATGGAGCGACGCGGGCTGGTGCTGATTGATCCCAGCTATGAAATAAAAACAGAATATACGGAACTCCCAAAACAACTCCGCCAAGCCTGCATGAAATGGCCGCAAGGCCAGTTCATGGTCTGGTACCCAATGCTGGCGGCCGGACTGCATCGGCAAATGCTGGCGAATCTGCATCATACCGGCATCAAGGATATGCTGGTCAGTGAAATCCGCCTGGAATCCTCTCTCAAGGAAAGCTTCGGCCTGACCGGCTCCGGCGTGATCGTCATCAACCCGCCTTTCGGCTTTGAAGCGACGCTGAATGAAGTCACGCAGTTCATTGCCCGCCATCTGCCGGTCAAAGCCGCCGGCGAGGTGTTCTGGCTCGACTATACAGCTATTTAAGACTATTCTAAAATGATCGTCCTCCCCCGCACCAGGAGAATACCACGCATGAATAAAGGTTTCTTAAAAGCCACGGCGCTTTATATTCTCTGCATTTCCGCCGTTTTTTATCTGATCTGGATCATGCTGGATATCGCCGTTCCCGATGCGCGCCTCAACCTGGTGCGCGCCCTGGCGACAGCCTTCGGCGTCAGCCTGCCCGACACGCTGTTCAGCCAGAGCGTCGACATCAAAGTTGCCCTGGCCCTTGTCGCCATTTCCTGCCTGTCCATCGGACTGATCGTCCTCAATGTTTATTTCGGCGCTGTCGTCACGTCGTATTTCATTCGGCCGCGCGTTTCGCTGGTCACCTCCAAACGCGGCGTGCTGAGCAGCAAGTGGAACGCGTCAATGCCATACGTGCTGGTGCGGATGTCTAATTTTCACAAGACGGATCTGGTCGATATCAAGCTCAGCGTCGTGCTGACGGTCGAAGAAATCCGCAGCAACGGCGTCAAGAATGAACCGTTCATGTGTTACCTGCCCATCAAGGACTTTACGCCGACCCGCATTCTTGTCATGGCGCAGCGCATGCCCTGGACGATCGCCGTTCCGGCGGACGCCCTGTTCAGCAATTCCCTCGCTCTCGATTATCACTTCAAGCCGGGCCAGCCCATCACAAAATCTTTTTCATCAGGGAAAAAACTATCGTCCGCCAAGCGCACGCTGGAAATATTGATTCAGGGAGTGGATGAACGCTCCTATGCCAGTTTTGTCATCCATCACAAAGTCCTGATCGACGAGCAGCAGGGGGATCAATATATCCTCCATCTGCATCAGGGATCTTTCAAATCCCTGCCGCTGCACATTACCTCGGAAAAAGAGCTGGAACAGTACGCCGCTTAAAACGAGATAAAAAGCCCGCCGTTCGCGGAAATATTCACCCCGGTGATATAACCCGCGCGCTTGTCCGCCAAAAACCCGACGACGTAGGCGATTTCTTCCGGCTGGGCCATGCGGCCGACGGGAATTTGCGCGACGATCTGCTGGGTCACTTCAGCCGGAATGGCCTTGGTCATGACTGTCTCCGTATATCCGGGAGAAACTGAGTTGACCGTCACGCCCTTCCGCGCCACTTCCTGCGCCAGCGCCATGGTAAAACCATGCACGCCCGCTTTCGCCGCAGAATAGTTGGTCTGGCCAAACTGGCCTTTTTTACCGTTGACGGAGGAAATATTGACGATGCGCCCATACCCGGCATCCGTCATTTCGTCCACAAATTGCTTGGTGACGTTGAAAAGACTATTCAGATCGACGTTCAGAACCGCGTTCCAGTCTTCTTCCGTCATTTTTTTCAAGGTTTTATCCCGTGTGATGCCGGCGCAATTAACCAGCACCTGCACTGTGCCAAATTTCTGCTGCACGGTTTTCGCCATGGCAGCACAGGAAGCAAAAGACGCCACATCGCCGGAAACAATGCCAATCGGCATCCCTTCCGTTTGCCACTCTTTCAGTTTCGCCTGGGCGTTCGCTTCCTCCGCCGGATGGTAGCCTGCGACAACATAAAGGCCTTTTTGGACAAGCTCTTTGCAGATCGCCGAACCGATCCCGCCAACCCCGCCCGTCACCAGCGCCGTTATTTTATTTGTCATGATTATTTCCCCAGAAAAAAAATGTCATCCCAGGCGGGCATGCCGCCCGGGATGACATATGCGTGTCGATATTAAGCAGCTTTGCGTGATTTGCCAGACGATTTTTCGGACGTGTGGCTTGCGGCTTTCATACCCGCTTCAAACAGGCTGGTATAGGTTTTGCCGGCTTCAGCGACGATCTCGGCGCAGGTACGGGCGCTTTCCATCATCTTCTGGCTGCATTCCTGCGCCCATTCTGCCTGTTTGGACGCCATATCTTTCATGTCTTTGGCTTCGGTGGCGGACGTGGCCGATTCCAGAACCGTGTTGGTCAGCTCGACCTGTTCCTGCAACAGCTTTTCGCCGATGCGCAGATTGGTTTCGCCCAGTTTCCTGAAGTTATCCAGCGTCAGCTGGGTCATTTTTTGAAAGTTCTCAAGTATGTCTTTTTGCATGTGTTTTACTCCTGTTAAAGAATCAATGTTGCACCGCAGCATTGTTGCATTGCAGCATAATCCAATTTAGCATGATCTGTCAATATTCTTAGTTAATATATTATAAATCAACCAGTTAGACGTACTTGAAATCCCCCGGAAAAGGGTCAATACTGCCCTCATTCAAGAAAACAACAGGAGCGCAGCCATGACCGATTTATTTGACAATCCGATGGGCACAGACGGGTTCGAGTTTGTGGAGTATGTGCACCCGCAGCCGGAAACACTGGATGCGCTGTTCAAAACCTTCGGCTTTAAAAAAACCGCAACGCATAAATCAAAAAAAATCTCGCTCTATCAGCAGGGCGATATTAATTTTGTTCTGAATGCGGAACCAGGTTCCAACGCCGCCGCGTTTGCAGACACCCACGGCGGCGGCGCTTGCGCCATGGCCTTCCGCGTCAAGGATGCGGCGGCGGCCTATAAACACGCGCTTGCAAAAGGCGCCAAACCGGCAAAAACCGATATCCTTGGCATTGAAGGCATCGGCGGCTCTGTCCTGCATTTTGTCGATCAGTACGGCGCGAAAGGCTCTGTTTACGCAGCGGACTTTAATTTCATCGACAAAAATAAAAATCCTGGCGCAGGGCTGACCTATATCGACCACCTGACCCACAACGTCAACCGCGGCAATATGCAGAAGTGGGCGGATTTTTATACCAACCTGTTCAACTTCCGCGAAATCCGCTACTTCGACATCGAAGGCAAAATCACGGGACTGAAAAGCAAAGCCATGACCAGCCCCTGCGGCAAGATCCGCATCCCGATCAACGAATCCTCGGACGACAAGTCGCAGATTGAGGAATTCCTGAAACGCTATAATGGCGAAGGCATTCAACACATCGCGCTTGGCACCGACAATATCTATACAACAGTCGAAACTTTGCAAAAAACCGGCGTGGACTTTCAGATGACGCTCGACACATATTACGCGAACGTCAACAAACGCGTATCCGATCACGGCGAAGACCTCGTCCGCATGAAAAAACTGAACATCCTGGTGGATGGCGCGCCCACACAAGGTCAGGGTTTGCTGCTGCAAATCTTCACCAAGGACGCCATCGGCCCGGTTTTCTACGAAATCATCCAGCGCAAAGGCAACGAAGGCTTCGGCGAAGGCAACTTTCAGGCACTGTTCGAATCCCTGGAAGAAGACCAGATTCGCCGCGGCGTGTTAAAGGCGTAAATAATGGCTTCTTTGCAGTACCAATCCGGCTTCGGAAACGAGTTTGCGACGGAAGCGCTGAAAGACGCGCTGCCCAAAAACCAGAATTCCCCGCAAAAACCCGCCTTCGGATTATATTCGGAACAGCTCAGCGGCACGGCCTTCACTGTTCCACAAAAAAATAACTTGCGGTCATGGCTCTACCGCATTCTACCCTCGGTCGCGCATCAACCTTTCAAGGCTTACGCGCATCCGACTTTTAAATTTGCGGCAGCCCATGCCGCGCCGAACCAGCTGCGGTGGGATGCTTTGCCCCTGCCAAAGAAAAAGACCGATCTTATTGACGGCATTGTCACCATGGCATGCGGCGGAGACGCCCCTAGCTGGGCGGGACTGGGCGTCCATCTTTATGCCGCCAATACCTCAATGCAAAAGCGTTATTTCTACAACGCCGACGGCGAGATGCTGTTCGTGCCGCAACAGGGCGGGTTAACTTTCAGGACAGAAATGGGCGTGCTTGCCGCGCACCCTGGGGAAATCATCGTCATTCCGCGCGGCATCAAGTTCGCCGTCGATCTGGATGATAAAACGGCGCGCGGCTACATCTGCGAAAACTACGGCGCCCCCTTCACCCTGCCGGATCTGGGGCCAATCGGCGCCAACGGCCTGGCCTATCCGCGCCATTTTCTCTATCCGGTAGCGGCCTATGAAGACAAACGGGGCGATGGCCAGCTCATCGCCAAATTTGACGGCGGCTTGTGGCAGGCGGATATTGATCATTCGCCGCTCGACGTCATCGCCTGGCATGGCAACTACGCGCCTTATAAATATGATCTGGCGCAGTTCATGGCCATCAATACCGTCAGCTTCGATCATGCAGACCCTTCGATCTTCACCGTCCTCACCTCGCCGGGCGGCATGCCCGGCGTTGCCAATGTCGATTTCGTCATCTTCCCGCCGCGCTGGCTGGTTGCCGAACACACCTTCCGTCCGCCCTACTTCCACCGCAACATCATGAGCGAATTTATGGGACTGGTGCGCGGCGTTTACGACGCGAAGGAAAGCGGCGGATTCGTCCCCGGCGGCAGTTCCCTGCATAACTGCATGTCCGCGCACGGCCCGGAAAGCGCAGTCATGAAAAGCGCCTCCAGTGCCGACCTCAAGCCCGTTTACATGAAAGATACGCTGGCTTTCATGTTCGAAAGCCGCTTCGTGATGCGCCCGACGGCCTTCGCGCTCAACAATGGGTTGCAACAGGATTATAATCGCTGCTGGCAAGATATGCCGAGGATGTTTAAGAAATGAAACTCGCATCACTAAAGCACGGCCGCGACGGCAAGCTGGTCGTGGTCAACAAGGACCTGAGCAAAGCCACATCAGCGGAAGATATTGCGCCGACAATGCAGGCGGCACTGGACAACTGGGATAAAGTCAGGCCGAAACTTGCAAGACTGTCAAAAAACCTGAACGACGGTAAAGTGGCACCGTTCGCTTTTGATCCCGCCAAATGCGCGAGCCCCCTGCCCCGCGCCTATCAATGGGCGGACGGCAGCGCCTACGTCAACCATGTTGAACTGGTGCGAAAATCGCGCGGCGCGGAAATGCCGGAAAGTTTCTGGACGGACCCCCTGATGTATCAGGGCGGCTCCGACTCGTTCCTTGGCCCCCGTGACGATATTCACGTGGAAAGCGAAGCCTGGGGCATTGATTTTGAGGCTGAAGTCGCCGTCATTACCGACGACGTGCCGATGGGCGTCCCGGCAGCCAATGCTGGACAACATATTCAGCTGATCATGCTGGTGAACGACGTCTCGCTGCGCGGACTGGTGCCGGCAGAGCTTGCCAAGGGGTTCGGATTTTTTCAGTCCAAGCCCTCCAGCGCTTTTTCCCCCGTCGCCGTGACGCCGGACGAACTTGGCGATGCCTGGCAAGACTATCAAGTCCATCTGCCGATGCTGACGCACTTAAACGGCGATGAATTCGGCCGCCCGGACGCTGGCGTCGATATGGTGTTCAATTTTGCCACGCTGGTGGCGCATGCTGCGAAAACGCGGCCCTTGTGCGCCGGCGCGATTATCGGCTCCGGCACGATTTCCAACAAAGACCGGTCAAAGGGATTTTCCTGCCTGGTTGAAAAACGCCTCGTCGAAAAAATGGAAAGCGGAGATTCAAAAACCCCCTTCATGAAATTCGGGGACAAAGTGAAAATCGAGATGCTGGACGCGCAGAATAAATCCATCTTCGGCGCGATCGAACAGACGGTGAAACCGTATCGGTACCTTTAAACCTTCTCGACCTGCGTAAATTCCAGCTCGACCGGGGTGGACCGGCCGAAGATGGAGACCAGCACTTTGAGGCGGCTGCGGTCGTCGTCGATTTCCTCGACAACGCCGTTGAAGGAATTGAACGGGCCGTCCGACACACGGACCTGCTCGCCGATTTCGAAGGTAATGCAGGGGCGGGGACGCTCGGCGCCTTCGGTGAGCTGCTTCAGCAGACGCATGGCTTCAACTTCTGAAATCGGCTGAGGCTTGTTGCCGCCGCCGCCGAGAAACCCGGTGACTTTTGGCGTATTTTTGACCAGGTGCCAGGCGTCGTCATGCATGTCCATTTTGACCAGAACGTAGCCGGGGAAAAATTTACGCTCGGCATTGACCTTTTGCCCGCGCCGCACCTCGATCACTTCCTCGATCGGCACCATCACTTCCTCGATATACTGGTCAAGGCCGCGCTTGGCCGCCGTCTCCTTGATCGAGGAAGCCACTTTCTTTTCAAAACCGGAATAAACGTGCAGAACATACCAACGCTTTGTCATCTCTCTTAAGCTCCCAATCCAAGAATAAATTTTATGCCAATCGAAATCAGGCCGTCCGCCATCAGCAAGATCATCGACATGATGAAAATCATGATAAATACCACGATCGTTGTGGTCACGGTTTCCTTGCGGGTGGGCCAAGTTACCTTCAGGGCTTCCTGCCGCGTCTCGCGGAAAAACTGGACCAGGTTCTTTGACATGTCTTTCGTCTTCCTTCTTTTCAGCGTGGCGCGAGCCACCCGGAGCTTTAGCGCAGGGTGGCAGGAGCGGAGGGACTCGAACCCACAACATCCGGTTTTGGAGACCGGTACTCTACCAATTGAGCTACGCTCCTTAAATCAAATACAGACCGTTTTCTCCCCGGCAACCCTCGTGTCCGGAAACCGGATTGGAAAGTCTTTTTGCAATTTTGGGGAAATAACAATTGGTCTTGTAGCGCAAGTATTGGCGAAAATCCAGAAAAAAAAGCGTTAGATTGACATAATTATTACTTTTTATGTTTCAAATAAAACGCGATGCCCTGTTCGGACTTTGACAAACGCTGGATGCGGGCGGAAGGAGCAATGCTCAGAATTTTTGCCCGCACAATGTCGATGAACTCCGCCCCGCCCTGTTTTATTTCAAGCTCGATCTCGGTGAAGTTGCTGTGCTTGTTGTCCTTGAGCAGGATAATCTTCCCTGCATCGAAAGCAATCTCTACAACTCCCGTCTTTTTGCCATGTTTTAATTTCCAGTCAAACGCACGCCGTTCAATCGCCGCCGTAAAAATAGGCACGAGTGTTTTGTTTTTGAAGGATTTGATAACACCCTGCGCCTCGCGGTCCGTCACTGCCGCCAGGTCAGGTGTGTGACCGTCAAGAATATTTTTGCATTCTTTGCGAAACAACACCCCTTGGCCAAGGGCGGCAGCAGGTGACAGCGCAAACTTAACCGTCTGTTCATAACCGCCAAGCTGGCCAGCCTTGCCTGACCTATACTGCACGCGCAGCGAAATCTTGCGATTGTGCAACTGAAGATCCGGCGTATCGTAATACATCCGTGGCAAAAATTTATGGTTGATTTCTGATGCACTGCTCATTTTGGACAGCGTCTGGAATACTTTCTCCATATCCCCGATGGAAAGCTTTATTTTCAACTCGGTTTCGATTTCCGATTGGTTCCTTCTTTCCCGCATCCGGTTTTACAATCCTCTGCCCATGACGGATTTGGTGACCGCGTAGTCGGGCTCCTCCCAAAAGCTGGCACCCAGCTCATCCAGGCGTCTTTTCATGGTGCTGTCCAGCGCCGTGGTCTTGATGCAATAGCTTTTCAGATCAACTTCAAGAATTTTGCAAAATAACTGGGTCAAATATTTGGCCTCGTCAAAATTATCGCGCGTGCATTGCACGATATAGCAATTGATATTGTCGTTCATGGTCTATCCTTTTTATTGCCTTTGCGAGAGGCAAGCTAACATAAGTCCTTTTTATATGCAAGTGATTCTGTTAAGTGATGGCCAATATATAAATTTACATATGTGTTGCCTCTTGCTTCTAATTTCTATACAGTCTCCAAACAGAGTCGGAATCACCAAACAATGCGAGGCTAGCCATGCACGTGTCCGGAAAACCCTTCTCCAAAAACAAGATTGTTGGGCTTGTTGTTGAAAACAACGGCAGATTACAAGTAGATCCCTGCGACAAGAAGAAAAGAACAGGTTTTTATGACCTGACAGGCGATCTAAAAGGAGTGAACGCTGGCGATGTGGTGGTGGTGGAAGAATGCGTTTCCGCCGCCGGCACTTCTTTACAGGTCAAAATGATGCGCGTGCTTGGACACAAGACAAGCCCCGGCATCCTCAGCCTGATCAGCCTTGCCGAAGTCGGTTTAAGCGAAACATTTTCGCAAGCAGCCCTGAACGCAGCCACCGCCATGACCGTCCCCGACCTGCAAGGGCGCGAAGATCTGCGCGCTATCCCGCTCGTGACGATTGACGGCGCCGATGCCCGCGACTTTGACGATGCGGTTTTTGCAGAGAGCACAGCGGACGGCGGTTTTCACCTGATCGTCGCCATTGCGGATGTGTCGTGGTATGTCCAACCCGGCAGCGATCTTGACAAGGAAGCTTATGCGCGCGGCAACTCTACCTACTTCCCGGATCGTGTGCTGCCGATGTTGCCTGAATTTTTGTCAAATGGCCTTTGCTCGCTGAAACCGCACGAAGACCGCGCCTGCATGGCGTTCCACCTGTGGATCGACAGGGACGGCGTCCTGACCGGCCACAAAGTCGCGCGCGGACTCATGAACTCCGCGGCTCGCCTCACCTACCAACAAGTGCAGTCCGCAAAAGACGGCCAGCAAGACGCCGTCACCGGCCCGCTGATGAAGACTGTGATTAATCCTCTCTACGCCGCCTACGCGGTGCTCCGCCAGGCGCGGGAAAAACGCGGCACCATGGATCTTGACCTGCCGGAAGGAAAAATTTCCGTCAGTCATGGCAAGACCGTCGGTGTCAAAACAACCGCCCGCATGGACAGCCAAAGACTGATTGAAGAATTTATGATCCTGGCCAACGTCGCCGCAGCCACAGCACTGGAAAGCAAAGGGGCTGCTTGTGTTTATCGTGTGCACAGCACCCCGCCTTCCGCGCGCAAGGTGGAAGCGCTCCGCGCCCTCATTAGCGAATGCGGCTTCTCGCTCCCCGCCGGAGAAATAAAAAGCGCCGCTGCATTCAAGGACGTCATACAAAAAGCCGCTCAAACAACCCATGGCGACACCATCATAAAAGCGATCCTGCGCGTGCAGGCGAAGGCCACCTACGACACACAGAATGCGGGCCACTTCGGCCTGGCGCTGAAACGCTATGCGCATTTCACCTCCCCCATCCGCCGCTATGCCGACCTGCTGGTGCATCGCAGCCTGGCCGACGCCTTCAACATGGGCCAAGGCGCGCTGGACAGCACGCAAAAAACGCATCTGCCCGACATGGCAAAGCATATCACGGAGACTGAAGTACGCTCAGCCAAAGCGGAGCGCAGCGCGCATGACCGCTTTTCTGCGGCCTTTTTTGCCGCGCACATCGGCCAGGACTTCAAAGGCCGCATCATAAGCGCGACAAACGCCGGCCTGTTCGTCAAATTGGCGAATGCCGGCACCGATGGCCTGCTGCCCATGCACGGACTGCCAAAAGATTACTACGTGCTGGACAAAGATCACGGCACCCTGACCGGCCGCAATCACGGCCGGGTCTACCGCGTGGGCGAACCCATCACCGTGCGCTTAAAGAAAGCCGACGCCCTGAAAGGCAGCATCCTTCTGGCGGCGGCGAATGATAACGGCATGACGTCCAGGCTCAACAAAAAGACCGGTCCGCGGCCTCGGCGTCAAAACCGGAAGAAGGACGGTCATCACCCCGCTTCATAAATTATCAAGCGGCGCTTGATAAGGCGCGCGCACTCCTTAAAGTCAAGACGCCTTCCTGAGCGGCCTGTACTTAATACGGTGCGGCTGGTCGGCTTCCATGCCGAGGCGGCGCTTGCGGTCTTTCTCGTAGTCCTCATAATTGCCCTCGAACCATACCACCTGGCTATTGCCTTCAAAGGCAAGCATATGCGTGGCGATACGGTCAAGAAACCAGCGGTCGTGCGAAATAATCACCGCACAGCCTGGATAATTCTCCAGCGCGTCTTCGAGCGCCGCCAGCGTCTCCGTATCCAGATCGTTGGTCGGTTCATCGAGCAGCAACAAGTTGGCGGGCTCTTTCAGCATCTTGGCGAGATGCACGCGGTTGCGCTCCCCACCCGACAGCGTGCCGACTTTTTTCTGCTGATCCGGCCCCCGGAATCCGAAAGACCCCACGTAAGCGCGTGACGGCATTTCACGTTTCCCCAGTTGCAGGATGTCATTGCCGCCAGAAATTTCTTCCCAGACGTTCTTGGTGCCGTCAAGGCTGTCGCGGCTTTGGTTGACGTAGCCCATCTTGACAGTCTCGCCCACGACGAGCGTGCCGCCATCCGGTTTTTCCTCGCCGGGCTGTCCCGGCCCTGATATAAGTTCAGGCGCCAATCCCGCGCCGATGATCATGCGGAACAGCGTCGTCTTGCCGGCGCCGTTGGGCCCGATAACACCGACGATACCGCCGGGCGGCAATTTAAAATTCAAATTCTCGAACAACAGGCGGTCGTCATAGCCTTTGGAGACGTTTTCAGCATCGACGACGTTGTTGCCGAGGCGCGGCGGCAGGGGAATAACGATCTGCGCGGTGCGTGTCGTTTCGTATTTCTTGCTTTCCTCCAGCAAATTCTCGTAAGAAGTGACGCGCGCCTTGGATTTAGACTGCCTTGCTTTCGGCGATTGCCGCACCCATTCCAGCTCGCGGGACAGCGTTTTCTGGCGCGCTTCGTCTTCGCGGCCCTCCTGTTCGAGGCGTTTCGACTTTTTCTCCAGATAGCCCGTATAATTGCCCTCATAAGGAATGCCGGCGCCGCGGTCGAGTTCCAAAATCCAACCCGTCACATTATCAAGAAAGTAGCGATCGTGCGTCACCATCACCACGGTTCCTTTATAGTCGGTAAGATGGCGTTGCAGCCACGCGACGGATTCCGCGTCCAGGTGGTTGGTCGGCTCGTCAAGCAGGAGCATATCGGGCTTTTCCAGCAGCAGCTTGCACAGCGCCACGCGGCGCTTTTCACCGCCGGATAAATTCGTCACCGGCATATGGCCCGGCGGACAGCGCAGCGCATCCATGGCAACCTCGATCATGTGATCGAGATTCCAGCCGTCCACGGCCTCGATCTGCGTCTGAAGCTCCCCTTGTTCTTCCATCATCCTGGTCATTTCGTCGTTGTCGGTGACCTCGGCGAATTTATTGCTGATCTCGTTATACCGGTCGAGCAGCGCCTTGATTTCCGCCATCGCCTCCATCACGTTTTCATGCACGGTCTTGTTCGGGTTCAGTTGCGGTTCTTGCTGCAAATAGCCAACCCTGCACCCCTCCGCCACCCAGGCTTCGCCCTGAAATTCCTTCTCAACCCCGGCCATGATTTTCAGCAGCGTCGATTTCCCCGACCCGTTCGGCCCCAAAACGCCGATCTTGACCCCCGGCAGAAAACTCAGATAAATATTATCAAGAACCTTCTTGCCTCCCTGAAAAGTTTTGCTCAGGCCTTTCATGACATAGACGTATTGATAACTCGCCATCTTATTGATTTCCTTTACTAATTTATGATCGTTTTGATCTGTGTACCACCTGTGTACATTTTTTTGCCGTTATTTCGTCCGCAACCCGCTCCATAAAATTCATCCATCCCATTATACGATTTTCGAACTTGAGGCGAAGGGATCACGCACATAAAATAATCACAGATTCAAAACCCCAAGCAAGGTCTTTTCACGCTGTCTGAACGCCTACAAAAATTGCATACTGGCTACTTAAGGGCGCCAAGAGCAGATCTATCGCGGTATTTTTTGTCGCTGGGATCTGCGCATTTCTCGCTAAAATTGCCTATCGCCGCGCAACTGGAAAAACCACCAATTATTATCGTAACCGCTTGAGCGCCCTGGTCCTGGGTTGTAGCCGCAAAATAGAAACAACCCGCAGCAATAGCAGTAAAAAGAACGCATAATCTTCCTTGTCCAGCACCTTTTCTAAATATAGACTTCAATAATAGCTCCTAATAAATATTATTCTGAATAGTAGCTGTGAATTTATTATATATTATCCAAATTGTATATTGTTATTTCTTTAGTTTTCCCTTCCCCCAACACCTTGGCTTCATTGAACTGTCTGGCCAAGTAAAACCCTAGCCATAGACGCTATCGAATGAATACTGCGTAGAGTGAGGTTTTTCTTGACAACCGCTGCCAAATTATTCTATTGTCATAGCTACGTACTCAAACATCATAGGACTGCATCATGACTTTTTTAAACTCCCCCTTATGTTCCCCTACATTGCCGAAAAAGCCTCCCGCCCCGCGCCCCAGCGAACGGAAGCCTGCGCCAGCGAAACCCCTGTACCACTGAGGCCAAGACCCCGTCGCACGGGTTCATACACTATGAAAATAAATCCCCGGACATCAAGAGCTTCGCTCAACAATCTTTGATTCTCAGGGATATATATATATGATCACCCCCAAGTGCGGAGACGTGGCCGAGTGGCTGAAGGCAACGGTTTGCTAAATCGTCATACGTTGTAAAATGTATCGTGAGTTCGAATCTCACCGTCTCCGCCATCTATCCTTCCAAGGGGTTCCAGAGAAGCTCTTTACATCTCAAAAACCCCTTTAAATAAGCCATTATCTTCCGATACCTTCCGAGAAGATCCTTTACAAGCCAAAGAATATGTGAGTAGATTTATGAGTAGATTTCAGAAATGGAGTTTTTCTCATGGCGCTCACAGAATTCGAGATTAAAGGTAAAAAGCCTAAAAATAAGCTGTACCGTATTGCTGATAGCGGCGGCCTATGCCTTGAGGTATCTCCTGCTGGCGGCAAGCTGTGGCGCTGGCGCTACAATTTTCAGGGGAAAGGCCAGATGCTGGCCTTAGGTAAATATCCTGATGTTTCGCTGGCAGAGGCCAGAAAGCTTCGTGATGAAGCCAGAGAACAGGCCAAATCAGGCCAGCACCCCATGCGGCTCAGAAAAGCTCAGAAACTGCGCCGGATGCAGGAGGGTGAGAATACCTTTGAAAGAACGGCACGGCGGTGGTTTGAGCTAAGAGAGGGTAAGCTTAATAAAAAATATCATAAACAGTGTCTCGAACGCTTGGAACAGCTTGTTTTCCCTATTATTGGAGACTTGCCTGTAGCTGAAATCACCATCCCTGATGTTGTGAGTGTTGTCGAAAAAATTGGCAACAGGGGTACGATAGAAACAGCCAAGCGCATGAAACAGCTTATGGGGCAAATTTTCAGGTACGCCGCACAGCGCGGCCTCTGTCAGCATAACCCTGCGGCAGATCTGCGAGACATTCTTCCTTCGGCTGAAGAAAAGCATCATGCCTGTATTCCACTCAGTGAATTGCCCGAACTGTTAAAGGCAATAGATGCGCGAGAGAATGACCTGAGTAAATCAGCCATGCAGTTGCTTGCTCTCACCTTTGTCCGCACCGGTGAACTTATCGGGGCAAAGTGGGGTGAAATAGATTGGGATCGTGAAGAATGGCATATTCCGAAGGAACGGATGAAAATGAAGCGTCCGCATACCGTGCCGCTATCTCGCCAAACATTGATCATCCTAAAAGAACTGCGGAAAATTACAGGTGATAAACCTTATCTTTTTTACAGCGCTGCCAGCAAGTCAAAGCATATCAGCAATGGCACTGTCCTTATGGCGTTGCGGCGTATGGGCTACCAAAACCGCATGACCGGTCATGGCTTTAGAGCGATTGCCAGCACTACGTTGAATGAAAAAGGCTATAAACCTGATGTGATTGAACGGCAGCTGGCGCATGGAGAAAAAGACAAGATCCGTGGCGCTTATAATCATGCCGAATATGCATTAGAACGTAAGAAACTCATGCAGGACTATGCGGATATACTGGATGAAGTAAAAGCCTCCAGCAACAAGAAGGTGACGCCTTTCAAAAAGAAACAGCGCCAAAAAGCATAAGGGCAATCATTCATGAGCAGAGCAGCGTTAATCAAGAGTATCTGCATGTGGCCAGCCACAGTAAAGATCGACAAAGATGATTTTTACTTTTCTGCACAAGTTACAAAGCTTATTCTCAGCAAAGAAAGCAATGACACCATTAAAAGTGTCAGGTTACTCACCAAAAAATACTTGGACGATTTCAAAAATGATATTGGTCAGTCAGGCGCAGAAGATGATCTGCTCATGTTCTTTGATATTATATTAATGGGTAAAGCTTTTAAGGATGCACCTTTCTTTCAAAAAATAGCCTTGGCATGTCTGCTTGACGATACACCCAAGGAGCCGCAGAATTTTGCAGCAATCAAGTATGTCTCTGAAAATCTCGCACTTAAAGTAATGGGTATGACGGCGATGCAGTCGGCAGAGGAGAAACAGAGAAGGCAAGGGCTGTCACGAAGGAAGGGGGGATTAGTCACTGGCAAAAAGCTACGGCTTGCCAAACAAATCAAAGATGCTGAAATGATCCTGTGGGTACAAGATGACCAAAGGGTAAACGGCAGCTCCCATCAAGCAAGCAGACTGATGAAGAGCTTTAAAATTAAGGACAGGAAGGCTTGGCAAATCATAGCGGCGGCAAAAAAGTCTGCATAAAGCTAAGGCCGTCCACCTCCATGCAGCCTTTTCTTCTGCACAGAGCTTAAGCTAAAGCTGCGTGCAGCTATCCCTCATTTTTTCGGAAGCCCTCTTGTGTTTTAACAGTGGTACTAACTGGTTCAACAAACACTGGAGAAACACAAATGACACCAAAGATATTCCGAAGCTGTTTTCTAAGATAGCTCAGGTTCTGGGTATATCCGAAAGCGATTTGCATAAGGATTATTGGCCTTTTCTTTCGGCTGATCGTGGCGCATATGTTGAGTATGAGGCTACCGTAAAAGAAGAAATAGCGCGCCAGCTTGTAGCCGATAAGCATCCAAATATTCTAGCTGTCAGTTTTAACGAGCCGCAACATGTAGCTCCCCGCAAGAACAAAGGGCCTGTACCTTAAAAGGTTCTCAAACCGTCAGCCAGGTCCAACCATTTTTTTTATCTCAAATTGAAAGGAACGACACGCCTGGCGCCAATGCCCCCAACAGGGCTTTATTCCAAATCCTTGAAAGCCGGCAAAGACAAATACCTCTCCGCCATGCTCGGCACAATCGTGACGATCATTTTTCCCGCCATCTCGGGGCGCTGACCGATGTGCAGTGCGGCGTGAATGGCGGCGCCGGAGGAAATACCGACGGGGATGCCTTCCATTCTTGCGACGTGGCGGCACATGTAGATGGCTTCATCGCTGCTGACTTTAAAGACTTCATCAATCAATGTCGTATCGAGAATTTCAGGAATAAATCCGGGGCCGATGCCCTGGATTTTATGCGGGGTATGCATGCCCCCGGAAATGACGGGGCTTTCGGCCGGTTCTACGGCGATCATTTTGAAGCCCGGTTTGCGGGGCTTTAACACTTGCGACACGCCCGTCAGCGTGCCGCCGGTGCCGGAACCTGCAACCAGCACATCCGCTTTGCCATCTGTGTCGCGCCATATTTCTTCCGCTGTCGTGGCGCGGTGAATAGCGGGATTGGCTGGATTTTTAAATTGCTGCGGCATGTAGCTGCCGGGGTATTGCATGAGGAGTTCTTCTGCTTTGGCGATGGCGCCGTTCATGCCCTGGGCGGCTGGGGTCAGGACGATCTCGGCGCCAAATAACCGCAGCATTTTGCGCCGCTCGGAAGACATGCTTTCCGGCATGGTGAGAATAAGCTTGTAGCCTTTCGCAGCGCAAATAAAAGCAAGGCCAATGCCTGTATTGCCGGAGGTCGGCTCGATAATCACCGTGTCGGTTTTGATCTTGCCATCTTTTTCCCCTGCTTCGATCAGGGCCAGCGCCAGCCTGTCCTTGACGCTGGACAGGGGGTTGAAAAATTCCAGCTTCAGCACAATGTCTGCTTTGACGCCGTATTCGGCGGAGAGTTTCGGGATACGCACCAGCGGCGTATTGCCGATGGTTTCCCAGATGTGATTATGAACCCGCATGCGCCCGTATTCCCGTGGAGCCGAACCCCCCGGTGCCGCGCTCTGTTTTATCCAGCGCTTCAACAGCCTCCCAGCTGACGCGGCTATGGGAGGCGACGACCATCTGTGCCACGCGCATGCCGCGCTCTACAGTGAAAGGCTCTGTGCCGAGGTTGGCGAGGATAATTTTAATCTCGCCGCGATAATCGGCGTCAATCGTGCCGGGAGAATTCAACACGGTCACGCCGTTTTTGAAGGCCAGGCCGGAGCGGGGGCGGATCTGCGCTTCATATCCTGCGGGCAGAGCGATGGCCAGCCCTGTGGCCACCAGCGCACGCTCTCCCGGTTTTAAAGTGATCGGTGTATCAATGGCGGCTTCCAAATCGAGGCCGGCGGCATGCTCGGTCGCGTATTGGGGAAGTGTCAGCCCTTTGGCGTGGGGCAATTGTGTAATGGCGACATTGAGAGGTTTGTGTGTAATGGCGACATTGAGAGGTTTGATCATGATGGGCTATTATTACTCTCGATTCTGCCGGGAGGGAATAGCTCTTTCGTCTATTTCCATATTTTACAATTACCGGTTGAATACATAGGTATGTTGACAATACAGGGTAGTATTGTTATACTGATTGAATATTCCTGAATCTATTGGAGAATTTGCCATGGCACGTATAAAAAAAGGCGATACAGGGCCAAATCCGGTAGATATCTACGTCGGCGCTAAAGTGAAATCAAGGCGCCTGATTCTCGGCCTCAGCCAGGAAGATCTGGCCAAATCGATCGGCCTGACCTTCCAGCAGGTGCAGAAATACGAACGCGGCACCAATCGTATCAGCGTCAGCCGCATGGTCGATATCTGCCGTGTGCTGAAAGCACCTGTGGATTATTTCTTTGAAGGCAGCTTTGCCCTGAATAAGGTTGGCAGCAGAAATTTGGCCACGAAAGGCTTTTCCGATACCAAACAGGTCACATTAGAGCCTGATCCCCTGACAAAGCGGGATGTTCTGGAGCTTGTCCGCGCATACTCCGGCATCAAAAGCCCTCAAATGAAAAAGCAGATCCTGGAAATGGCCAAGGCTATGTCGAGTTCCGCGAAAGATAGCGAAAAATAAGTTGATCGTTCTTTCACAGTCGGGTTAAACTCCCTGCATGGCCGATCAAAAATACATTTTTACCAGCGAGTCCGTGGGCGAGGGACATCCCGATAAATTATGTGATCGGGTGTCGGACGCGATCGTTGACGCCTATCTCAACGCCGACCCGGAAGCGCGCACCGCCGTGGAATGCCTTGCGACGACAGGGTACCTTTGCATTGCCGGTGAAACGCGCGGACCGAAATCCATTACCGAAGAAGTGGTCGAAACCATCGCGCGTCATGCCGTCCGCGATATCGGGTATAAGCAAGACGCGTTCCATTGGGAAAAAATCCGGGTTGAAGTGCGCCTGCACGCGCAGTCTTCCGACATCGCCCGGGGCGTGGATGCTCTGGGCAGCAAAGACGAGGGCGCTGGCGATCAGGGCATCATGTTCGGCTATGCCTGCCGCGAAACGGACAGTTTTATGCCTGCGCCGATTTATTACTCTCACGCTATTTTAAAATCCCTGGCGGAGGCAAGGCATTCCGGCGCTTTGTTCAAGCTTGGCCCGGATGCCAAAAGTCAGGTGAGCCTCGAATATATCAACGGCAGGCCTGTGCGCGCCACGTCCGTCGTCGTTTCGACCCAGCATGACGAAAGCGTTTCTCAGGACGAAGTACGCGAAATGGTGCGCCCGCATGTCGAGAATATTCTGCCGCAAGGCTGGATGTGCGATGAAAAATCTTTCTACGTCAACCCAACCGGGCGGTTTGTCATCGGCGGTCCTGACGGCGACTGCGGCCTGACCGGGCGCAAAATCATCGTCGATACCTACGGCGGCGCCGCGCCGCATGGGGGCGGCGCTTTCTCCGGCAAGGACCCGACGAAGGTTGACCGCTCCGCCGCTTATGCGGCGCGTCATGCTGCAAAAAATATTGTGGCGGCAGGTCTTGCCGAGAGATGCACCATCCAGCTTTCCTATGCGATCGGTGTTTCCCATCCTATTTCTATCTACGTGAACACGCATCGCACCGGGCGATTCAACGATGAGGCGCTGAGTGCGGCGCTGCAGGCTGTTGCCGATTTCCGCCCCCGCGCTATCCGGGAGCGGCTCAGCCTGAACAAGCCGATCTACGCCCGCACGGCGGCCTATGGCCATTTTGGCCGCGCGCCGGAGCCGGATGGCGGCTTTACATGGGAAAAACTTGATCTTGTGGATGCGCTGAAGGCTGAAATCAATTCAAAAAAATATCAAGGCGCTGAGCAGGCAGGCAATGTCACAAAAGCCGATTTCGGACGCTAAAAAAATCCTTATTCGTTCTTTCGGGCGCCGCCGGTCAAAAGGGCTGCGGGTGACGCGCGCGGAGGCGATGGAAGAAGTGTTGCCGCGATGCACGCTTTTTCCTCTGCCGCCGGGCGAGCATAGGATCGATCCCCGATCGTGTTTTGATCAACCCGTAAAAGCTGCATGGTTCGAAATCGGTTTCGGCAACGGCGAACATCTTTTGCATCAGGCAATCCACAACCCTGATGTGGGCTTTATCGGCTGCGAGCCTTTCATGAATGGCGTGTCTGCGCTTTGCGTTGGGATCAAGGAACACGGCCTGACAAATATCCGCATCTGGCCCGAGGATGCGCGGCTTTTGATGGAAAGATTGCAACCGCAGAGCCTTGATCGTTTATTTCTGCTGCATCCCGATCCATGGCCAAAAAATCGCCATCAAAAACGACGCTTCGTGCAGACGGAAACGCTCGATCAGATCGCGGCGCTTCTCACGCCCGGCGCAGAGCTGCGCATGGCGACCGATCATCAGGAGCTTGCGGCCTGGGTGCTTGAAAAAACTTATTTTCATCGGGCTTTCCAGTGGCTCGCCACTTCTGCCGACGATTGGCGCAAGCCGCCCGCCGACTGGCCGGAAACGCGCTATGGGCAGAAGGGGGTGCAGC
>CAYGGT010000013.1:0-17094 GCA_964349475.1 uncultured Rhodospirillaceae bacterium
CCCGCGCCGGATGATCAGGGCCGCCTCTTCCGCCGCCATCAGGAACGGCATGGGAAAGGTATTCACGTCGGTCAGCGGCGTTTTCACAAACCCAGGAAAAATCGTCGAAACGGCAATGCCGTCCTTTTTCAGCAGCGGCCGCAGCGCGTCGCCATAGGCGCGGATGGCGGTTTTACTGATGCTGTAAGCGGGCGCGTTCGGCATGCCGCGAAACCCGGCCATCGAGCTCATCAACACGATATGGCCGCTTTTGCGGGCGGTCATGCGCGGAATCAGCGGGTTGACCGTGTTGAACACGCCGCCCAGGTTGATGCGCATGATATCGTCGAAAGCCCCGCCGGAAATCCCGGCATTGGCAATCACGATATCAACCGGGTGAAGATCGTCCCAGGCAAGAACTTTGGCTTCAAAAGCAGCGTGGTCGGTGACAGAAATTGCCGCCGTATCGACCACAGCGCCCTTCTGCCGGCACAAATCCGCAACGCTGTTCAGCCGCGACGCATCGCGGCCCGTCAGCAGCAATATCATGTCTGGCGCCGCATAAAGCACCGCCAGCGCCTTGCCGATGCCGCTGGAAGCACCTGTTATTAAAATTGTCTTATTTGTTTTCATATAAATGAGACAGGAGGTTGTTTTATCATGAATGAGGCGTTATAAGGGGAAAGCAAACCATTTATAAAGTTATAGAAAAATGATGGCGGCAGCAAGCGTGACACAGTTCCCCCCTTCGCAATCCGCGCTCAAACGGCGCGGGATGATGCTGGTTCTGGCCTCGCCCCCCGGCGGCGGCAAGACGACCATCACGCGGGAACTGGTGAAAAGCGACCCGCACACCGTCATCTCCGTCTCCGCCACCACGCGCGCAAAACGCCCGGGCGAAGAAGAAGGGCAACATTACTTTTTCGTCAGCCGCGAAAAATTTCAGCAAATGGTCGATGCCGGAGAAATGCTGGAACATGCGCTGGTCTACAACAACAACATGTACGGCACGCCGAAAACGCCCGTGGAAAAAGCCCTCTCCGCCGGCAGGGACGTCCTGTTCGATATCGACTGGCAGGGCAACCGCAAGCTCCGCGATATCGCCGGCGACGACGTGGTATCGGTTTTTCTGCTGCCGCCAAGCTGGGCCGAGCTGGAAAAGCGCCTGCATGACCGCGCGCAGGACAGCGACGAAGAAATCACCCGCCGCCTGTCCAAGGCGCAGGATGAAATGTCCCACTACAATGAATTTCAATACGTGATCGTGAACAACGATCTCCGGGAAAGCATCGCGCAAGTGCGCGGCATCCTCGAAGCCGAACGCGCCAAACGCCACCGGCTGCCCGGCATTCAGGATTTTATCGCGACGCTGAAGCCGGTTAAGTCTTGACCGGCGACGGACGGATATAATACTTTCGATCAAAGATGGCGCGGTGGCAGAATGGTGATGTAGAGGACTGCAAATCCTCCAATGCCGGTTCGATTCCGGCCCGTGCCTCCATTGACTTTCTCTTTATTTATGCAGATAAACCAGCCCATGGCAAAATCGCAAAACATTATCCCTCTTGAGCGCATCGCTGGCCGTATCTACCTGATTCGAGGGGAAAAGGTGATGTTGGACAGAGATTTGGCAGAGCTGTATGGCGTTACCACCGGCAATCTCAACAAGGCTGTAAAGCGCAACCTTCGCCGTTTTCCTGATGATTTTATCTTCCAGCTTACATCCGAAGAAACGGAACAAATCTTGATATTCCAAACTGGAAGATCAAAACAGGCTGCCCACGGCGGCCGCCGTCATTCCCCTCATGCTTTCACTGAACAGGGAGTCGCAATGCTTTCCAGCGTACTCCACACTGACCGCGCCGCAGATGTCAATGTCGCCATCATGCGCACTTTCGTCAAGCTCCGTAAAACACTCGCCACCAACCGCGATCTGGCCCGCAAAGTCGAGCAGCACGATCGAGAAATTGCGACCCTGTTCGACACCGTCCAACAACTCCGGACGCCGCCCGAGCCGTCCAAGAAGCATCACATTGGCTATATCCGCCCGAAGGATTGACAAGCAACCGCAGCTTTGGCGAAGAATGATTAAATGGTTAAATGACTAACGGCTGCGCCGATCAACGGTTTCGAGAAACCGTTGATCCTCACCCTGGCGCGGGAGCGGAGGAAGTCGCCACCAAGCGCACAGGACGGCAGGAAAAGCGATCGTAGTCCTTATGGTTCCAAAGCTCGCCGCCATCCGAGAAGCGGACGCCACGCACGCAGGACGGGCCGTCACGGTACTCCGTGAACGACCAGTACCAGCCAGGAAAGACGGAACTGCTTCCTTTGTTGGAAGTGTTGAAAGTGCCTTTCAGAGCGCCTTCGTTCTGGTTCTTTTGCAGGACGCGAACGTTTTCCAGGGCTGGGATTTGCCAATCGTCGTGGCCGAGAGCCTTGTCCGCGTTCAGCTTTTTAACTGCTTTTGCAGCATCGTTAAAGGTCAGCGTTACGGACAGGTCAGTCGGCATCGCGTAAATCTGCTGTTTGCCATCAGCGGTGAGGCCAGCGAAAACCGAACCATCGGCCATCTTCGTACCGGCCATCAGGGCCAATACAGAGGTATCGTTTGCGGGCGCAGCTGCATTCGCAGCAGCGGGTTTAATCTGAACCTTGCCATTCGTGGAAACAATCAGACTGCCGTCAGCTGCCAGCTCGACCGTCGCGCCGTACATGGCGACAGTGTTGAAATCTTTGCCGATGTCAATGGATGTGCCTTCTTTTTTAGCGGCTGCATCTACGGCAGCGGCTGGTTTCGTCTGAACACCTGCGTTGGTGAATACCACAACATTACCTTCTGGGCTGATCTCGACCTTCGTGCCATTGATCGTTGCTGTGGTCAGGTCTTTGCCGACCTTTACTTCAACGTCTTTCGCTGCTGCTTCAGTCATCGTATACATCCCTTCAATAAAAATTTTATTCACCGTGCCTTTTGCCCGTTTTTAAACCCCCTGTCAAGGATTATGGTTTATTATAGTAAATTTTTCATAAAATTATAAAGGCAGAACTTATAAAGTTCATTAAAACTTCAATTCGGCAATTTTTTCGGCAAGGTCGGAGAGGGCTTCCTGGCGCTGCTCCGATAACTCCTGTTTTTGCTTGTCAAGCCTGGCGACCTGGTCTTCCTGCGCGTTCAACTTGTCGAGATATTTTTGCTGAACATCGGATTTGACGCCCAGGCTTTTAAGATTTTCCCGCACACGTTCCTGATCCTGAAAAATAACGGCGCGCTGCTCATCCACGGCGGCGATTTTGCGGTCGATGGCGTCCACGGACCGGCGGAGTTTGGCGATGGCCTCGAAAGCCTTGCGGACGTCGGGCGAAAGACTGCCGCGCCCGGAGGCATAGGCCATCAGCTGATCGGTCGGCATGCTGTCGATGCCGTAGGACTGCCAGAGCTGGTTTTCCAGCACCACTTGCAGAATTTCGGTTGCACCGGCCTTGACCGGCACCTTGACGCGGAAATGCGTCGCCGTCACTTCCACATCCTTGGGATCGGGCGCAACGATTTTATAATCGCCCATGCGCGGATGCTCGATCACCACGACGCGGTCTTCCTTGGCCGGCGCCTTGATGGTGTACGTCGTCTCGGCGCGACTTTTGACGGCGACACGGAACACGCCTTGCTCCGCCGACATCTGATCTTCGGTTGACGTGCTTTGATCGGCGCGGTCGATGGTGGTTTTTGAATCGAGCGCGTAAGAAACCATGCGTTTTTCGCCCTGCGCCAGCACCGGCAGTTGCGCATCGCCGGCAAAGCTGGTGCCTTTGAGGAGCGCGCTTTCCTCATACAGCGTCAGCACGCCCGCGGGCAGGCCGGTTTCGCCGTCATTTTTAATTTCCACCGCCGCCAGCGGGTGGCGCGGATTGGTTTCCGGCTGATAGAGCGACACGCGCTCCATCGGCACGGTGCGGCTGACAAAAGGCAGCATCATCGACTGGCCGGATTTCAAGTCGAGGCGATCGGGAAAACGGAACAGCACCTGCGTCGCCGCTTCGCCGCCTTCCGCCGCATTGGCAACAGATGCAATAGCAGCCATGCCGGTAAAAGATTCTTCCATCGGCATCGCCCCGTCCATCGCTATGGCCATGGACGGCGCCATGGGCGCGTCGGCAAAAGACGATCTCCGCATCTTCCGCAGCTCTTTCCCCTCGTTGTTCCGCCCGTCCTGCTCGTCCCGCTTCATCTGCATTTCATCGGCGGAAGCAATCGCGCCCTGATCCACCCGCGGCATCACACGGCCAAAAACCTGCACCGGAATTTCAGGGCGCGCGACGTAATAAGACGGATACAGCGCCTGCCGGAACGTCACCGGATTGCCCGACACGAGCGAAAGATCGACGTTGACCCAATCGCCCGCCGTCATGTTCTCCACGACCGCCCAGCCCTGCAAAAACCCTTCGGTCTTGCCCGCTTCCGGCACGACCATGCGATACGCCGTCTTCCACACCGGCGCTTCCACCACGTAAGACAACGTCACGTCCCGCTCCGCGTCGCCGCGCAGGCTGACACTCAGCAGGCGCTGGCCAGCGGTGCTGTTTTCGCGAATGGAATCCAGCGCGCGCGCGATGTCAGTTTTAATTTTCCCGTCCGCAAACTGAATCGACTGCAACTCTTCCAGGATCGCCTGCTTTAACCCCGTCTCGGTCATCAGGCTGAGACGGTGACGCGTGATAACGGCGCCGGTATCGAGCGTCATATTTTCCGGCGTCACCTGGACGATTTTCCCCGTCGCCTCGGTGCCGGGGCCCTTCATGGTCACGACAGCGCCCTGATAAGCGTTGAGCAGCATCATCGCGCTGCCCAGCTGGCCACGGTTGAACGGCAGGTCCTTAAAAATCTGGTCGAGCGGCTGTTTTCCCGGCAAAGTCACGCCGCCAACGCGCCCCTTGGCATCAAACACCACAAGGCTTTTGAGAATATCGTCAACCTGTTCGAAACGCACCGGAAAATCGAGCGATGTGTCGCCAGTCACCCGGGCGCGGTGCTCGAACTGCGCGAGGCCGCTGGTTGAAAGAATGACGCGGTTGACCGGCATATCGCCGGCAAACGCGACGGAACTGCAAGCGACGGCAGCGGCAAGCAGAAAAATGATTTTGATCAATGCCATCGTTACGGCTTCGGCTGTGCGGGTTTTTTTGCCGGGGCCTTGCCGGATCGGACCGTCTGGCGAGTCAAAAGCGCGATCTGATCAACCAGCGCCGGGGGGCCGATGACAGACAGACCCACGAAGGTTTCGAACTCGATGGTCACGATGTCGTTGCCTATCTTTACTTTAGTAACCTCAAGATCCTGCGACCCGGCATGCCCGCGCGATCTGTCAAGGTGCACCGCGCCCAGCCCTTTCAGCGTCGTCATTAACGCCTGACGCAGGGTTTCATCGTGCTCAGTTCCGAGGATAATGGTTTTCATGCGGGAATTCCTCTGAAAAAATTCTTTTATTAATGTGACCGATTCTTTGCACCACGTCAACTCGTCCGCACCTGCCGCCTTGAGCGTTCAGAAAACGAGGTAGACAAGCAACACAAGCCCCAACAGCACACGATAAACCACAAACGGCATCATGCTGAATTTTTTAAACCAGCGCATCATAAAAGAAATCGCCAGCATGCCGGCGACAAAAGTCATGGCAATGGCGATCGTCATATCAATCCCCACCTGCACATCCCCCGCCTTGACGACATCAAGAACGCCAAGTATGCCTGCCCCCGCCGTCGCCGGAATGCTGAGCAGAAAGGAAAACCGGGCCGCATCAACGCGGTTGAACCCCAAAAATCGCCCGGCCGTCATGGTGATGCCGGACCGGCTGGTGCCGGGGACCAGCGCCAGCACCTGCGCAAAACCAACGAGCATCGCCGATTTCAATGTCATCTGCGCCAGGCCCTGATCCTGCTTGCTGTAACGGTCGGCCACGCCCAGGAGGATGCCAAAAATAATCGTTGTCGCCGCAATCACCCGCACATCGCGGATGCCGGCGGGCAGGATCTGGTGCAGGGTAAACCCGAAAACCACCGCCGGAATGGTCGCCAGCACGATGTAAAAACCCAGGTTGCGCATGGCCTTGTTCGGGGTGGTCTTCCAGCGCAGGCAGGCGCAGGATATCTCCCAGATATCTTTACGGTAATAAACCAGCACGGCCAGCAGCGTGCCGATATGGACGGCGAGGTCCATGATCAAGCCCTGATCTTTCATTTGAAATAACAAAGGCACCAAAACCAGATGACCGCTGGAACTGACGGGGAGAAACTCGGTTAATCCTTGCACTATGGAAAGAATTATGATATGAATTAGGGTCATGATTGAAGAACTTATGACGATACCTATTTTGAAAGCAAGGGTATAATAGAGAAGTTAACGAAGGGCATCATGGGCATCGCCGGGAAAATATTCAACCGTCTGACGCTCCACTGCATTTATGCGGTGTGTATCGGCGTATTCGTTGTCGCGATATTTGTGGCGCTGCTGTCCCTTTACGGCGTTGAGTCGGCGCCGGAATCTGCCGTCAGGATGACCGCCCACCCCATGATATTCCCTGAGAACGAGGAGATGCTCAACGCTGCCTCCGACCAGCTTGCGCGCGAGGGAGAGGCCCTCCGGAACCATGATGCCGCGGCGCTGTCCGAGATCGAGCCAGCGGCAGGGGATGCTAAAAAGGGGTTATAAATACTTCCCCACCAGCACTTCCGCAATCTGCACCGCGTTGGTCGCAGCGCCCTTGCGCAGGTTGTCGGCCACCACCCACAGACACAGCCCGTGCTTGACCGTTTCATCCTTCCGGATACGGCTGACGTAGACGGCGTCTTCGCCGGAAATTTCGGCCGGGGTCACAAAGCCGTCTTCCGGATCGGGCTTGTCGATCACCACGACGCCCGCCGCCTTTTGCAATGCCTTCCGCGCCTGCGCGGCGGTGATCGGTTTTTCGAATTCGACGGTCACCGCTTCGGAATGGCCCACAAAGACCGGCACACGCACGCAGGTCGCATTCACTTCGATATCGCCGCCCAGAATTTTTCTTGTCTCCACCCGCATCTTCCATTCTTCCTTGGTGTAGCCGTCATCCATGAAGACGTCGATTTGGGGAATGACGTTAAAGGCGATCTGCTTGGCAAACACCGTGCGCGCGGGGGAGCCGTTCGCGTAGATGGCACGGGTCTGGTTGAACAGCTCGTCCATCGCCGCCTTGCCGGCGCCGGAGACGGATTGATACGTCGCGACGACGATGCGCTTGATGGTGGCAAGATCGTGCAGCGGTTTCAACGCCACAACCATCTGGATCGTCGAACAGTTCGGGTTGGCGATGATGTTTTTTTTCTTGTAGAGCGCGATATCTTCCGGGTTCACTTCCGGCACGACCAGCGGCACATCCTTGTCCATGCGGAAAAAAGAGCTGTTGTCGATGATGACCGCGCCCGCCTTGGTCGCACGGGGCGCAAATTCCTTCGAAACGGCGGAACCGGCGGAAGCGAAAACGATATCGACGCCCCTGAAATCGAATTTTTCAAGGCTCTGCACTTTCAAAATATTGTCTTCGCCAAAGGAAACGTCACGGCCCAGGGAACGCGGCGACGCCACCGCATGCACTTCGCTCACCGAAAATTTCCGCTCCGCCAAAGCGCTGAGCATTTCACGGCCAACGCTGCCGGTGGCGCCGACAATCGCAATTTTATATGGCATACGGGTCCTCTTGGGGATTTTTTCTAGACACTGCCCGGATTATATAGGAAGCTTCCTCTATGATACAACAGTCGATATCGTATGATCTGGCGCCTATCGGTATTTGCATTATCGATACCGGAAACGACAGTCTTCAGCCGCTCTACGCCAACGCTCTTTTCACAAAAATGCTGGGCGCTGCCCTCCCTGCCAAAATCGCCGACGCGGTGCGGGAAAAAAGGGATGTCCCCGTCCTCGACCTGCAACTCGCGGAAAAAGAAAACTGGGTGCGCATCACTGTCACGCACAGCCTCTCCAACGGCAAACCCGCCGCCTTTATCTGGATGACCGATGTTTCCGAGATCTACCGCGCAGCCAACGAAGCCAAAGTAATGGTGGAGATGAAATCATCCTTCCTCGCCTCCATGAGCCATGAAATCCGCTCGCCGATGCAAAGCGTTTACGGGCTGCTTGAACTGATCCACGACGAGCCGATCCCCGACAATACCCGCGACATGGTTGCCACAGCCAGGAAATCCGCCAGCGGCTTGCTGGAAATCCTCGACGGCATTCTCGATCTTGCGAAAGTGGAAGCCGGCAAAACGGAACTCGACTTCTTTGAAATCCCGCTCCGCACCCTTGCTTACGGCGTCATCGAATGCATGGAAGTGAAGCTGCTCGGCAAACCCGTCAAGATGACGGTCGAGGTTGAGCAGGGCATTCCTTTCGTGGTCATGGGCGATCCGACCCGCCTGCGGCAGATCATGCTCAACCTTGTCGGCAACGCGATGAAGTTTACGGAGGAAGGCAGCATCACGCTGCGCATCACCACCAAAGTAAAAACCATCGCGCCCCTGAAAAACGGCCTCGCGCTGCGCTTCGAGGTAGAGGACACCGGCATCGGCATGCCGCCGCAGGTCTGCGAGAAACTCTTTCAAGCCTTCACCCAGGCGGATAATTCCACGACGCGCAAATACGGCGGCACCGGGCTTGGCCTCTCGATCAGCAACAAACTGGTCGAACTGATGGGGGGCAATATCGGCGTTGACAGCGTGGAGGGCAAGGGCAGCGTCTTCTGGTTTGAAATCCCCACCTCCGCCGCCGACGAACAAGTCAAAGTCGACCTCCCCAGCCTCGACGGCCTGGCCGTGCTGTCGGTCGAAGATCATCCGAAAGGCGCGAAGGAAATTTTATCCTCGCTGACGTCGATGGGCGCCAAAGTCGAAAGCGTGCCAACGTACAAAGAAGGGCTGGAGCTGATTAAAAAACGGCCCTTCGACGTCGCCGTCATCGACCAGGGCCTGCCCGACGGTCTTGGCATCGATCTTTTGAAAGAAGCGGTCAAGCTCCGCCCTTTCATGGGCTTGATCCTTTACACCGTCCGCAACGATCTCGGCATGCAGCACACGGCCAAAACAATCGGGGCCACATATCTGTCCAAGCCCGCCTCGCGCCTCGGACTCGGCGAGGCCGTCAAATCCGCGTCAAAGCAGATGTCCGTCCAGGATTACACCGGCCCCCGCCGCCTGCTGATCGCCGAAGACACGGCCTCGGTTCGTGACGTGTTGAAGCGTCAGCTCGATAAACTTGGCGTCGAAGCCGACTTTGTGATGAACGGCGTGGAAGTGTTGAAGGCGCTGGAAGAAAAAAAACATGGCATCGTTTTCACCGACCTGCACATGCCAGACATGGACGGCTACCAGCTGGTCGCTCATATCCGCGCGGAAGAGGAAAAAAACAATGCCGAGGGCCGCGCTTTAAATGCCAGGGGACGCTTCCCGGTCATCGTCCTCACCGCCGACGTGCAACTGGCGCAGCGGCAAGCCTATCTGTCATACGGGTTCGATGAATGCCTTTTGAAGCCGGTCAGCCTCGGCCAGTTCCGTCAGCTCCTGATCCGCTGGGGCTTGCTGCGGGAGGAAAGGTCTGGCGATCAGCAACCCCACGAAGATCCCCCGCCTGCGCTCAGGACGACAGGTTCAGATCAATCTCTCCCTGCCGCCGTCGATAAAAATGCCATGATCGAACTCATGGGCTGTTTTGACGCCGACACCATTGTCATGCTCGGCATGTTCGTGCAGATGACGCAGCCGATCATTCAAAAACTGGAAGCCGCTTTCGCCACCAGCAATGCCCACGATTTAAAAGAGCTGGCCCATAGCCTGAAAGGAAGCGCCCGTTCCGCCTGCTGTCCGCATCTCGGCAGCCTCGCGGCGGAAATGCAGGAGACCGCCGAAAAAAACCTCCCCATCACCGGCGACATGATCGCCGCCGTCAAAACGGAATTCGAACGGGTCGCTGAAGAAGTCAAAAATCTGAAAGTTTAAAAAAACTACTGCTCCGCCAAGGCGTGATAATAATCATAAACGCCGCCGGTCGCCATGCAGGCAAAAGCCTGGCCGTCCAGCCCGGCGCCGGCGATTGTATTGGCGGCAGCCGTGTTATAGGTGGCCAACGGCGCCCCCCAGACAGTCGTCGTGGTGACCGCAGCAGGGGTCTGAGGCAGGCCAAGCCCCCTGTTCACCTCTTTGCATACCACGAGGGAAATGTCGTGCAGCGCCGCCAGAACTTCGCGGCCCGTGGCGCTCGTATTGGCGCCAATATCCTTCACGTAGTAGCCGGCAGCACCGGTGTCGGGCTGAAAAATCCAGGCAGTGGCCGTGCCGCCAAGACCGGAAGGCGCAACCTCCAGAACCATCCCGCCACCCAGCGGATCAAATATTTCAAACGCCTGGCCTGTTGGCGGATGGGTGAAAGTTATTGTGTTCACTGCTGTTCCGCCAAGTAGCATCCGCATCACGATATTACGCAACAGAGCCGGGTACTGAGTCACGCGGCTGGCGACAACCAATGCCGCTTCACGTTCCACCGTGCCGTTGCCGCGGCCGGATTGCGTGATCGCGTAAGAAAGCGCGGCAAACAGAGCGACCGCGATAAGGATGAGGAACAAAACATTGCCACTCTCCCGAGAAAAAGAATTTTTTACGGACATGCGCTTCTTAAAATCCACAGAGTAAAGCATCCCGCGCCGCATGCGCCGTAGTTCAGGTCAGCCTGGCAGGTGTTGAATTTGGTCATCAGGCGAGTCAGCGCCGCCAGCGACGCCGCGTCACCCGGCGATATGATCTGCAGATAGACGCCGTTCGCGTCATTGGCATAGGTCCATTCCCCAAATCCCCCCGGCGGCGGCGGCAGAAAACGCCCCTGGTTATTCGTGCCCTGAAACATATTCGTTGCCCCGATCGGCGCGCCGACACAAGTAAGATATTTGGCTTTATCATCTGCCGCAGCGGCGATGCAGCCGACGGCGTTCGTCGTTGTCGTGCACCCGGCCGGCGCCGTCGCGTTCAGCGCGCTGCTGGGATTGATCGGATAAGGGTTGTTGGGATTGTCGGCGGCATCGATAATTCCCGCGCTCCCGGCGGTATCGTCCATATTGCCGCCACCGCCCGGATATTCCATGGCGCACTGCTGCACGACGGAGCGGATCGCATTGCCTTGGGCAAAAATCTCTTCGGTGATCCGCACAGCGCTCTGGCTGGCATAGTTTTCCCGGCTGTCCTTGGCAAAGGCGTATATCAGCGCCGCCATCAGGCCGATGGCCAGGAAAATGTAAAACAGCACGTTGCCGGCATCCGGATGCCTGAAGCCAGAAGTCCGAAGGCTGGAACTTGTTCCAGCCTTCGACTTCCGGCTTCCGACTTCCAATGTCTGCACGTCTACTGCTCGATCAGCGCGTGATAGTAAGCATATGTACCGGCTGTAAAGTTCTCAAAACACGCAAAGGCCTTGGCGTCGGTACCGGCGCTCGAAATCGTGCCCGCACTTCCCCCGGCAGCGTAAGCCCCCGCCGTTCCGGCAAACGCCGCGACAAGTTGAGTTGGCGGCGTATAAGGAGACGCAAACCCAAGACCTTTCTGTACCGCCTTGCATACCGTCAGGTTAACCCCCGCCAGCCATGCCAGGCCTTCGGAGCCGGTGGCAGCGTTCGTTCCGACATCCTTGATAAAAGAACCGTTCCCCGTCGTCGCCGCCACGTAGGTCCAGGCTGTACCGGAACCCGCGCTGGTCGGGGGTGCAACGTCGGTCGCCCCGCCGCCAATGCCCGTTGCGTCAAAGACCTCGTTCGCCGCCGCGGCTGGCGACGTGGTATCAAAAGAAATCGCGGTTGGCAAAACGCCGGTGATAATCATCCGGGTCACCGCCGTCCGTATCGCGGCCGGTTGCTGGACAACCTGCCCCGCCGCAACCATCGATGTTTCACGGTCAACCGTGCCGCTGCCACGGCCGGATTGCGTAATGGCGTAGGAAAGCGCGGCGAACAACGCCACCGCGATCAAGATGAGGAACAGAGCGTTACCGCGCTCGCTTCCTCCGGTTCTTGGTTTTTTATTCATATCATGTCCTTTCCTGGTTACGTTGTTATTCTTACTCTACAATATCTTCGTCCGTATTATCATCTTCTTTTTTCGTTTCCGGGTCGCCAAAGCGCACTAGCTCTATTTTAAGGGTAGCCGACAGCTTGGAGCCGGCGCAGGCGCGGCCAACGCACAGTTTATCGACCTTGACTTTCCAGTTCCTCCCGCCCCGCTGCAAGGTGCTGATCGCCGCCATAAACTGCGGGAAGTAATCCGTATCCAGCGCCGTGACGACAATCCCGCCACTTTCCGGCACCAAAGACAGGCCTTTATAAGTCTTGCCTATTCTTTCCGATATAACCGCAATAGCCTCCTGTCCGATCGGGATATACTGCAGGGTCGGCACCGGCGGCTTCAACGCCTCAACCTGCATCAGCTCTGCATGCAGTTTGCTGACCTTCTCCGTTTCCTGCGACGTAAAAAATATCGCCGTACCCGCCAGCAGCCACGCAAATCCGGCAGCGATCAGCGCATTGTATCCGACGTTTGTCGGCAGATCGTCAAGAAACCTGTCCAGATCGTTGACAGCCTGGGGATCCGAATACTTCTTGATCAGACTGTTCCAGTTTATTTTCTTCATATCCATCGCGCAGCACTTTCCTTCTTTAGTACAGTATAAAAACAAATTGTGGCAGGAGTATGGCAGGATTTTTTCAATCATTAACAAAAGGTAAATATCTAGTTTGTTCCTTTCACCTTGACCCGACCTTCCTCAATCCCCACGGCAACGGCATTCAGCTGGCCGGGTTGCACCGCATTGGGGATCAGCGCTTCCCATTCAACGCTGTTGTCCGGCTTGACCTCGTACCGCGTCAGAACGCCGCCAAAGGTGCTGGTGATGTTCAAAAGCTCGATCACCCTGACCAGATGCTGGTCGGTATTGCTTTGCAGCGCATTGACGGCATTGGCCAGCAGCTGGTTGGTGGCGGCCGTCGTCACTTTCCGCGCCTCATCAAGCTTGGGGCTGATGGAATTGGCCAGCGCGTAAGCGCCGACCCAGACCAGCAGGGAAACCCCTGTCGCCACGATCCCCGACAAAAACAAAATCTTGATCATCATCCGGGAGAGTTTTTCCCGCTGCAGCGCCAGATTTTTCCACGGCACGGGCTTGGCGATCTCCGCATTGATGGTGACGAAATTCGCCTCCATGCTCTGGATACGCGGGAGCAAAGTTCTTGCAGCGCCAAGATACACTTGCATCCTGCCGGTTTCCTGATCCCAGCGCAGCGCGGCGGCGGCGCCTTCTTGTTCATATATATAGACGGTCTGCCTGTCCCAGTATTCGCTGTTGCCCGGCAGCGCCGCCGCCAGCGGGCACCAGCTGTCGGGGTTGCTGGCAAGGGCAGACGAAGGCGTGGCCAGGTACCAGCACCGCCCGTCGTCAATCGTATAGCAGTAATGCACACGCTCCGTCCCGCAGGCTTGAGCGGCGGCGTTCCAGACGCTTTCATCTTCTTTCCCCGCAACGTGGGGCACGGCGCCGCCGACCAGATCTTCCGCCGGTAAAAACGGGGTCAGGGTGCTGAGCGCTTTTGCGTTGAAAGCGCCCGCCATCGACAGACCGGCCTGTTCCGGTCGTGGGGACGGGGCAGTGCCCTTTTTTGATACGTCTTCCATTATTCGCCGCCCCCCCCGCCGCCCATCAATCCGCCCATCATGCTGTCCATGCTCATGTTCATGACCGTCAATGCATAGATCGCGCTGCCGAAAGCGATCACAAGGTAAACCCCCGACAGACCGAAAGCGATCCAAACGATCAGGCTGTGCTTGGTTTTCGCACTCTGCGCCCGCATATCGGAAATCGATTCCATCAGCGTTGCCACTTGCCCAAGGTCAGAGACGCTCGCCAGCTCCAGACGCTCGTTTCTGGTCAGCGGCTCGCGGTCAAGCGCCGCCCCCAAATTGACGCCGCGCGACAGGTCTTCCCGGGCGCCGATCCAGTATTGTGAAACTTCGGGCAGCGTCGTCGCCTCCGACGCCTGCCCCAGCACATCGCCAATCGGCACGTGGCCGCGCAGCATCCGCGCGGCCGCAGCGGTACTGTCCGAAAAACCAAGATCCCTCAAATAGGCACCGATCATGGGAATTTTGCGCACGACCCTGGCGGTCGGCCAGTCGCGCTTGCCCCGGTTGCGAAAGAAAGAAAAGATTGCCCAGCCCATGAACCCGGCAACCGCCACCGCAAACCAGGTCAGAAACCCCCACAGAAACTCAAGCCGTCCGACCACGAGGTTGTATTCCGCCAGCTTGTCCGGCTCGGTCGGGACGTTGCTGCGAAACCAGCCGATGATTTTTTCTTTTCCCCAGAACATCCCCTGCACGATGGTCATGATGTCAAAGCCGATCCACGCCATGGTGCCGATGATGGCGCGGCGGTTCCGGCCTTTCTGCGTGATGTTCTGAATCGCGTGCGGAATCCCTTCATGCAGCTTGCTGCTGCGCTCGCTCGCGGCGAGAATGGCGATGGTGCCGTGATCAAAAATCTGCAAAGACTTCAGCGCGTCTATGACGCCGAGGCCGCGCGACAGAGCTTCGCGGGCAGGCGACAGGATATTCTGCCGCCGCGGATTGACTTCCGCCTGAATCAGCCGCCAGAGAGCAACGCCGGGCGACGTGGTGGTGGCGCGAAACTGAATGCCGCGCAAAAGCTGCACCTGCCACCAGCCAGATCGTGCCAGCCACCGTTCGATGGCCGGGCGTTCATGCGTGCGGATCGTCAGCACGTACCCGCCCTTCTTGACGATCGCGTCGCGCACGTCGGACCGCGCCGGCATGTAGTATGAATCCACCATCCGCTTCGGTCCGGCTGACGTATCCATCGTGTATTCGACAATCCACTGCTGCATCTATTTTTTTCTACTCATCAATCATCACAAGGGCGATTTTTGGGTCCATCAGGCCGTCCTTGACAAGTTCGCGCACGCCCTGGCGCCGTGGCATATGCCTGACGCCTTCCTGATGCGTAATATCGTTTACGTTGTGGATCAGCGCGTGAAAAATCGGGTCGCGCTTCGATGTCGGCGTATTGATCAGCACCGCTTCAAGCAGCAAGGCCCGGCCGAGGACGCCGGTGCGGTTGCACAAATCGCACCCGGCCGCGTTGTGCGTGCTGACGATATCTTCGGGCTGAAGGCTGAGCATCTCCATCTGTTCCCCGGACATCCCGTCTTTTGCCGGTTTTTTTATCTTGCAGCTGCTGCAGAGCGTCTTCACGAGACGCTGGTTCAAAACGGCGCGAATCTGCTGCGCCAGGGTATACGTCGATGAACGCTCCCGCTCAGACGGCATGAATGACTTGAGACGCTCCAGCGTCTGGATCGCCGTATCCGCGTGGATGGTCGAAATCACGGTATGGCCGGACTCAGCCGCCTTCAATGCCGTTTCAACCGTGGAGGCGTCGCGCATCTCGCCGATGATGATGTAATCGGGGTCATGACGCATCGCCGCGCGGATCAGGTCGCCGAACTCCCGCCCGGCGCCGGTGTTCTGCGCCACCTGCCACTGGGTGGCGTAGCGCATTTCGTACTCGATCGGGTCTTCAATAGACAACACATGGCGCCGGCGCCGGTCGATTTCAAGCACGCAGGCATAAAGGGGTGGTTGACTTCCCCGATCCCGTTGGCCCCGACATTAAAATAAGCCCGCCGCCGCCCTTGATTTCCGGCGCCAGCATGCGGCTCATATGCTCCGCCACTTCGGGATAACGGCTGAACAGCTCCTCGAAATTCTTTAAACCGGCGCGATCGAGCATGCGGAGCGTCAGCTTCTCGCCATCCTGCGCCTGGGGGCCTGCCGCTACCCGCACGTCGACATTTCGTCCCTGCCAGACAAAACCGAAACGGCCGTCCTTCGGGGTGGAGCGGTCGCCGAAGTTCAAACCCGCATCGCGTTTCAAAAGCGTCGTCAACCGCGCCATCGCATCCGCCGGCAGCAGGTGGACGGGCACAAGGTCGCCGTCAACCCGGTATTTGATCCAGTTGGGCGCGTCAGGCGCGTTATCTTGCACCAGGTGAATGTCGGATGCCCGCATCTGCAAAGCCTCCGCCAGCATGTCGCGCTGAAACTTGTTGAGCAGCAGGCCGTTATCGACATCGTTCAGCCAGCTTGCCAATGTCTTTTCGCAGCGGTCCGCCGAAAGGTCATGCACGGAATGCAGCGTTTTCAAAAGATCAGCGCGGTCCCAGAGCTGCGTATTCACCCGGTCCACCTTGAAGCCGGCGCGCTTGGCGCTGTTTTTCAGGTTTTGCGTCTGCCGTTCGTTCATCTCATGCAGCGGGGCCAGCGTCAGAACACCTTTTTCCAGCGCCACCAGGTGGATGCTGAGCGGCAGCCAGGTCTGCACCGGCAAAAGCGAGCGCAACTGGTCGCCGGTTGCGCTCTCGCGCTCCCCGCTGGTCACCTCCGCCTCGGCGCCCGCCCCGGAAGCGCTCAGCAGCTGTTCGGCGGAACCCGTGAACCCGTGCTGGGAGAAAAGAATTCTTTCCTTTAAAACCATGTCGAGATACCGTTCGCGGCCGATGGCGGAGCGGGTTTTACGGCGATCCCCCTTGCGGCGATCCATCCCGACGGCCGGCCCCATTTCCTCCTTGCGCCGGTCGGACGTCTTGCGCAGTTCCGGCGGCAAGCCTTCTTCCGGCCGCTGCAACCCCAGCTTCTTCAGATATTCCTTCCGGTCATTGTCCGTTGGCTCGCTCACGCGCTCATCCTCAAGGATTAATCATCTGCAATCCGCCGATCGTCGGTGGAAGCGTGCTTGCCACGCCCTCCTCCGCCGCCGCACCGCCGGTTTTCTGGGCCGCCGGCAACAGCGATTTTAAGGATCTGTCAAAAGACAGCGTTGCTTCGCTCTTTTTATTCGTCAGAACGACGCCGGTCGATATGATGGCGACCGTCCATTTCACGCCCTCAATCACAACGTCTTCGCCGTCACGCACCACCAGCCCGCCCGCCGGCCCGTTAATGACCGCGCGGGTCTGCGAATGCGATGTCACGGTGTAATTA
>CAYGGT010000013.1:17194-18809 GCA_964349475.1 uncultured Rhodospirillaceae bacterium
GCTGTCCGCGGAGCCGCGCACGGGGATGATCAGGATGCCCCTGGCGCCCGTGTGAAATATCTGCAGGGAGTCAATCAGCATCCCCGTGCGAATGGGCAGCCAGCTGAGAGAAAGCGGGCAAGCAGCGCCCGGTTTTAAAACGATGCCGTTGTCGCAGCCCAGGTCCAGCACCGCAAGGCCGCTTTCCATCCCTGCCAGGGAAACGTCCTCAATGGTCAGGTCGGCGCTTCCGGCATTGACGAGACTGATGGTTGTCGCCGCTTCCTCTTTAATGCCGAGGCCAAAATCGATGACTTCCTTGTCGGAAATCAGCAACCCTGTGTCGGGAACGGATTCGGGGTAAAGCGCCGCGTTGGTAACGGTGCCCGGCTGCAATACGCCTTTCACTTCCACTTGCGCCAGGCCGCTCCTGCCGGAATGCCTGACCGCAAGCACGCCCTGCGCCAGCCCCTTGGTGGTCGGCATCCATGTCACAATAAGGTTGCAGGCTTCTTGCGGCTGCAACATTTCCGGGCATTGCGACTTGTAGGAAAAACCCGATTTTTCGGATACATCCAGCGTCACGTTCTTGATGGCGATGCCCGCGTCGGAAAAGTTGCTGACAACGACGGATTTGACCAGGGCAATCCCGCCGGGAGAGCTGCCGAAATCCAGATTTTCGGGGGCAATGCTGACATCGGTATTATCCATGGTTTGGGTGGCAACTTCCGGCTCCAGCACGCCCTTCAGCTCCGTCTGCGTCATGCCGCTGGGGCCTGTATGCTGCACCGCGAGAACCCCCTGCACAAGACCTCTTGCCGTCGGCAGCCAGGTGACGATGATGTTGCAGGTTTCTTGCGGCTGCAGCGTTTCCGGGCATTGCGACTTGTAGGAAAAACCCGACTGATCGGGCACATCCATCATCACGCCCTTGATCTTGATCTCCTGCGCCGACCGGTTGTTGAGGACAAGCGACTTGACCAGGCCGGAACCCCCGGCGGAGGTGCCGAAATCCAGGCTGCTGGCCGATACGTCGAGATCGCCTTTTTCTTCGCTTTTAACAGCAAGCAGTTCAACGTCGCCGCTCATCGATGCCGTCGCGACGCGCGCGCGCCCGTCATGGTCGGTCAGCATTTCCACCCGCCACGCGCCGCTTTGCTGGCCTTTGACCGCCACGGTGATGGCGCATTGCGCGTCCGTCGTCAACGGCGCGTCCGCACACTGGTTGAGCGACACTTCCGCAGACACGGTGGAAGAAGGATACAAGGCAACCTTGCCGACCGTGATCGACGTCGGTCCCTGGTTTTTGAACAGCACGACGACATAAGCCGTGGCGCCAACGGCGATCTTACCGCCCTTGATGTCTTCGACCACGGCACGGAAATCAGCGCCAACCGATCCCTGCTGCACGGCGGCAGGGTCTTTAAAAGCATTGAACTGCGCCATCGCCGGGCGCGGCGAAACCGCCAGCAGCAGAATAAGAACAAGACCGGGGAAAGATTTATAAAACATCATGGGTTAAACGCCTCCCCGGTTTTCGGTTTCTTTGAGGGAGGCACCAGCACAATGGGCGCGTCACCCGGCGCATCAGCGGGTACAATTGGTTCAAGCACAACGGGTGGTTCAAGCACAACGG
>CAYGGT010000013.1:18909-30335 GCA_964349475.1 uncultured Rhodospirillaceae bacterium
GGCGCATCAGCGGGTACAATTGGTTCAAGCACAACGGGTGGTTCAAGCACAACGGATGGTTCAAGCACAGCCGGTGGCTCAGACACAGCAGGTGGCTCAGGCGCGGCGGGCGGCGGCGTGACGACGGGTGCTGCCGCAGACACGGCTGCAGCCGGGGCGGGCGCCGTCGTGCGTCCAAAAATATTTTTTATATTGTCCGTGATGTCCGGCACGGGCACTGACTTTATCGACAAGCCTTCTTTGGGAGCGTCCACCACCGGGGGCGTATCGCTATCGTCGCCTTCAATAAAAGCGACAACCCTGGGGCGCAGCAAGAAAACCAGTTCGCTGTTGGCTTTCTGGGCGTTGCGCGCCGTGGCGAACAGAGGTTTCATGAAACCCGGGCCGCTATCGGCGAGACTATCGCGCTCCGACACCAGCCCGCCGATCAGGATGGCGTCGCCGGGCCTGACGCGTATCTCCGTCTGCAGGCTGCGCTTGGTGGTTTGCGGCAACTGCACGGTGGTCAGACCGCCATCCGGCGAGAATGAGTCCAGCTGTAAAAGATCGTCCAGAGAAATGTCCAGATTGCCGTAAACAGTGGACTGGTCCCAGGCGCTCGTCACGCTCATGTTCAGACCCGTCGTCACCGTCGCCGTCGTCGTGGTGAAAGTATCGGCAATGCCCACGGTTGTTGAAGGCGTGCGGCTGACGCCGCTCACATAATTCTCCGCCTGCGAAACGGCCAGCGACGCCCTTGAGCCCGACAACACCGTGATCTGCGGCTGCGATACCGTTCTGACGGCGCCGCGCTCGGAAATAAAATCGAGCACCGCGTCCGTCGTCACGTTTCCGCTGCCCGTGTAGGTCGGCGTGATGGATATCGGCGACGTCGCGCCTCCCGCCGCCGACACGCCGCCTGGAACCGTCACATCGAGCGTGAATTCCCCGATTTTGCTGAACAGAGTGTTCCAGTTGATCCCGGTGCGGTTGGCGTTGTTCAGCGCCACTTCCCAGATGTGGGTTTCAAAAATGATCAGCGCTGTGTTTTTGCGCAGGCGCTCGAAATACTGCAGCGCGTATTTATGCGACCGCTGCGTGGCGGTGTAAATCATGACACGCGTCGATGAATCCACAATCGGCGTCGTCCCGATCACAGCGGCAAGCCCCGCGCCGATCTGGGTATAAGCGTCGTTCGTCGTGGTCCCTGTCGTCGCCGTCGCGGCGGTATCCGTCGTGGTGGTGGCCGCCGCCGCGCCGGCGCCGATCGGCGGCAGATCGACCACAAACGTCTCGGTTTTCTTGATGGTCATCGTGTCGGCTTCGAAATGGCAGTAGAGGTCAGCCAGCGAACACACCCGGTTCACGACGTCTTTCAGCGTGCCGTGCAAATTGGAAACGGTGATCCGCCGTGTCAGGCCCTCGTCGGATTCAAAGGCGAGCGAAATATCGTAGTCATCGAGAATCAGCTGCAGCGCACTGGCCAGCGTTTCGCCGCGCAACTCATACGGACCGGCCATCACGTCCGGCAGTTTGTCTTCCTTCAAAGCCTGAGGCACCAGCATGTCGCGGCCAAGCTTGACTCGCGTGACGGGGTCGCGCTTTTCATTCAGCGCCTCAAACCGGTCAAGCGGCGGCGTCGCCGCCGGGACCTTGACGGTGCGTCCATCCGGTATATCCACCGATGCACAGGATGTCGCGAGAAAAAGCGACACCATCACGACACCGAGCCGAAGAAAACTGTTTGTCTTCATGATCAGCGGCTACCCCTTTTCTCGATCAAACGGCCGACCATGGAAATCAGGCGGTCTTTCTGGACGGGTTTCATGAGAATCGTCGCCACCCCAAGCTTTCCAGCCTTCGTCAGCAATTCGCTATCCTGGTCGCCTGTCACGAGGACGACCGGAATTTTATATCCTTCGGACTGGATCATCGCGATGAAATCGAAGCCGTCCATCGGCTCCATGCGCACATCGACGACGGCCAGAGATATTTCCTTGCTCATCATTTCGAGCGCGCCGTTGCCATCCGTCGCTTCCAGCGTCTCATAGCCCGCGGCTTTGAGGATGCCCGTGATCTGCATCCTGACAAAGTCATTATCCTCGACGACAAGAATTGTATGCTGCGTCCCCATGTATCCTTGGAATCTTGTCACAAACAGTGGTGAAGATTCCTCCCCCTTTTGCTTGCCCGGACAACCCCTTGCCAGACTACTTTTAAGTATATCCTGATTTAAAGGACGTGCACAACCTGCAAATCAATGGCATAAGTAACCCCACCCATCACCAGGCAGGCAAATCGTGTTAGCAGCGATCTCTATATTTTCATATTTTTTGATTTTAGCCATTCTCCTCGCGCTGGCTTACCGTGATGTCAAAGAATATATTTTACCCGATTATCTGAACGCGGCACTGGCGCTGAGTTTCATGTCATTCCATATCTCCACACACTGGCAGATGTTCCTGCCGGTGAACGCGGTCGGAGGCGCCCTGATGGGGGGCGGCTTGCTGCTCTTCATCCGCACGATTGCCAATAAGTTCTATGACGCCGATAGCCTGGGCCTGGGCGACGTCAAACTGATGGCGGCGGCGGGGCTGGGCCTTGGCTTTCCCGATATTCTGATGGCCCTGAGCCTCGGCGCATTTGCCGGGTTATTGCATGGACTTTTCATGGCCTGGGCTGCTAAAAAGACAACGAAAGGCAAAATATCATTGGGTTTGATCAATGTGCCAGCCGGTCTGGGACTAACGATGGGGATTGCCGTGATGATGATCTACAGGTTTGGTTTTGAATGGCTGAATTGAATACAGGCCCCTTGAAAGGCATCCGGGTTTTTGACATGTCGCGCATCCTGGCGGGGCCGAGCGCCACCCAGATTTTGGGCGACCTCGGCGCTGAGGTGATCAAGATCGAAAAACCGGGCGCCGGCGACGACACGCGCCAATGGGGACCGCCGTTCCTGCAAGACAAAGAAGGGCGCGATACCACTGAAAGCGCCTATTACCTTTCCGCCAACCGCAACAAAAAATCCGTCGCCCTGGATTTCACGACACCGCAAGGATTGGCGACTGCCAAAAAACTTCTCGCCACCGCCGACATCCTGTTTGAAAATTATAAAGCCGGGGCACTCGACAAATACGGCCTTGGCTACAGCCAGCTCAAAAAAGAATTTCCACGTCTCATCTATTGCTCCCTCACCGGCTTTGGCCATAACGGCCCCTATAAAGACCGTGCCGGTTACGATTTCCTGATTCAGGGCATGGGCGGCGTGATGAGCCTCAACGGCCCGGTTGACGGAGATCCTTATAAAATGCCGGTCGCCTTCGCCGACATCATGACCGGGCTTTACAGCCTGACGGGGATTCTGGCGGCGCTTTATCACCGCGAAAAAACGGGCCAGGGGCAATGCATCGACATCTCGCTTCTCGACACGCAGGTCGCCGTGCTCTCCAACGCGGCGCAATATTACCTGACTGGCGGAGAAGTCCCGCCGCGCATGGGCAACGCGCATCTGACCATCGTCCCTTACGAAGTATTCAAAGCAGCGGACGGCTACATCATCCTCGCTGTCGGCAACGACCGGCAATACAAAGATTTCTGCACCTTTGCGGGCAGGCCGGATTTGTATCAGGACGCCCGCTTCACCGAAAATAAAAACCGCGTCAGGAACCGCAATATCCTGGTGCCGATGATCGGCGCCCTGATCGCGGAACATCCCGCGCAACACTGGATCACAGGTCTGGAAAAAAGAGACGTGCCCTGCGGCCCCGTCAATACGCTCGACCAGGTCTTTGCCGATCCGCAGGTGCAGGCGCGCGGCATGGTCATGGAAATGGACCATCCGGCGGCGGCGGCGCCGATACCGCTGATTGCCAGTCCGCTGAACTTTTCGGCAACGCCGGTATCGTACCGCCACGCGCCGCCGACGCTGGGCGCCGATACGGAAGAAATTTTAAAAGGAGTCGCATGACATGACCGCCAACCCAGTAAAAAAGATCTCTTTTCAGCACCATGATTTCCTCAGCATCAACGATTTCAGCGCAAACGATATGATCACGGTGCTGGACCTCGCCGAACACTACGTGGTGCAGAACCGCCGCATGTCGCAAACGAACGCCCTGCTCAGGGGGCTGGTGCTGATCAACCTGTTCCTCGAAAACTCCACCCGCACGCGCCTGTCGTTTGAAATGGCGGCGAAACGCCTGGGCGCCGAGGTCATCAACATGATGGTCGAGGGTTCGGCCATCAAAAAGGGCGAAAGTTTTATCGACACGCTCAAAACGCTCAACGCCATGCGCCCGGATATCTTCGTCATCCGCCACCATGAGGAAGGCTCCGCCGCAAAAGCCGCCGAGATTTTGGAATGCCCTGTCATCAACGGCGGCGACGGCACCAACGAACATCCGACCCAGGCGGTGCTGGACGCGCTCACGCTTCGCCGCCATTTCGGGCGGCTGGAAGGGCTTCAGGTCACCATCTGCGGCGACATTCTTCATAGCCGCGTCGCGCATTCCAACGGCCTGCTGCTGAAAAAAATGGGCGCCGTCGTTCAATGGGTGGGACCGCCGGAACTGCTGCCCGAAGGCATTTCCAACGCCACAACCGACATCGAGACAGGGCTGAAGGACGCGGACGCCGTGATGGTGCTGCGTGTGCAAAAAGAACGCATGAAGACGTTGCTGCCCGGACTCGAAGAAACCTACTTCCGCGACTACGGCTTGACCACGGAACGACTGGCGCTGGCCAGGGACAACGCCGTCGTCCTCCACCCAGGGCCGATGAACCGCGGCGTGGAAATCGAGGCTGCCGTCGCCGACGATCCAAAACGCAGCCTCATCACGACGCAAGTCGAAATGGGCGTCGCCGTGCGCATGGCCTGTCTTGATTTGCTGACACGGTATAAAAGGTAACTGCTTATATCATCCCCGCTGCCGCGCGCCCATCTGCGACAGGGACAAGACGGCGCGGCCGCACAATATTTTCGGGTCGCTGGCGGTCTGCTTGCATTTGGCCTCGACGCCGGAAAGCAGCGTCAGCGCCTGTTCCATCTGCGTCATGCCCCAGTTATTCACCTGGGATTCAAAGGCGGGTTTGACCTTGAAAAAAAGCGGCGGGCGCAATTTACGCAGCGCCTCTTCCAGGCTCTCCCCTTTTTGCAAGCGGGACTTGGTCAGATGCAAGCGCGTGAAATACCCCTGAAGATTGCGCAGCACCGTGACGGCGGGCAAGCCTTCGGACAGCACATGGCTGAGAATTCTATCCGCTTCGGAAAAACGCCCGGAAGCGATGTTTTTCGCCAGATCGTCCAGCGACAGGGCGGCGCTGCTGCCGACGCAGGCGACCACATCGTCCAGTGAAATATTTTTCCTGTCACCGCCCATGTAGGTGATCAGTTTTTCCACTTCCGACCGCGCCACCGCCCGGTCGCCTGTGACATTGGCCGCCATGACGGAAACAGCTTCCGCCGATGCGGCATAGCCCGCGGACTGAAGCGCTTCGCCGATCACGCGGCCGATATCGCGCGCGTCCTCGACATAGCAGGGAATGGCGGCAGCATTTCCGGCATTTTCGAACAGCAGCCGCAAAGAGGAGCGCGGCGGTAACTCCCCGGCGCCCAGCAAAATAAAATTATCCCCGGCTTTCAGGGCGGATAAAACATCCTTGACCAGCGCCGTTACTTTATCGGCGGCATCGCGCAGGCGCACCACGCGCCGCCCGCCAAGCATGGAAAACGACATCGCTTCGTCCATCAGCAGCGCCTGGTTTTCGTCCAGCGCGGCGGCAGAGAACTCCGCAACGCTGAAAGGATCGCGAATATCGGGCACGATGTTTTTGGTCAGCGCGTCCATGCGCTCGCGCACCAGCCCTTCGTCAGGGCCATACAACAGCACGGCCACCGTTTCCGGCGCAGGTTTTTTTATGAAACTTTCGATGTTTTTCGGCGGAATCTTCACTGATCCTGCACCCGGCGCAGATAAAGATCTATTTCCGTCACCGCATCCTCCGCCATTGCCTGCAACATGCTTTCGACGACCGTCTGCTGGGAAACGATTGTCGCCAGTTGGTTGTCCAGCAGATTATAAGCACCGACGGCGTTGAGGCGCCGCTGCACCATCACCCTGCCAGTGCTTTTTTCCACAAGCTGCATCAGCGCCGCCATTTGCACCTGCGCGCGGGTGGCCGTCGCATCTTTGCGGATGCCGAGATGAACGATATTTTTTTCCAGCGGCGATATTTTCAGCTGCCAGCCCGCAACATCCGGCTGCCCAAGCCTGTCGATCAGCCGGTTCCGGAGAAGATGCCCTTCGCGGTCGGGGATGCTCGCGATCTCGATGGCCGGGCGGGGGGAAACTTGCGCGCTTTTGACGCCATGCAGCGGTTCAAATCCGCACGCAGAGAGGCTGAAAACCAAACAAAAACCCAGTATTATTATTTTACCCCGACGAAGCGCCGCGGTGCGGGATCTTCTCATGACAGCGCCGGGGTGTGCATTAAACCACGACATTGATAATCCGGTTCGGCACGACGATGACCTTGCGCGGAGATTTGCCATCGAGGGCTTTTTGGATCTGCGGGTCGCCGAGCGCGGCTTTTTCGGCAAGCGTCTGTTCCATGTCCTTCGGCAGGGTGATCGTGGCGCGCAGCTTGCCGTTGACCTGGATCGCCACGGTGACGGTGTCGCTGCCGAGAAGATCCGCATCGGCCGCCGGCCAGGGTTCATCCACCAGCAATGTTTTATGGCCGAGCTGCATCCACAGCTCTTCCGCCAGGTGCGGCATCATCGGCGACATCAGACGCACCAGCGCCTCGATGCCTTCTTTTCGCACGGCGCCGTCACCTTTGAAATCTTCCAGGGCGTTTGACAATTCACGCAGGCGCGCCACGGCTTTATTAAAGTGGAACTTGTCGAAGTCCTGCGTCATGTCGTGGATGGTGCGGTGGATTTTGCGGCGCAGGGCATCAACGTCTCCCCCCTTTCCATCCAGGGGGGAGAGGGCCAGACGCCATAAACGGTTAATGTATTTCCACGCCCCCTCGATGCCGCCTTCCGTCCATTCGACGTCGCGGTCGGGCGGGCTGTCGGACAGCACAAGAAGACGCGCGGCGTCCATGCCGTAGTTTTCCGAGACTTCCTCAAGACCGATGACGTTCTTTTTCGATTTCGACATTTTTTCGATGCGGCCCGGCGTGACGGGCGATGCGTCCGATTTTTTAACACACTGGCCGTTGGATCCGCGCATGACTTCGTCGGGGAAGAGCCATTTGCCCTGTTCATCCTTGTAGGTTTCGTGCACGACCATGCCCTGGGTGAAGAGTGCCTTGAACGGCTCGTCGAAATCCAGATAACCGCATTTTCCAAGCGCGCGGGTGAAGAACCGCGCATAGAGCAGATGCATGACCGCGTGCTCGATGCCCCCGATGTACTGATCGACCGGCGCCCAGTAACTGACCTTGTCTTTATCAAACCCCCGCACCGCATTGTGGGGATCGGTGTAACGGAACTGATACCATGAGCTTTCAAAAAAAGTGTCGAAGGTATCCGTCTCGCGTTCCGCCGGCGCCTGACAGGCCGGGCAAACGGTTTTTTTCCAGGTCGGGTGATTGGCAATCGGGTTGCCAGGCCTGGTGAAATCGACGTCTTCCGGCAGAACCACCGGCAAGTCTTTTTCCAGCACCGGCACGACGCCGCATTTTTTGCAATGCACAACGGGAATCGGACAGCCCCAGTAGCGCTGGCGGCTCACACCCCAGTCGCGCAGGCGATACAGCGTGACGCGGGCGCCCATGCCGGATTTTTCAAAGCGCCGGATCACTTCTGCCTTGGCCGCGTCAACCGTCATGCCATTGAGGAAATCGGAGTTATACAGGCGCCCCGGCAACACGCAGGCTTCCATGTCGCAGGCAAAGGTCTTGGGATCAGCGCCGTCGGGGATGACCACAGGAATGACCGGCAGGCCGTATTTGCGGGCAAAATCAAGATCGCGCTGGTCATGCGCCGGGCAGCCGAAAATCGCCCCCGTGCCGTACTCCATCAGCACGAAATTGGCGATAAAAATTTGTAATGTTTTATCCGCGATAAAAGGGTGCCTGACGTGCAGGCCCGTGTCGAACCCCAGTTTCGGCGCGGTTTCAAGCGCAACTTCGCTGGTGCCGACTCGATGGCAGTCGGCGATGAAATCGGCAATGCCCTTATTCGCCGTCGCCATTTCTGCGGCAAGCGGATGATCCGGCGACAGCGCGACGAAAGACGCCCCGAAAATCGTGTCGGGGCGGGTGGTGAAGATTTCTAAAGTATCGCCATCGCGACAGAGCGCGTCGCTGCGCCCCGCCTTGACGACATCGAACTTGAACTTCAGCCCCTCCGACTTGCCGATCCAGTTTTCCTGCATCAGGCGGACTTTTTCCGGCCAGCCGTCAAGCTGCTTCAGCCCGTCCAGCAGATCCTCCGCGAAGGCGGTGATCTTCAAAAACCACTGGGTCAGCTTGCGGCGCTCGACCGGAGCGCCGGAGCGCCAGCCGCGCCCGTCCACCACCTGTTCGTTCGCCAGCACGGTGTTCTCGACCGGGTCCCAGTTGACCATGCTTTCTTTCTGATAGGCCAGACCTGCCTTTAAGAAGTCGAGAAAGAATTTTTGTTCGTGCTTGTAATAGTCCGGGGCGCAGGTGGTGATCTCCCGCGACCAGTCGATGGCAAGACCCATCAGCTTCAGGTCTTTTTTCATGGCTTCGATATTGACGGATGTCCATTTTGCGGGATGGGTTTTGTTTTCAATCGCCGCATTTTCAGCCGGCAGGCCGAAAGCGTCCCAGCCCATCGGGTTCAGCACATTATATCCCTGCGCGCGCTTGTACCGGGCCACGATGTCCGACATGGTGTAGTTGCGCATATGCCCGACATGCAGCTTCCCCGACGGATAGGGAAACATGGCGAGGGCGTAGAATTTTTTCTTTGTCGTATCTTTGTGGACAGTGAAAGCGTTGCGGTCTTCCCAAACTTTCTGCCACCGGGCTTCGGTTTCCTTGACGTTGTAGCGGTCTTGCATCTTATCCTCGTCATCCCGGCGGAAGCCGGTATCTGGTTAGGGTGGGAATAAGATCCCGGCTTCCGCCGGGATGACAGTCAGATGGGTGAACGTCAGTTCTTCCCCATCCCCAGTTGCGCCACCCGCAGCGACCGGGCGCGGGTCAGAATGGTGTTTTCAACGGAAATACCGACCTCCGCCGCGATGCTGACATCGCGCCAGCCGGATTTTTCCAGTTTCTGCTTGAAAACGGCCACACGAATGCCGTCGGCGCGAAGTTGTTTGTCCAATATATAGACGTTCAGCTTAAATCGCTCGCCGGGCGTCTCGGTATTTTCATACCAGTCTGTCAGAATAACCCCGCCGAAAGGGTCGGCCGAAATCACAGGCATGAAAGAAACCGTATCCAGCGCCGCGCGCCAGAGGAAGCTGTTGACGCCGATTCCCCCGGCGCCGCTGCTGTTGTTGTCTTCCTTGTCACGCCCGAAAAAGGTGCTGCCAAGCGTTTCCCCTTCGCCCCAGACCGTGGAGCGCTTCTGATCGCTATAGAGAATTTTGTCCGTGCCGTCAGGACGGGTCGGATAGCTGGCTTCTTTTTTGACACCGGCACAGCCGCTGAGCAGGATCATCAAGACGGAAACAAGACAAAGTGAACGAGACATATATACGACCCCATTAATGACGCCTCCCCGGACTTGTTCCGGGGTCCATACGGCGATATTTTTATTAGCACGGCTGTTTTACTTTATAAAGTCTATTGTCATCCCGAAAATTCATAATGATTACAATGCATATGTAAAAATAATGCCGCTCGCTGTTGCCTCAAAGACACAGTGTAAGGCCTTTATCGCATACAAGACCGGGTTAGAATTGACCACGATCAAAAACCCGCTTATTCCTCTATGAGACGACGCGACAAGGGGCATTCAGCCTTGCACTCGCGCCTTCCTATAAACCCGACCCCTTTCACAGGGGCAATTTGGAGAAGCACAATGAAAAAACTCTTACTCGTAAGTACAGCTCTCGCAGGTGTGGCAATGATGTCAGCCTCTGCTTCTGCTGCTATTAAACTGGACCTCGGCGGCTACTTCCGCGGTTACGGCGTTTACGCCGATAACGACGAAGCGGTTTCCATGCATGAATTCGACCTCCGTCGCAACACGGAAGTGCATGTTTCCGGCGAAACCACTCTCGACAACGGCCTGACGGTCGGTTTCCACACGGAACAGGAACTGGGCGGCAACACCGTAACGGATGAAGCTTATGCTTATTTCTCCGGCGGCTGGGGTCGTTTTAACGTTGGTTCCGAAGACGGCGCTACTTACCTGCTGCAGGTTGCCGCTCCTTCGGCTGATTCCAACGTTGACGGTCTGCGCAACTACGTTCAGGCATTGAACCCGGCTGCTGCTGTTTTCGGCGCGGCTGGCGCGACCATCCTCGGCCTGAACCAGACCGGCACGCTGGACTATGACCAGATCTCTGATCCGACGGATGCTCACAACACAGAACGCCTCTCCTACATGACGCCGAAATTCAACGGCTTCCAGGCTGGCGTTTCTTATGCTCCGACACAAGGTCAGCAAGCCACCGGCAGCGCGATTTTCCCGCTGACGTCTGACTTGCAGACCGATGACTACGAAAACATCTGGGATGTTGGCGCACGTTGGGATGGCGAATACCAAGGTTTTGGTATCTCCGTCGGCGGCGGCTACAGCAACGCGGAACTCGAAGCTGATCCTGCCGCTCCTGCCATAAATGCAGCGCCTGTTCTCAGCGATGGTCTGACACAATGGAACGCTGGCCTGAACCTCGCGTTCAGCGGCTTCTCCGTTGGTGGTTCTTACCTCCGCGCGGATACGTCCAACCTTGACACCCTGCAAATCAACAACGCCGGCGCAACTGTAAACTCCGACCTCGATGTTGAGCAAGAGACCTGGGTTGTCGGTGCTGCTTACGACAACGGCCCTTGGCATGTTGGCGCAAGCTACCTGAACCAGAACATTGCACGTGATTCTTCCATCGTTACTGCGGCTGGTGCGGATGACGGCGAAGTTGGTGCTATCGATGCTGAAACCGATCGTTTCACGATCGGTGGCGGTTACACCTTCGGTCCCGGCATGACCTTCCGCGGTGCGGTTGCCTGGGGCTCGTTTGATGACGCTGCCCGTCTTGCTGATACCACCAACGGTGCAGGAACATCTAACGATGGCTTTGGTACGGCTAACGTAGCTGCAACCAGCCAAGACTTCAGCCAAGTTACAGTTGGTACGGACATCCAGTTCTAATCAACCTGCACTTGTCTTAAAGATAGAGAGAGAGGCGCCGCAGGGCGCCTCTCTTTTTTATGGGTGTATGTTTTTAAAATGGAAAAACTATTCTGCGTGTATATTTTAACAAATAAAAAAAAACGGCGTTCTTTATATC
>CAYGGT010000014.1:0-29395 GCA_964349475.1 uncultured Rhodospirillaceae bacterium
CCGGAGCCCACCATATCTTTGCGCGCAGCGGAGCGCTCTGACGCCAGTTTTTGCCGCTGAGTTTCATAAATGCGTGAGCGCAGGATTTTCATCGCCCGCGCCTTGTTCTTGTGCTGGGATTTTTCGTCCTGCTGCTGCACCACTGTTCCCGTGGGAAGATGGGTGATGCGAACAGCGCTTTCCGTCTTGTTGACGTGCTGTCCGCCGGCGCCGCCGGCGCGGAACACGTCAATGCGTAAATCTTTATCTTCAATGACCAGATCCACCTCTTCGGCTTCGGGCAGGACAGCCACGGTCGCAGCCGAGGTATGGATACGCCCGCTCGCTTCCGTATTCGGCACGCGCTGCACGCGATGCACGCCCGATTCAAATTTCAGTTTTGAAAAAACATTCTGTCCCGTTACTTCCACCACGGCCTGCTTAATGCCGCCGAGATCGCTTTCCGACATTTCCATGACTTCAAAACGCCAGCCGTGGTCCGCCGCATAGCGCCGGTACATGCTGAACAGATCGCCGGCAAACAGCGCCGCCTCGTCACCGCCCGTGCCGGCACGGATTTCAAGAATGGCGTTTTTGGCGTCGGCGACGTCTTTCGGCAACAGCGCCACCTGAATGCTTTTTTCCAGCAGGGGGATCTGTTCCTTCAGGCGGTAAAACTCGGCTTCCGCCATCGCTTTCATTTCCTTGTCGGCCATGAGGGATTCAAGGTCTTTTTGCTCGGTCTGCGCTTTTTGAAAATCGCGGATCAGCGCGCAAAGCGGCGTCAGGTCGGAATATTCCTTCGACAGCTTCGAAAATTCCTCCGACGGCAAAGTGCCGGACGACATCAGGGATTCGATTTCCTGAAACCGGCCGAGCACTTGGCTGAGTTTACGGTCGAGAGACATTATAATATCCTCAATTCATAGCAAGGCTCCGGTTCTGTTGTACCGTCAGCCCATACACGATCCTCGGAATGCGTGAGCAAGAACCCGTACTTCTGATTGGCCTTTTTGGATGCCACGTTGCTTTCCCGGTGGGAAACAACCACGCGCTTGATGGACGGATGCTGCCTTGCCCATGCCAGCCGCGCTTCATACATTTTTTTAGAAATCCCCTTCCCGCGCCATTCCTTTTCCAGCCATGACCCCCAGAGCATGGCAGTGGACCGCGCAGGGTCATCCCTTTTCACGGCCACGCCCGTCATGCCGATCAGCGCGTCCTGATGAAAAACACCGAAAATTCCTACATCCGGGCTTGTGACGCCGTCTTTCCATCTTTGGTCGGGATGGGCCGATTCAGCTTCATAGCTTGAGCTAAACACGTGCGGGTCGGAATGGAGCGCCTTCAGGCGGACGGCTTTATACATCTGCCATTCATCTGAAGAAAACAACCTCACGATCATTTGATCAGCCGACATCACACAGCTCTTCCGTCATACCGGCGAAAGCCGGTATCCAACTGATATGACAGCAAGACTGTCTTCTGGATGCCGGCTTTCGCCGGTATGACGGTTTGTTGTGACTGCATGAGCTAAGCCGCCTCCTGCGATTTGGCTTTTTCAATCTCCGCCGCTTTTTCTTCGACCAGTCCGACAAGATGCGCGACGATATCTTCGTTTTGCAGGCGGTGGCTTGTCTGGCCGTTGATATAGACCTGGTGCGTGCCGCGCCCGCCGCCGGTGAAACCGATATCGGTCATCAGCGCTTCGCCGGGGCCGTTGACGACGCAGCCGATCACCGAGACCGTCATCGGCGTGGTGATATGCGCGAGGCGTTCTTCCAGCACCTTCACCGTCTCAATCACGTCAAATTGCTGCCGCGCGCAGGATGGGCAGGCGATGACGTTCACGCCGCGATGGCGCAGGCCAAGCGCCTTCAGCATATCGAAACCAACCTTGATTTCTTCCACCGGATCGGCAGAAAGAGAGACGCGGATGGTATCGCCGATCCCCGCCCACAAAAGGCCGCCCATGCCGATGGACGATTTCACCGTGCCGCTGCGCAAGCCCCCTGCCTCCGTCACGCCGATATGGAGGGGATAATCGCAGGCTTCCGCCAGTTGCTGGTACGCGGCCACGGCGAGGAACACATCAGACGCCTTGCAGCTGATCTTGAAATTGAAAAAATCGTGATCTTCGAGAATTTTGATATGCCGCAGCGCGGAGGCCACCATCGCTTCCGGGCAAGGTTCGCCGAACTGCTCCAGCAAATCTTTCTCCAGCGACCCGGCATTGACGCCAATGCGGATAGAACAGTTATTGTCTTTCGCCGCCTTGATCACTTCGCGCACGCGGTCGTCAGAGCCAATATTGCCTGGATTGATGCGCAGGCACGCAACGCCCGCCGCCGCCGATTCAATCGCGCGTTTATAATGAAAGTGGATATCCGCCACGATCGGAACGGAAACCTGCGGGATGATTTGCTTCAGCGCGGCGGTTGATGCTTCATCCGGGCAGGAGACACGGACGATATCCGCGCCCGCTTTTTCAAGCGCCTTGATCTGCGCCACCGTCGCCATAACGTCGGAGGTCAGCGTGTTCGTCATCGACTGCACCGTAATCGGCGCATCGCCGCCAACGGGCACGGCTCCCACCATGATCTGGCGTGATTTGCGGCGCTGAATCTGACGGTAAGGACGCGCGGTGTACGACATAAGCTAATCCCGTACCTTGATCTTTTTTACCTTGAGCTCCGCCGGATCCAGAATGATGCCCCGAACGATTTCGCCCGGCTTGCCGATCGGCTGCACCGGCTGGCCGTCCACATAAATCTCCAGCCCCCCGGCATTCGCCGTCACGAGCGATAATCCTGGCTGATCCGGCACATCGTACTGTTCTCCCGGCCGAAGCACTTTTTTATAAATGACGCCTTGCCGGCTATCCGTCACTTGCACCCAGCTTGCCTGGTTTGCCCTCAAAACAATACGGGTTTTGCCGGCTTTAATCTTAATAACGGGCGGGACCTCCGCCACCGCCGGGATTTTTTCCACCGCGGGCGCTGCCGCAGGCTCTTCAACGACCGCAGGTGCTGCCACCGCTGGCGCCGGCAATGGCGGTTGCTCTGGCAAAGGCGCCGCCACCTCCGGTATCGGTATCAGTATCGGTATCGGTATCGGCTGCACCGGTTCCGTCACCACATCTGCTGCTATCGTCGTGCCTGCTGTTGTCGTGACGACCGGCGCCGGGGGAATTTGCTCCGTCGCGATGCCGGCTTCATCGCGTGGACTGGCATAAAGCGTCCACACCGTCAAAACCAAAATCGCCAGGAAAGCCCCGATGCCGATCATCATCGGGTCCGGCATACGGCTCTCCCCAACCGGTTCGGGAAAAGCCAGGGGGAACTGGGCCGGAGACTGCCCATGGTCCGCCTTGAATTTCTGCACGATCTCGACGCCATTCAGCCCCAGAACATTTGCATAGCTGCGAACAAATCCCACAGCATAAGTCATACCGGGCAATGCCGCGATATTGTTATCCTCAATGGCGCGGAGCTGAATAGCCCGGACATGAATGGCTGCAGCGATATCTTCAATGCTCAGACCTTTGGCAAGACGGGCAGCCTGCAAAACGGCCCCCACAGAGCCATCCTGCGGGCGGGTGGTATCACCCGCCGCCAATTTTGCTCTGATTTTTTTGCCTTCGGTCATTTTTACCATTTCCTATTATTCTACGCGATATTCACCTGATGATCGCGGGCAAAAGAGAGCAGACGCTCTCTCAAGCTGTGATCACGTGATTTCATAAGATGTTCAAGATACGGCAGAAGCTGCCCGGTATCAAGGGTCGGGATCATCACTTTAACGGTTTCGACCGACGGAAAAGACAAAGACAGGGTCTCATAACCGAGCGCGATCAGCACCATGGCTTCGAGCGGCTGGCTTGCCATTTCACCACAGACGCTGACCGGAACGCCGGCAGCCTTGCACTGGTCCGCGATTGCTTTCAACAGTTTTAGCAGGGCGGGCGATAAAGGGTCATAACGGTTGCGCATAGCGCCATTGCCGCGATCCGCCGCATAAAGGTACTGCATCAGATCATTGGTGCCGACCGAGATGAAAGACACAGTTTGCAGCAGCGTATCCAGCTGCCAGAATAAAGCCGGCACTTCCAGCATGACGCCGAGCTCGATTTGTTCCGGCACCTGCTGGTTATTTTTTGCTGCGCGAATTTTTTCCATTTCCAGCAATTCCCGCGCCCGGTCGTATTCCGCGACTTCGGTTACCATCGGCAGCATGATTTTGATGTTGCGGCCTTTAGCGGCGCGGATAAAGGCGCGGAATTGCGTCCTGAGGACGGCAGGCCGGTCCATGCCGATCCTGACGGCGCGCCAGCCGAGCGCCGGGTTTTCTTCTTCCGGCGCTTTGAAATACGGCAAGGGCTTGTCGCCGCCGATATCCAGCGTCCTGAACACGACAGGCTTATCGCCCATCTGGTCAAGCACTTTGCCGTAGAGTTCCGCCTGCGCCACCACCAGCGGATATTTTTTCCAGCCCATGAAGGACAGTTCTGTCCTGAACAGTCCGATCCCGTCCGCACCGACGACGTGCGCCTGTTCCACCTCCGACAGCAACCCTGCATTCATGTGCACGGCAACCTGAATGCCGTTTTTTGTCACGGATGGCTGATGCGGCAGGCTCCGGTATATGCTGGTGCGCCGGGCGCGCATCTCCAGACTCCGGGAATAAAGATCAATGACATGTTGTGAGGGGCGGAGATACGCGACGCCACGGTCGCCATCGACAATCATCTTGTTGCCGGGCGCAACATAGTTCAGCACATCGCCGCACTGCCCCACGACAGGAATACCCAAAGAACGCGCCACAATCGCCACATGGTTTGAATGACTGCCCTTTTCAAGTACAACGCCCTTCAGCTTCGCACGGTCATAGTCGAGCAGCGCCGCCGGACCCATCGAGCGCGCCACAAGAATAATATCATCAGGCAACGGATCGTGCGCAAGAGACGCATGCTGTTGCATCAGATGGCTGAGCAAGCGGTTGCTGAGATCTTCCAGATCCTGCAACCTTTCGCGGATGTACCCGTCGCTCATCTGCGTCATGCGCGCGCGGGTTTCGTTCAGGACGGCGGCAACGGCGGCTTCGGCGCTCAGACCTTTGTCGATGGCGGTTTCAATGCGCGCCAGCCAGCCCCGATCGCGCGCGAACATCTGATAAGCCTCAAGAATATCCCGCGTCTCCGACCCGGTCAAAGTGATGCCCTGATCCAGCAGGCGGTTGATGGCTTTGTGCATGCCTGTCAGCGCTGCGCGAAGACGGAGTTTTTGTGCCGTGCTGTCGTCGGCGATGATATCCCGCATCGTCAGTCGCGGCTCATACAGCACGGCATGGCCGATGGCCAGTCCGCGACCAAGGCTGACCCCCGCGATATCCGTCGGTTTGCCGCCAGCGGGAAATCCGGCGCTCATCTCTTCGACCGTCAGCACGCCGCCCGATGTGATCAGTTCCGCCAGGACCATGGCCACCGTCTGCAGAGTCTCGACGATTTCCGCATCGTAATTTCTTTGCAGCCGGTTCTGGATGACCAGCACGCCGCGCACAATGCCGCCCTGCAAAACCGGCACCCCGCAGAAAGATCTGAAGGCAATATCCCCCGTCGCGGGGCTGGCCGTAAAACATGGATGCGACGGCGCGTCCGACGTCGTCAAGGCAACCGCCTGAGCCGCAACATCGCCGACCATGCCCTCCCCCACACGCAGGCGGATTTTATGCGCCAGAGCCGCATTTAAGCCTGACGCTGCGAACAATTCCAACAGATCACCGGCCCGCTGCACGAAGGAGGAGCAGATATCCGCTTGCAGTTCTTCCGCGACCAGCACGACAATCGCCCCCACTTTACGCGCGGCCGTGACGTCCTCCGCCATGATATCACGCAGGCGACCCATCAGCCGGCGCGGGCCCAGCACCTCCCGCGTTGCGACGGCAGGCTCAGCTTTCATGATCAAGCCCGTAAGCCGTATGCAGCGAGCGCACGGCGAGTTCGGTGTATTCGTCCGCGACCAGCACGCTGACCTTGATTTCAGAGGTGGTAATGACCTGGATGTTGATCCCTTTTTCCGCCAGGGTCTTGAACATCTTTTGCGCGACGCCCACATAGCTCCGCATGCCGATGCCGATGATGGATATTTTAGCGACGTCCGCGCTTGACTCAACCTGCGTGCCCGGCAAAGCCTGACAGACGCCTGTCAACACCGCCAGCGTTTTCAGAAGATCGGCGCGCGGGACTGTGAACGTCAGATCGGTTTTTTTCATGTCGGGCGAAAGATTCTGCACGATCATATCGACGTTGATCGCGGCATCGGCCAGCGGGCCGAAAACTTTTGCCGCCACGCCGGGCAAGTCGGGAAGATGCCTCAAGGTCACTTTCGCTTCATCGCGGCTGTGCGTTACACTGCTGACAACTTCTTGTTCCACAATATCATCCTCATCTACCACAAGCGTTCCCGGAAGGTCGCTGCCCAGCGCGGTTTCAAAGCTGGAGAGCACCTGAACGGATACTTTTTCTTTCATCGCCAGCTCGACCGAGCGGGTTTGCAGAACCTTGGCGCCGACCGACGCCATTTCAAGCATTTCTTCGTAACTGATTTTGTCGATCTTGCGGGCGTGGTTGACAATGCGCGGGTCCGCCGTAAAGACGCCCGGCACGTCGGTATAAATATCGCAGCGGTCCGCCTTGAGCGCCGCCGCCACAGCGACCGCCGACGTATCGGAGCCGCCCCGCCCGAGCGTGGTCATCCGCCCATCTTCCGTCACGCCCTGAAAACCGGCGATCACGGCAACATCGCCTTGCATAACGCTGTTTTTCAACGCGGGCGAGTCTATCGAGCGAATACGCGCCTTGCCATGCACGTCATTGGTGACAATCGGCACCTGCCACCCCATCCACGACCGCGCCTTGATGCCGCGCTTTTGCAACGCCAGCGCCAGCAGCCCGGACGTCACCTGTTCCCCCGATGCCACAACGGCATCGTACTCCTGTGCATCGAAAACCTGATTGATCTCCGAGCAATAAGAAACCAGCTGATTGGTCACCCCCGCCATGGCGGAAACAACCACGGCCACTTTGTGCCCATTTTTAACTTCGGCAGCAACTTTACCGGCAGCATTCTCAATCGCGGAAACCGTCGCGACAGAAGTGCCCCCAAATTTTAAAACCAGCAAGCCCAATCGTCCTCCTCGTTGCCCGAAGATAAGGCTGTCTCTCACACGAGATTCATGTGAGATTACACCGATTTAATAAGGGATTCTAAGATTCTTTTATGTTTTCATATGTCGATAATCATACAAAAGAGGGTTAGATTTTGCAAGTAAGGCGTGATATTCAAGGACGCCTTTGCTGTCATTGCAAGCGCCAGCAAGAAATCTTAGGCATGTCAGATAGGGATCAAAGCCATGGGTAACATCACCATCATCGGCTCCCAATGGGGAGATGAGGGCAAGGGGAAGATTGTGGACTGGCTCGCCAGCCGCGCGGATATCGTCGTGCGGTTTCAGGGCGGGCATAACGCGGGGCATACGCTGGTCATTGACGGCAAGACGTACAAGTTGCATCTGCTCCCTTCCGGCATCGTCCGCCCCGGCACGCTGTCGATCATCGGCAATGGCGTGGTCATCGACCCCTGGGCGTTGATGGCGGAAATTGCGGAGCTGCGCAATCAGGGCTTGGAGATCACGTCAGACAATCTGCTCGTCTCCGAAAACGCACCGATGATTTTGCCGCTGCACGGCTCCATCGACCGCGCGCTGGAAGAAAAGCGCGGCAGCCACAAAATCGGCACAACCGGGCGCGGCATCGGCCCCGCCTATGAAGACAAGCTCGGGCGCCGCGCCCTGCGCATCTGCGACCTTGCCCACCTGGACACTCTCCGCGACAAGCTGGAAAGCATGACAGCCTATCACAATGCCTTGCACAGGGGCCTGGGTGCACCGCCCATTGCCACCGAAGAATTCGTGCTGTCGCTGCAGGAGCTTTCCCCCCGTATACTGCCTTTTGCCGGATCATGCTGGCGGGCGCTGGACGAAGCGCAAAAAGAAGGCAAAACCATCCTGTTCGAAGGCGCGCAGGGCGTGATGCTGGACGTTGATCACGGCACATATCCTTTCGTCACATCTTCCAACACCGTCGCGGCGCAAGCCGCCATCGGCGCCGGCGTCGGCATCGGGCAGATTGGCTACGTGCTGGGCATCACCAAGGCATATACCACCCGCGTGGGCGCCGGCCCCTTCCCGACCGAACTGACGAACGCGGCAAGCGACACGCTGGGGCAGCGCGGCCATGAATTCGGCACGACGACCGGCAGAAAGCGCCGCTGCGGCTGGTTCGACGCGGTGCAAGTGCGCCAGGCCGTCAAGATTGGCGGCATTCACGGCATCGCGCTTACCAAGCTTGACGTCATGGACACGCTGGCGGAAGTCAAAATCTGTGTCGGCTACGAAGCCCGCGGCAAACAATACGATTACCTGCCCGCCTCATCGGATTTACAGGCCGAGGTGAAGCCGGTTTATGAGACCCTGCCCGGCTGGCAAACGAGTTTGCACGGCGTGCGTCAGCTGAAAGATTTGCCGGAGAATGCAATGAAATACGTGCGCCGCCTCGAAACGCTGATCGGCGTCCCCGCCGCCGTCATTTCCACCAGCCCGGAACGCGAAGATACAATTTTAATCCAGGACCCGTTTCAGCTTTAAGAAGCGTCCTTGACGATATGCAGGCTGGCCCGGACGAGATCGCGATTATACGCCGCGGCATAATTCACGAACTTGTCGGCTTCCAGCGGCTGGCTGTAGCGGAAACCTTGCGCTTCATCGCAGCCTTCTTTGCGCAGGAAGGCCACGTGATAGCTTGTCTCCACCCCTTCGGCCATCACCTTGATTCCAAGACTGCGTCCCAGGGTAATGATCGTTTTCACAATCGCCGCGTCTTCGGTATTCACCAGAGCGTTGCGGACAAAGGACGGGTCAATCTTCAAACGATCGACCGGCAACAACCGCAGGGAACTCAGGGAAGAAAATCCGGTACCGAAATCGTCAACCGATAGGCGCACGCCCATTTCATGCAGTTCTCTCAGAATATCGGCAGAGACGTCCATGTTTTCCATGAACACGCCTTCCTTAATTTCCAGCTCCAGATAACGCGCTGCCATGCCCGTCTCTTGCAGGATACGCGCCACGACCCGCACGATATCGCCGTGATGAAACTGGGCGGCCGAAATGTTGACCGCCACGCAAACAGCAAGGCCGCCTTGATCCTGCCACATTTTATTGGTCTGGCAGGCTTTGCGCAGCACCCATTCCCCAATCGGAACGATGAGTCCTGTTTGCTCGGCGATCTGCATAAATTCCTCAGGCGGCACAATATGGCTGCCTTCCGCGCTGTTATCCAGGCGCTTCCACCGCAGCAGAGCCTCTGCCCCGATCAAAACGCCCTTGGCCAGGTCGAATTGCGGCTGGAAATGCAACATCAGATGGCCATTATCCAGAGCTGCGTGCAAATCTGTCAGTAACTGGAACCGTTTGTGCGCAAGCAGCTCAAGATCATCGGAATAGCGCCGGACGGTGTCACGGCCTGCCAATTTGGCGCGGGTCAAGGCGATGTCGGCATTCTTGATAATGTCTCTGGCCGTCGTGCCATCTCCGGGCGCGGTGGCCACACCGATGGAAACCCTGACCTGAAACTTTTCCTGCAAAATATTGACTGGCTCCACGAAGGATTGCAGGATCCGCTCAAGCGCCACAGAATCGGTTTCGTGGTTCTGGCCAAGTATCGTCATAACCGAAAACTCGTCCGCGCTGATGCGCGCCACGAGGGCATCCGCCGGCAACGCCCCCGCAAGACGTCGCCCCACCGCCTCCAGAATCCTGTCGCCGATTTCATGTCCCATGGTGTTATTGAGATCGCTAAAATGGTCTATATTGATAGAAAATACAGTCAGCCTCTTGCCTTCCCTGATGACTCTCCGGTGGATCGCCTCATCCAGTTTTTCCATGAAAAAAATCCGGTTCGGCAAGCCTGTCAGCGTATCGTAGTAAGCAAGCTTATGGATTTTTTCTTCTGTCTGGCGCTCCATCTGTTCCAAATTAGCGGCGTTTTTGCGGATCAGGCCGTTGGCGATGCGCAAGGTAATGCCGATTTCATCCCGGCCCTCTTTGCCCGTGCCGTGGATCTCCGGGTTTTTCGGATTTTCGGCAGCATTTAAAAGATTGCCACGCAAGGTGAGCATGGGCCGCAGAAGCCATTGCTCAAGCGCCAGCATCAAAATACTGGTCACCAGCCCTGCCATGAGAATAAACATGACGGCAGCATCACGAATATATTGTTGCAGGGCCGGTTCCACTGTTAACGCATCAAGAGTCGCGACGATGTGGAAAGGGATGCCTATTTCGGAAGATGAAAATATGACTTCATACCTGCTGAGGTCGGCGCTTCTGTACGCCGCTTGTTTGCGGGTGAGCGCCTGCGAACGCAGTGTGGCTGATTCACCGTATGTAGCCAGAAGACTATGATCCAAATTATAAATCGTCAGGCCCTTCACCGGGCCGTTCGCAATAATACGTTCGGCAGCGGTCCGCGGCAGCAATTGTCCTGCGGATACATCAGCGGACATGTCGTTTGCAATATGCTGACCGATCACCGCTCGCGCCAACTGTTTTAATTCTGTCAGTTTTGCTGTTTCAAAATTTTCGGCAGCCCCGTAAAGAGAGATCCCCTGGACAAAAAGAATGACAATGAAAACGGTCAGGGTGATACGCCAGCTGATGCGGCTTTTCCAAATCCGCGGAGCAGCTGCAAGCGTCGCTGCTCTTACACCGGCTGCTGCTGTCTTGCTATCCAGCGCGCCGTTTGGGTCTGCTCCCTGCATCTCTGTCGTGTTCTTATTCATTGCACCAACTCAGCAAAAAACGTATCTCCAGCCATAATATACGCCCTAATCTTCATTTTAACGTGACTTCGCTAATAAAGCCTTAAAAAAACATACTGGCTCTTTACTATGCATTTTCATAAAATTTCATTGTTAACAGTTTCTTCATCTATACCATAGACCTGCAAAACCTGTATTAATCTAGACTTCTCAAGGGTGACATGTTAGTTTTCAACGGGTCATACATGGGGAATATCCCTGATACAACAAGAGACTCATCAAATCCAGGAATACAGGAAAAGTCGGGGTACAGTGGGCAAGCATTCATTGTGGGTTATTCTCAGCAGAATTATCGCCCTTAAAACAAGAACCAAGCTGCTGGCAATATTCGTTCTGATGTTTGCAGGCCTCTTTTACGCCAACGCCACGATTTTGGCACAAACCAGAATTAATAACAGTTTTATCGAAAGCCAAATCAGGATCATCAGACATCAGAATACCCTGTCCAGTACCCTCAGTTGTTTTGGCACGATCAAATACTGGTTTGCCGTCCTGGACACCGAATTAAAAAACGCCCTGCCCCAGACCCCCGAGAATAACGCTCAAAAAGGGATACAATGCGACTTCAAGCAATTCCATAGCTATCTTGAAGACCTCGCCTTTGTGTCTCCTAAAGCTGGGGAAGTGAAAAAAAACTATGAGCTGATGCAGGAACAGTCAAAAGCAGCCTGGGCGGCTCTTACATTGATGGACGACAAGATCGGCGGCCAGACCGCGATCAACGCGGCGTATAAAAAAATTGCAGAGATCGATGAAGGTCTGGGCGAGATCGCCACCAAGCTCCATGCGGACTCGCTCGATCTTTCCGACCGCGCCCTGGCCCAGTCGGAAGAGTTTAAAAAATTCCCCATCCTCTTCCTGATTTTTGGCGCCTCCGGCATCGCCATGGTCAGCGCCATTATCTTTTTCAGTATCTTCCACCCCATTGAGAATATTATTTCAACCATGGTTGAGGCCAGTCAGGATCCTCACAATACGAAAGATTACGTCATACATCGCCAAAGCGGTCGCGGAGATGAAATGGGCGAAGTCATACAAGCGCTGAACAGTCTTTTGCTACAGGTGCACGGCGGCTTTCTGCGCACAGCAAAGGCGGAACAAGAAATTGCTGCCTCAGCGCGCCGTCTGGATGCTATTTTCAACAGCGTGGCCGATGGATTAATCACAGTGAATGCTACCGGTGACATTGAATCCCTCAATGACAGCGCGTATATCATTTTCGGGTACGACAGAGAAACGATCAAAGGCAAGACAATCGGCGACCTCTTTCCGCCAACCGTACGTCAGAAATATATGCTGGGCATTCAGGACTTTGAGCGCTTGGGCAGCAGTGAACTGATTAATTCCGGGCCAAAGGAAATGATTGGCAGCCTGCTTGACGGAGGAGAGATACCAATCGAGCTTTCCGTCACAAATATCCCGCTCGACGACGGACAGTCCGTTTTTGTGAATGTCATCAGGGACATTACTTACCGCAAGGATCTGGAACGCCAGCTGGTTCAGGCTCAAAAGATGGAAGCGCTGGGCAGCTTGTCCAGCGGTATCGCGCATGAAATCAACACACCGACACAATATGTGCGCGATAACATTAAATTTCTGCAAGACGCCTTTCATGCCTACGACGGGTTTTACAAGGCCGTCAGCCTCTTCAAAGACGCGCCGCCGACGGATATGGCGGCCCTGAAGGATGGAATCGTTCAGGCAGAAGCGAAGCAGGACATTGTTTTTTTCAGCGGGGAATCGCCGCAAGCGCTCGCGCAGGCGCTTGAAGGGGCCGGGCGCATCAGCGAAATAGTCGGCGCCATCAAGGGGTTCAGCTATCCCGCCACGGAAGATGTCATGTATGTGGACCTGAACGAGGCGTTAAAAAACACCATCATCGTTTCCCGCAACCAGTGGAAAGCCTTTACCGACCTGAAGACCAATTTTGACGAGAACCTCCCGCTGGTGCCTTGCATTCCGGGCAAGCTGGTACAAGTGATCCTGAACCTGATTGTCAATGCAACCCATGCCATCGAAGAGAAAAGCCACGGCGCGCAAGATCCAGATAATAATTGCATTACCGTCTCTACGTCGGCCACCAAGAAGAACGTCATTATCAAGGTCGCCGATTCCGGTTGCGGGGTGCCGAAAGAAAACATGACCAAGATTTTCAACCCGTTCTTTACCACCAAAGAAGTGGGCAAAGGAACAGGGCAAGGCCTCTCGATTTCGTACGACATCATTGTCAGAAAGCACGGGGGCACGCTGTCTGTTGAATCTGAAGTCGGCAAGGGCACCACTTTTATTATCGAGCTTTCCCTGGAGATTGAAAGCGTCAAAACAGCGGCGGCTAAAAGCGGCAAAGCAACAGTATAGCGCGGTCGGGTATAATGAAAGCTGCAGTCCTTTTTGTCGATGATAACGAAAATATTCTGCAGGGGCTCCGGCGGAATTTGCGGCCCATGCATCAGGAATGGGATATCAACTTTGCAAATGGCGGAATACCCGCCCTTAAAATTATGCAGGAAAAGCACATTGATGTCGTTGTATCGGACATCCGCATGCCGGGCATGGATGGATCGGAGCTTTTAAAACAGGTCAAGGAGCTATACGGACACACCATCCGGATGGTGCTGTCGGGTCAATGCGAAGAAGAAGTGATTATAAAATTGCTGGGGGTCAGTCATCAATATATGGCCAAGCCCTTTGATACAGGCACGCTTATTTCATCAATCAAAGGCATGCTGGCCGCCAGATCGCAATTGCAGGACGAGGGGTTGAAAAAGTTCATCACCAGCCTGACAGCCCTTCCCTCCGTGCCCCGCATACACGAGAAGATTATTGCCGAACTGAAGGCCGCCAGCCCCGTTACCCAAACTCTCGAAGATTTGTTTCTGCGTGACATCAGCCTCGCCGCCAAGATTTTTCAGGTGATGAATTCGTCATATTTCGGCACCAACCAGGACATCAATACGATCGCCTATGTGTGGGAACTTCTCGGTCTGGAAAAAATTAAAGCGCTGATCGTAGACGGGCATATCATCGCACCTCTGGATAAAAGGCTTGAAAGCGACCCTTTTATTCAAGAATTGTGGGACAGCAGTCTCACAACAGCCAGGATAGCCAGACTCATCGCCAAATCGGAAAATCTGCCTCCAAAAATGTCCGATAAAGCATGGGTTGCCGGCTTGCTGCATGCGGTCGGCGCGGTCATTCTTTACACGTATCAACTGCACTCTGCCGGCAGTGTCGACCATAGCAAGCTCCTGGATGCCGCAAACCCGCAGAACGCCTACCCGCTGGTAGGCGGATTTTTGGCTTTTTTATGGGGTTTGCCGCAGGATATACGTTTCGCTATCCTGCATCATGCGGAGCCCCGCAAAGCGGGTGACGCAGGCGACAAAAACATTCTGGCGATTGTGCATGTGGCATGGGCCCTTGCGCACACCAGGAAAAATCCCCCCCAGCCTGAAACCGCATATCTGGATCAAGAATTTTTGAGTCAGACGAACGCACTTGATAAATTGCAAAAGTGGAAAATGGCGTCGGCTATGGTTTAAATATACGCGCGACTGAAGACAGCGTTACGCCTGCGCAAATGCCCAGTTTTTGATAACATCTCGTGCCTGCACTTCTTTATTCAGGTCATGCCATTGCTGTAGTTTGCCTGTCATGCCGATTTTTTCCAGGTAAACCATGTCCATGTTGGCCTGCTGTCCGGCCAGATCGTCTGCGCGCAGTAAAGCGCGCGTTACATGCACTAAAGTTGTCAAATTGAGGGATTGATCTGGATCATTTGCGGGAAACGGACTAAAGGCTACGGCATTAATGATGGCGACAGGAAACCCCCACAATCCCAGAAAATATGCGCCCACATCGCTACACATAGCGCCAAGAGCTTTCTTTTCTGTCTGACACTGAACGGCAATATTTTGAAAATGAGGTGTGAGCTTGCTGTATTCGTCCGCCAGTCCGCAGGCCAGAATAATCGCGCCGATCTCGTGCATCATACCTGCCGTATAGGAAATGTTCTTGATCGGTTCGGAAAGGTTTTCAGACGTAGCCAGAGCCTCCACAAGATGCGCGCCTTGCAAACTATACCTGTACATTGTCGCCAGAAACGCATAGTTCGGATGCCCCGCCTCAATGGTATGAAAGTGCGCGTTTTCGTCAAATAAATAGGCGATTGTCCCCGGCCCCATGCTTTGGGCGGCCTTGTAAGGGTGAATTCCCGCTTTATCTACGCCAAAGAAAGTGGAATTCAGGCTTTGCAGCATTTTTGCCGTTAATCCTGGATCCTGCGCAATAAACGCACCCATCTTTTCCAGGTCTGTAGAGCCTTCGCGTTCTTTTTTGAACGCCTCATAAACAAGGGGTGCGCACGGCAGTTTGGAAATACCAGCGATCATTTTCTTCAAGCGGTCGTCACTGATATGATCCCTGAGCGCCAGCAACCGCTCTATCGTAACCTTCAATTTCGCGATATCAAACGGCTTGGAGAAAAACTGGTGACTGGTGGACAAAAGAATGGAAATGTCATCACTGCGGGAGCCGCCTCCCGACAGCACCAGACGTACCGTTTCCGCATGGGTGCTCTGCACCTCCCGGAGCAATTCGGTTCCGCGCATGCCTGGCATATTAGTGTCTGAAATAATGATATCCACATGGGTGTTTTCCATGAGCTTCAGGGCTTCTTTGCCGCTGGAAGAATAGTTGATTGTCCACACGTCTTCCACGCTGCGCAAAGTGCGGCGAAAACCCTGCAGAATATTATTCTGGTCGTCCACAAAGAGAATAGACGGTTTTTCCTTTACATCCGCCACGTCATTCAACTTCCCGGACCATCAGCTTGAGCGCCTGCGAAAACTCAAGCTCTGAAGCACTGGTCGCTGCACGACTAATTTCAATTTTAATGGTAGGATCGGCCCGAACGCCCATGACGCACGTCTGGCTAGCCACGCAATCGAAATCCGTGGAGAACGTCAGCATTTTATTGTTTTTAGCTTTTGCCAAAATTGTATCATAGCTCGGCTGCAAGCCGTGCGAGATATAGGCAAGCCTGCTTTTCGTCGAGCCGATCTGGGACACAAGCACCATTCTGGCTTTGAGAGTCCGGTTGGCGAATACTTTTCCCTTGCCGATGATTTTGTCCAATTGGTTAGCGCTTGCGACTGAAACTGCGTTCCCGGGATCGTAGACAATTTCAATGTCCATATCCCCTTTCGGCATGCCGTAGGCGAAACCAAAAGCGCGCACCGCAACCTGAACATCCATATCTGTAACATACGCCGTTGACTGCGCCTGTGCCATCAAAGACGGCGCGCACATTGCCATGCCCAGCAGAAGCACGACAAGCTGTTTTTTTAACCTTGACAAGAGATACCCCCCTTCAAAATCTATGCTCAATAGACGCAAACAGCCGACGTTCGACATCCGGCCCCCTTGTCCTTGTGGCCTCTGCGGATTGCAGCTCCTGCCCCGAAAGAGAGAATGTCGTGTCGCCGACTTTGTACCCGACGCGCCCGCTCACGCTGACGTACGCCGGCACCTCGACAAGAGGCGTGGGTATCGTCATATCAAGGGGCGGTTCGGGCTGGCTGAACGACGAAACATAGTGGGCGAAGGCATCCGCTTCCCAGCGGCCTTTTTGATATCCGATATGGACATTGGCCATGTTGATCGGCGTCATATCTTCCGAGTTTGACAGAGCGTTATAATAGTCGTCGGAAATTTTCTGGATCGTGTCGTTGATCTCCCAGCGCCAGTTCTCGTTGATTTTGCCCTTGAGCGTGAATTCCGCGCCGACCGAGTTGCTGGACCCTGCATTTCCGACCTGGGCGACAAAGGCTGCGGCATTACAAGGGGGGGCAAAAGGGGTGCAAATCAGCGACGCATTGTCCAAATCGACGACATCTTTTATATTGGTCGTAAACACGCCGGCTTTGAACAGGCCGTTGATGGGGGCGATTTTACGGTCCCATTCCAGCTCGTAACTTGTCACCACCGTCGGGTTAAGGCGGGGATTGCCGATTTGGAGCGAAGGGAATCCCAATATCTCGGCACCGGCATCCAGCGTTATACCCAGATCAGTCAGGCTGGCGATCCGAAAACCCCGGCCCGTGTTGAAGCGCAGCGTATCTGTCGGCGTCGCCTTCCAGACAAGGCCGCTGTTATAGCTGACGGCGGTGACGTTCTGATCGTAATCGCTGTCCGTTAACGGTGAAAACGCATTTATCGAGCCGGTGCGCGCCAGTTGCAAACGGTCCACGCGCGCTGAATTGGTCAATTCCCACTGATCGGTGATCGTCCACCCCCACATGCCTCCGAAAGCATACACGTCGTCTTGCAGAACGGCATCAATTGGACCGATAGCTGACCCCCATGCCTGATTGTGGCGGTATTCCATCTGAACACGGAAGGCATGAGCAATGCCTATTTTGAAGATGTTTTCAAGCTGGGCAACAGTCACATCGTTATGGATGGACAGTATCGAAGATGGATCGTAGGGAGTGCCGGCAAACGTCACGTTCGCCCAGTTTTTGTAAACGGTCGCCTTGACAAGGCCGTAGGCGGTATCGCTTTCATAGCCCGCCTTCAGGGCATTCGTGTCATATTCGGCGCTGGCGAGCAGGTTGTACGGAGTCATCTCCGTTTCCTGGATATTGGAACTGGAAGCCTCCAGCCTGATCTGCGATTTCGAGTTGACCTGTATGATGCTGTCAACATTCACAGACCTCTTTTCAGGCGACGTAAAAGCCTGCGCCAGATCCACGCCATTCACATCGCCGTCGAATTCATCCGACTTTGACGCGCCGCCGGAAACGCGGATGCCCATTTTATCGCTGCCCTTGAACGTCTGGATAAAATGCGCCTCGCGATAACTGCCCGTGCCGCCTGTCACGCCGACGGAGGCCGTATCGTCGTAAAGAGGATTGGCCGTCACGATGTTAATAACGCCGTTGGCGGCATTGAACCCGAAAAGAGCGGTATTGGGGCCCTTGACGATTTCAATCTGCCGGATTTCTTCAAGCTGCACGGGAATGGTTTGCCAGGCCGTATAACCATAGTGATCAAGATAAACCTGGCGTCCGTTGACAAGCACCAGCAGGCTTGAAGAGAAGGGTGTGTTATAACCGCGAATGCCGACATCATGTTGCCGCCGGGTGTGTTGCATGACATTGACACCCGATACGGAACGCAGAACTTCCGCCAGATCCTTTGCCCCGGACCGGCGAATATCATCTGCCGTAAGAATTGTCATGGCAACGGGCGCTTCCGACACCCTTTGCGGCTTGCCCGTGGCGCTCGTTGTCACCGGTTCGCCAAACAATGTTTCGAGGCTGGCGTAATCAATGCTTTGCGCATGCGCCGATATGGCGCCGCTCAGAAGAGCCGCAGCGCAAACCGCGGGCAATAAAACTTTAAGTGATATTTTTTTCATTCGGCATCCCCCCGCATAAAACCCATTACCTAGCTCATTCAGCACCAAGTCCGGCGTTAAATCAACAAGATATTATACTGAATCACCCAATCAAACGGCCAGACGCGCAGAAGCTGTGCAGCCCATAAAACAGCGTAATCCGGCACTTGTTCCGGGCTCAAGCCACGCCTTTCACATATTTTTAAGAAAATCCATTTATAATGCAGATGTCCCCCATGGGGAGAATAGGAAGCGCTCGTGAGTAGTCACACTACACACCATGTACAGGCAGCGGACGCACCGAAGGTAAGTCTGTTGCCTGGCAGGCGACACCAGCCACGACGGTTGCAACCGGGCAGACGACCGGAGGACAAGCTTTTTTCACCATCCGGCATCTGGAAAAGCTGGCTCGGCCGTCGCGTTGCCTTGATGGTATTCGCGATCGTTTTTCTGATACAAACAACCGTGTGTGTGTTTGTGATCAACGCCTATAAAGGCGAGCAGTTGGAAGGGCTGCGGGAAACTGCGCGCGCCGCGCTGGTGGCCGCCATCGTCAATAACACCCGCGGCCGTGCCGATGAAGCACCGGCCTCTCCTTTTTCAAAGCAAGAAGGGGCAAGACTGATCACGCACACGACGATTAAAGGACTGGCTGTGTACGACCTGCGCAACAGTCTCATTCAAAGCTATGGCGCGCCCCCTCTATTCAATCCAGACCGTAACAATCAAATACCCTTTAATACACCTGCATCCGACAACCCCTATTATGAGGCGCTCTTTACATCAGATGAAATGGGCCATCCTTACAACATCGTCGTAAAACTTGATGCAAAAAACATCGTCTCACGCGTTGCCGCACATACCCGCCAGTCTCTCTTCATTCTTTTTTTGATCACTTTATTTGTGACCGGCATACTGATGCTGGCGATGAGCCAGATGCTGCTGACGCCGCTTTTACGTCAGAATGACGCCACCTTGCAGCAACTGCACAAACAGGCCGAAGATAAAATCTATAAGTTCGCATATTTTGACAGCCTGACCGGGCTTCCAAATCAGACATATCTTCTGGAGCATATGGCTGAGGCCATCAAGTACAAAACATTCGACCAGGACGCTGTGGTGGCGGTGCTGTCTGTGGATCTTGACCACTTCAAGGATATTAATGACGCCATGGGTCAGGAAACAGGAGACCGGCTGCTGAAAATCGTCAGCCAGCGTCTGGTGAAGGCCATGCCAGAGAACGCTTTGGTCGCTCGCTCCAGCGCAGATGAATTTATCATCATGGTTGTCCTGAAGCCAGATCAACCGGACAGTGCCGCGCTGGCTGAAAATTTTTTTGCTGCCATGCAGAATCCCGTACAAATTGATGAGGAAAACTTTCTGGTGCGTGCCTCCATTGGCGTATCCCACTATCCGGCAGATGGCGCCGATGCGCATCAGATCCTGGAAAATGCCGACCTTGCCCTCCACCGCGCGAAAGAAGAAGGCCGCGCCACCGTGCGCTACTATTCACAGGGTTTTGATCTTGAGGTGCAGCAAAAATCCCAGATGCTGCGTGACCTCCGCGGCGCGCTGGAGCAAAAACAACTGCAACTCCATTATCACCCGCAGTTCGACATCAAAACAGGGGAAATTGTCGGCGCGGAGGCGCTGCTGAGATGGTGGCGGCCCGACAGCAGCAAGGCAGGCGGCAAGTTTATCCCTCCTCTCGAATTTATCCCGATGGCCGAGCACTCCGGCCTCATCGTGCCCATTGGGGAATTTGTCCTCAGAACCGCCTGCGCAACCAACAAAATGTGGCAGAACAAAGGGCTCCCCCCTTTCCGCATTGCCGTCAATGTTTCAGGCGTGCAGTTTCACCGCAGCGATATCGTCAAACTGGCAGGCGACATCCTCCGGGAAACAAATCTGGAACCGCAATGGCTGGAACTGGAAATCACCGAAAGCGTGTTCATGGAAGACATGCAGATGGCGATCGACATCCTCGATCAATTGCACCAGCAAGGTATTCAGCTGGCCATAGACGACTTCGGCACCGGCTATTCTTCCTTAAGCTACCTGCGCCAGTTCCCGATCGACCATCTTAAAATCGATCAGTCTTTCGTCCGCGCGTCGCTCATCAATATCAATGACCGCATGATCATCCAGGCCATCATCACCCTTGCCCAGAGCCTGAACCTCAAAATCATTGCCGAAGGCGTCGAAACGAAAGACCACGAAGACTTGCTGAAAGAAGAAGGCTGCGACGAAGCGCAAGGCTTCAAATACACCAAACCTCTCCCCGCCGATAAATTCTGGGATTTTGTCATCGCCCACAACAATGCACTGGCGAAGAGCGGGAAGGGCTGAAGCTGCATCATACATTCAACCCCTGATAATCCGGTTTTTGCAGCACGAGAAAAACGCCGAGGATGGCTTGCCGCCTGTCAAGATTGTAAATCTCCGTTTGCAAGACGATATTCGAAATTTTTTCCCACGCTTGCAGAAAATGCCCTTGCGGATACAGGCTGCCGATTTTTTGAAAAACCGCCGCGTCGCCGGGCAGAACATCGGCTGGCGACTGACCCCGTGCCGCCGCGCGGGCATGACGCACGCACCAGCCGGTTATCATGTCCATGGCAGTGGCGTAGCTCCGCTCAGAGCCTTGCTTGCCAAGTTTTTCAGCAAGGTCGTGCACCAGCTCCATATCAAGATCAGGCAGCGTCGAAATCACGGCAAGCAACTGCCGATAGAGCACAACGCCGTCTTCCTGATAAAGTTGCAACGCCTTGCCGATGCTACCCTCCGCAAGACGGCTCAGACTCATTTTTTCATTGCCGGACAGGCCCGGCGCCCTCTTGTCCAGCAGCGCGCCGATGGTTAGTTCCGGCAGCGGCTCCATGTGCACCGTCCGGCAACGGGAGCGGATGGTCGGCAAAAAACTGCCCGGCTGACTGGTGGTGAGGATCAGTATGGTTTTTTTAGGCGGCTCTTCAAGTATTTTTAGCAACGCGTTCTGGCTGCTGGCATTAAGGTATTCAGCGCTATCGACAATCACTGCGCGCCAGCCCCCCTCCGCCGCCGTCATGCGGAGGAAAGGATGGATGCGGCGCACGGCATCCACTGAAATTTCCGTTTTCAGACGGAATTTTTTCTCGTCATATTCGCGCTCCACGGTCAGCAGATCCGCATGGCCTGATGATGCCACACGGCGAAACACCGGATTTTCCGGCGCGACATAAAGGCTGGCCGGCGGCGTATCGCCTGTCTGCGCAAATAAAAATCGCGCCAGACGAAAAGCAAGCGTCGCCTTCCCGATCCCCGGCGGCCCCGCAAAAATCAGGGCATGCGGCAAACGCCCGGCAAGATAATCCTGCAACAAGAATTGTTCGACAGCGTCATGGCCGGTGAAATCGGGGTTGCTGCGCGGCGTTAATTCGACCGGCGCAGCGGGCGTGGCGGCATCGATCTCTTTTTCAACAGCATCGACAGTGTCCGCCTCGTCATCACCAAAAAGGCTAGCCATGCCTTACCTCTTGGCCGCTCACGCCAAAACGCGCTTTAATCACCGTCAGCACTTGCCGGTGAATGGCCTGAACATCCTGCGCTGCATCAATCACCACGCATCGCTCCGGAAATTTTTTGGCGATCTCCAGAAAACCTGCGCGTAATCTCTGATGAAAATTCAGGCCCATGCGTTCGTAACGGTCTTCGGTCATGCCGGCGCTTTGCGCGCGCGCCAGGGAGCGTTGCAGCCCCGTCGCTGGATCGAAATCGAAAATAAACGTCAGATCCGGCTGGAAATTTCCGGCCACGAGCTGATAAAGGTTTTCAATCACCTGCAGATCCAGCCCCATGCCATAGCCCTGAAAAGCGCGGCTGGAATCGGCGAAACGATCGGCAATCACCCACTGACCGCGCTCCATCGCCGGCCAGATTTTATGCAACAGATGTTCGCGCCGCGCCGCGAACAGCAGCAGCGCCTCCGTCAGCGGATCGAAAACGCCACTGTCACGTTGCAGCAAAAGATCGCGGATGCGTTCTGCCTGAACGGTGCCGCCAGGTTCGCGCGTCGTCACCACATCCACCCCGGATGCCGCAAGCGCCCGTTGCAAAAGGCTGCTCTGGGTGCTTTTGCCCGTGCCCTCTCCGCCTTCCAGCGTGATAAAGACGCCCTGTTTAATCATCCCGCTTTTCCAAGCAAGTACCGAAGCCGCGCTGCAACGCGACCGAACACGCCCTGGCGCGCCACATCTTTGCCTGTAAACAAATTGATATCGACCGGTTGCTGATCGGGTATCTCGACATGCAGCGTGGCGACAGGCGTGCCTTTTTTAAGAGGCGCTTTCAAAGGCCCCGTATAGCTGACGGTCATCTTCACGCCCGCCCGTTTGTCGATCGGCAGAACAAGGGCAAGGTCTTTTTCAGCGACAAGCGGCACGGCATCCTCCTGCCCCAGCCAGACTTCAGCGACGCTGACAAGATCGCCTGCTTTAAAAATGCTTTTACTTTCGAAGTTGCGAAAGCCCCATTCGAGAAGCTTTGCCCCCTCTTCCGCCCGCGCCTTTTCAGACTCGAGGCCGTTGATCACCAGGATCAAACGCCGCCCATTCCTGATCACGGAACCAATCAGGCCATAACCCGCAACATCCGTATGGCCGGTTTTCACGCCGTCCGCACCCGCTACTCTGCCCAGCAATGGATCCCGATTGGGCTGACGGATTTTGTTATAGGTGAATGCTTTTTCGCTGAAATAATGATAGTACTCGGGGAAATCAATGATCAGGCGGGACGCGAGCAACGCCAGATCGCGCGGCGTCGAATAATGGTCTGGCGCCGGCCAGCCGCTCGCGTTCATAAAGTGGCTGTTGTTCATGCCGAGCTCTTTGGCACGAATATTCATGCGCTCCGCAAATGCCTCTTCCATGCCCGCAAGCCCCTCCGCCAGCACGACCGTCGCGTCGTTGCCGGATTGTATCGCCACCCCGCGGATCAGATCTTCTACCTTGACCATGCTGCCGAGCTTCAGAAACATCCGCGAACCTTCCATCTTCCAGGCTTTTTCGCTGACCAGCAATTCGTCCGTTAGCTGCAAACGACCATCGCGTAACGCTTCAAACACCAGATACAAGGTCATGGCCTTGCTCATAGATGACGTGGGCATGTGCGCGTCGGCATTTTTATTTAACAGCAACGCGCCGGTTGTCATGTCGACAAGAACAGCGTGTGTCGCGGGCGTTTCTATAGAGGCGGCAAAAGACGGCGCCGCCTGCAGCAACCATAGCATGGTGATCGCAAGTATTTTTATTTTCATCATTATGTTCTGTTCTTTATGACCTTGGCATCGCCTTGCCCCGCGCGAATGACTTGTGTCAGAATTTTGTCCGCAGCTTTCACGGATGCGATAGGCCCCAGCCTGACGCGATAAAGCTTGCGGCCATTGACCGGGATAGTTTCGATGATAACTGGCGCGATGCGTTCCAGCCGCTTGCCGAGTTTGCCGGCGTTCTCATAGAGAGCGAAAGAACCGGCTTGCACAAAAATGCCCGTGGGGTGAACCGGTGCCATTGAGACGACGGGAGAGGGCATAAAGCGGCCCGCATTGATGCGCCCTGCCGTCAAAACCCGCAACGGCGGGACATCAGCTGGCTGCCCTGGCTGCGCATCAAGCTCCTCCACCGTGATCGTCGGCGTACGCAGGCTTTCCGGCAATGCATCATTGTCGTTTGCCAAGGACACCAGCCTGACCGACGACGGCACAGGAGCAGGCGTAGCATGCACAACGGGAATAACCGGTGCCGCCATTGCATGCCCGTGCAGTTCGTCCGATGTCAGGCGCGTCGTATCTTCTCCCCGTCTGGCCGCAGCGGCGAGAATACGACTTTCTTTTTCAAGCACTTCAATGCGCACGCGCGCTATCCCTTTACTTGCAAATCCCAATAGTTCCGCCGCACGCTGGGAGACATCCATGATGCGCCCGTGTTTAAAGGGGCCGCGATCATTCACCCGCACCACGACCGACCGCCCGTTTTCAAGATTGGTCACGCGGGCCAGAGATGGCAATTGCAGCGTGCGATGCGCCGCCGTCAATTCATGCTGATCAAAAACTTCGCCATTCGCAGTATCGTCGGCGTGAAAGCCCGGCCCATACCAGGACGCAATCCCCGTTTCGACCAGCTGAAAGTTTTCTTCGGGATAATACCAGACGCTCCCGACTTTATAGGGGTTGCCGACTTTATACTTTCCCTTGCTTTCCTGCTGGCCCGGCCAGGTTGCCTTTTTTGCCCAATGGGACAGCAGTTTCGTTTCCGCGCAGCCCGACAGCAAAAGAACGCTCAGCATTAACAGACAAATATGAAATTTCATGCGGACACACTTTCCATTGATCAACACTCACCCTCTTTCATAGCCCATTTTCAGCTGATCTGCAAAAAGTCCGACCGCCGTGGCAAAGTAGCTTGAGGTATTCCATTTTATCAGAATTCTATAATTGTTATAAACAACATATGCCTTATAGCCCGCTCCGCCCGGCTGAAGGATGGATACTTGCTCTTCCGTATCCATCGGCAGATCCGCGCCATTCAGCAGACGTATGCCTGCCTCCTGCCAGAATTGAAGTGGTTTCTGAATGTAAAAACCTATCAGTTTGTTATCAAAGTCTTTTGGTAGCCGAACAAGCCGCTTCAAAGGTTTATCTTCTTGCCAGCCGCTCTCTGAAAGATAGGCCGCGGTGGAGGCAAAGACATCCGCTTCGGTCTTCCAAATATCACGTCGGCCGTCTTTGTTATGATCCCGGGCATGGTTTTCAAAACTGGTGGGCATGAACTGGCATTGCCCCATGGCCCCCGCCCAGGACCCCTTCATCTCGCGCAAACCGATATGTCCCTGATCGACAATCTTCAGGGCTTTCAGCAATTCCTTCCGGAAAAATTCCCCACGCCGTCCGTCATAGGCAAGCGTCACCAATGCGGGGATCGTCTCGTACCCGCCCATGTTTTCGCCAAAGTTCGTCTCTATCCCCCAGAGCGCCACGATATATTCCGGCTCCACCCCATAGGCGTCGCCGATCTGTTTCAGCAAAACTTGGTGACGGCGCATATGGTTACGCCCCTTCCTGACCCGATCGGCGGTGATGACATTGCTTTTATAGCGCTCGAAGCTGACCGCCCCCTCCGGCTGCTGCCTGTCGAGGCGGAGAATCCTGTCATTGGGCTTTAACGTGTCCGGCAATGCCTCTGCGACAAGCGATTGCGATACGCCCTGCCGGAGCGCCTCCACCCGGAGCGTCGCAAGCCACGCGTCGAATGGCTGGGTTGCAGCGTAAGAGCTCTGCGACGGAGTCAGCAGCAGCACTCCGGCCAGCAGCATTCCCAAAAAAATTCCCATTTCAGCCCTGTGCCAATTCCGCCTCGCTCTTCGGCGCGGGCTGTTCGCGGCGGAGATTGAGGTAAGCCAGCATCGGCGCGGAAATAAACATTGAAGAGTAAGGCCCGAACACAATCCCCACCAGCATGGCATAAGCGAACCCCTTGATAACGGCGCTGCCGAACAACGCCAGCGCCAGGATGGCCAAAAACGTCAGCATAAAGGTCATGATCGTGCGGGAAAGCACATCGTTGATCGCCAGATTGATCAGTTCGAACATGGGCATTTTTTTGTATTTCTTGAGCATTTCACGGATGCGGTCAAAGACAACAACAGTCTCGTTGATCGAATAGCCCGCAATCAGCAAGGCGGCCGCCACGGTCGACAGGTCAAATTCATATTGGGTCAGTACAAAAAACAGCAGCGTCGCAAACATATCGTGGGCCAGCGCAAAAACCGCCACGATGCCAAACTGCCAGTCAAACCGATACCAGACATAAATCAAAATGCCGATCATGGAGTAGATGAATGCCTTGATACCGGCCCGGATCAGTTCGCTGCCGACCTGCGGCCCCACGTATTCAACGCGGCGAAACTCGGCAGCGGGACCAAGCAGTTTCTGTACTTCGTCACGGATTTCTTTTTGTGCCGCGCGGTCGCTTTCACGGCCTGGAATTTTCACCATCACGGAACTCTCGCCGAATTCCTGAATCGTCGGATGGCCGGTGCTCATGCCCTGCAACGCCTGGCGCACCTCCGTGATATGGACGTTGGCCGGGGTTTTAATTTCCAGCAGCAAGCCGCCCGTAAAATCAATGCCAAGGTTCAGCCCCCGCGTGAACAGCAGGACAAACATCCCAACCGTCATGACCACCGACAGGAAAAAGGTGATCTTGTGAACGCCCATAAAATTGAAATGGGTTTTATCTTTAATGAGCCGAAAACGCAGCATATTCAAAGTCCTCTTAAAGCGTAAGCGTGACAGGGCGAGTCTTGCGTAGCCACGCGATCACCATCAGGCGCGTCAGCATGATGGCGGAAAACAGCGAGGTGATGATGCCGATGCTCATCGCCACGGCGAAACCCTTGACGGGACCGGAGCCGAAGGAGAAAAGGATCATCGCCACGATCAGCGTCGTCAGGTTGGAATCGATGATCGTCGCCAACGCCAGTTTATACCCCGTATCCACCGCCGCGAGCACCGTGCGCCCGCTGCGGATTTCTTCCCGGATGCGTTCGTAAATCAGCACGTTGGCATCCACCGCGATCCCGATGGTCAGGATGATCCCGGCGATGCCCGGCAGGGTCAGCGTCGCTTGCAAAATCGACAGCAACGCGAAGATAAAGATCATGTTGAAGAACAATGCAATATTGGCAAACATCCCGAACAGCCCGTAAGATGCTGCCATCAGCAGAAAAACAAAGCATAAAGCCGCCATCGCCGCCATTTTTCCCGAAGCGATGGAGTCAGAGCCCAAGGTAGGCCCCACGCTGCGTTCCTCCGCCACGTTCAGCGGCGCCGGCAAGGCGCCGGCACGCAGCAGCAGCGACAGGTCGTGCGCTTCCCGGACGGTGAAGCTGCCGCTGATGATCCCGCCGCCGCCGCAAATTGCATCGCGGATGACAGGGGCGCTGATCACCTCATCGTCGAGGACAATCGCAAAAGGATTGCCGACATTTTCGCGCGTGATGTCGCAAAACCGCTTGGCGCCGATGGAATTGAACCGGAAAGACACGACAGGCGCCCCCTGTTCGAAGGACGGCTGTGAATCAACCAGCATGTCGCCGCTGATCACCACGCGCTTTTTGATGATGACACTTTGCCCCGCTTCCCCCCGCAACGGCAGCTTCCTGGCACCTGGCGCAACCGGTCCATCCGCCGCATCCAGGTCCAGCAAATGAAAAGTCATTTTCGCCGTGCGCCCCAGCAGTTCCTTGACACGCTCCGGATCGTCAACCCCCGGCAATTGCACGACGATGCGGTCGGCGCCCTGACGCTGGATCACGGGCTCCTTTGTGCCGGTCTCATCGATCCGGCGACGGATGATTTCAATGGATTGGTTGACGACCTGGGTATTGATGGTCTGGATAGCGGCTTCATCCAGCAACACTTCCACCATACCGTTATCCCCGACGTTAATCTTTGCATTTTGTTCCAGCCCGCGGGCGATCTTATAGGTGGCGTCGCGATCCGCCGCCGGGTTGCGGAGCGTGAAAGTCAGCCCGTTACGCCGCGCGCTCAGGTCCATATAGCCGATATTCTGCTTGCGCATTTCCGTCCGCGCGGCATCCACCATGGATTCCAGCCGGTCGCTGACGACAGCTTTGGTGTCCACTTCCAGCAACAGATGCGACCCGCCCTGCAAATCCAGCCCCAGATTAACAGTGCGCGACGGCATCCAGCCCGGCATGTTTTCAACCAGCCATGCCCGTTGCTGCGCCGGCAGCATATTGGGCGCAGCGTACAGCACCCCCAGCACCGTCAGCAGCAGGACGAAAACAATCTTCCATTTTTCGATATGCAGCATTGCCGATTATTCTTTCTTTTCGCCCGTTTTCGAACGGACCATCATAATGGTCGAGCGAAGCGCATGCACCTGTACGCCTTCCGCCAGGTCCAGCACCACCTCATCATCCCCGGCCAGCTTTTTAACTGTCCCGATCAACCCGCCGCCGGTCACCACCTTGTCGCCCTTTTGCAGGTTATTGATCATGGCGCGATGCTCCTGCAACCGCTTGTGCTGCGGACGGATAACCATCAGATAAAAGACCAGCAGAATAAGGAGGATCGGTAATATCGACGTAAAAATATTCCCGCCGCCCATGGCCGCGTCCGTCGCCGCCGCTGTGGTTTCCGCAGCAAATGCAGATGTCGTAAACATGTTGGGTACTCCAATCGTTAAAGATGCTGCGCAATATTGCGCAATTCGTTTGATAAAGACAACAGAAAAGGCATTATCTTAAGGATAATCGCAATTGTCCACCGTCACGCTGATAAAGGAGCGCTCGCCCGCCGCGACTGTAAAACGGTATTCCTTGTTCGCGAGAACCATTGCATGCTGGATGGGCAGCAGTCCGGTTTTGACAGTTTCTTTGCCGCCGATCTGGACAAAAGTAATGGAAACCGGTTTACCGGGATCATACCAGGCTTCGGGATTGCCGGTCGGGCCGACCGCCGACACCCCCTCCCCCGTCACGGTAATCGTGCCGTTTCCGAAAGCGACGTTTCCATGCGGACCGCTATAAACGGGCGTTCTCATGACAAATCGCTTGGTGGTCGGTTCACTGCAATTTTTTGGCGGACGCGCGGACTCAATCACAAAAGACAGGCGCTCCGGCTTGATTCCAGCCGTCAGTTGCTTTTTGACCTGATCCGTCAGTTGCTTGAAAGCGCCCGTCGGCACTTCCTGCTGGTATTTGGCTTCCAGCTGCTGATAACGCACCTGCGTGGACTGCACTTCCGAACGCAGGGACGTTATAGTCTGTTCAAGCCCTTCCCGCTCCTGCTGCAACTGCATGGCCTGCTGCTTGTACGCAACCTCGCCGCTCAACACGTTTTCGGCGCCCTGCCAATACGCTATGCCGCACAGCACGGCCACGATCAAAAATATCCATACCCCGCGCCGTCTGCGCTGAGACACCCGCTGACGATACCGCATTCCCGAATCTTGCATCATAAAAGACATCAGCGAACTCTATATCCTGTTTGCTATTTGAACAAGGGGCGGTTTATCTC
>CAYGGT010000015.1:0-28147 GCA_964349475.1 uncultured Rhodospirillaceae bacterium
GCATCGGTATTACGAGTTCAGACCGCGAAGTTTAGCAAGCGTATCTGTTGGTTTGCCAGGTTTGGGAACCGCCGCACCGCCTTTGGCAGGTACAGGAGAGGCGCCGCCCTGCATATCAACCTCCGCGTTTACAGCGAACGAGTCTTTGACAGCGTCCTGCGTTTCACGAATCAAGCCTTGCAGAATATCCTGGTTCACTTTAACGGCCTCCAAGCTCTCGCGTGACGCCTGGGTGACAACCCTTGCCGTATCGCGATAGGCTTGCAAACTCTCGATCGCTGTCTCAAGAGAGCTGTTGACGCCCTTGATGTTCGTAACAGTGCTGAAGGAGTCTTTCAGAGCAAAATCGCTGGTTTTTTGACCCAAGGCATGGATCGTCTGGCCCGCCATCTCGCTTGCCTCACCCAACGCAGCGCCGGACACGATCTGCAGAACAGTGCTCAGACGATCCGCAATCCCGGCCACGCCGGAACTGTGGAGCTCGCGCGTTTTATAAACCTGCTCGCGGTTCGCATCTTTCATATTTTTAATGCGATAGCTTTGCGCCGTCAGGTCAGCAAAAGTCTTGCCTGTATCGACGGTGGAGCGGTCCAGAGTTGTGATGTAGTCCTCGACCGCCAGTTTTTTTGATTCGCGCGCCATCTTGCCAATTTCGTTCTCTTCACCTTGCGGCTCAGAAAGAGAATCACGGCTCCTCTGGTTTTCCTTGCTGGCCTCTTTTGTAGCGGCACTGATAATACCGTACATGCTCTGCAGGCCGTTGTTGGCCTCGAACAAGCTGTTAATCTGGCCTTCCATTTGGCCGAAGTGGCCGAGGACACCGCCAACACGGGTTTCTGTCGTCGTCACAAAGTTCTGCGCGGCATCTACCAGGCGTTTTTGACGCTCCTTGTGTGCTGCGGACGAAATATCCAGCAACTCGCGCAGTTTTTCTTTTTCATGGGCAAGATCCCCAAACTGGCTTTCGGTGTTCGAGGCATTTTTTAATGCGTCGATTTCCGCCGTTGCGGCGCCAAGCTGGGTGTTGATGTTTTGCAACTCAAGCTGCTTGAGGGCAATCTGCTCCCGCGCTGACCGCTTGATGCCGCCAAGACCGAAGAATGCCTTCTGTTCGCCTAAAACGGCGATGTCCCGGTTGATGGTCCCGATCTGTCCGTCCAGCGCTCCAAGCCTTGCCGTCTGCTCTTCCAGCTTTTTGGCGCGCTCTTCCTCTTTGGCCTTGTCGTTCTGAATCTCCTTAAAGATGCCGAGGGTGACATCGCTCCCTTTCAGTCGCAGATTATAAACGGCATCGATGATATCCGTCAGCGGTTTCATGCTGTTGTCGAATTCCAGCACGGCGTCGTTGATCTGCTCGTACACGTCCTTCAGTTCGGAGAATGCCTCGGTATCCGTCAGGCGGATGATTTCCTGCGCCATTTCCTTGCGCATGTTCTGCAGATATTCTTTAAAAAGATCAAACTCTTTCAGGCGCAGTTCGTTCTGAGCTTTTGTTTGCGTCATATCGTACTGCTGCGCCTTGACGACGGCTTCTTTCTTTTGCTCGGGCGAGAGCTTGTCATCAAACATGATTTTGGCGAAGGTGTTGTTGTCAATGCTGGCAAACCGCTCGTCCTGCGCAACTTCCTGCTGCGTGGTGGCTTTTGTTGCCTTGGTGGTTTTTGCCTTTTGCGCGGTCATTGCCGCGACTTGCTCTTCCAGCATTTTCTTTGTTTGTGCTGCTGTACCTTCGGTCATAATCAGTCTCCTCTTTCTTTTTTGTTGTGGTGTGACGATTCTCTAACAAGTCTTTTGTGAACTATGTCTAATTTTTATACGAAAAACAATATTCTGACAAGGATAATCGTAAACGATTTGTTAATCTATATACTAAGTAATTGATTTTATTACTAAATAATAGTTTTCGGACCGGTCGCCGGCGTCGGGGGGGCGGGGCGAATCAGAGTCTTGGTGTGCTGGGCCATCATCAGCTCTTCGTTGGTCTTGATAACAAAGACCTGGACAGCACTGCCGGCGAGGTGGATGGACGGGTCGTTGGCGGCGTTCGGCGCCGCATCAAGTTTCACGCCCAGATGCGCCAGGTGCGCGCAGATTTTCTGGCGGATGATCGCGGAATTCTCGCCAATGCCGGCGGTAAAAACCAGCGCATCCAGCCCGCCCAGATCGACGGTCAGCGATGCCGCCTGGCGCGCGGCGTAGAGGCAGAACAGGTCGATGGCTTCCGCTGCTTCCGGCGTTTTGCTGGCCAGCAACGTGCGGACATCTTCGGTCAGGCCCGAGACGCCTTTCAGGCCGGATTGCTTGTTGAAAATATCGGCGACGATTTTGGCCGTCAGGCCCTTTTGTTCCAGCAGATGCAGCGCCACACCGGGATCAATTGCGCCCGTGCGCGTGCCCATCATCAGGCCATCGGTCGGGGTGAAGCCCATGGTCGTGGCGATGCTTTTACCGTCTTTCATGGCGCATAAACTGGCGCCGTTGCCAAGATGCGCCACAATCACGCGCCCCTTCACCGGCAGAATGGAAGCGATATATTCATAAGACAGCCCGTGAAAGCCATACCGGATGATGCCGTCATCCGTCAATTTGCGCGGCAAGGCGTAGATTTGATTCAGGCGCGGCTGCGTGCGGTGGAAGGCCGTGTCGAAGCATGCCACCTGCGGCAGTGCCGGGTATTGATCCATGATCAGCTTGACGGCTTTCAGATTGTGCGGCTGGTGCAGGGGCGCCAGCGGCGTCAGGGCCCCCAGCTCCGCCAGCAGCGCCACGTCGAATTTTTGCGGCGCGGAATGGTCCTTGCCGCCGTGCACCACGCGGTGTCCCACGCCCGTCACGTTGTGCGCGGCAATCAGTTTTATGATTTCTTCAACGCCGGCTTCGTACCCGGCTGGAGTCTTGATCTCGATCTTTTTGTTTTCAAGCTGTGTCATGTCATCGGCCCGATAAAGGGCGTATTTGAGCGAGGAAGACCCCGCGTTGATCACCAGAATGGTTTCTTCCGTCATGACAAACTCCTACTTCGGGCGTGCCGCTTTTCGTGCATGAAGAAGCGCAATCGCGGCAGAGGCTTTGCGTTCTTCAGGCCCGGCAGAACGGCTGTTCAGGATGATGGGAATACGCGCGCCCAGCACAACCCCGCCAAGCGGCGATTGGGACAGCAGGGCGCGAGATTTGAAGTACATATTGCCCGCTTCAAGATTTGGAAACACAAGAATATCCGCATCTCCCGCAACGTCGGAGAATATGCCCTTCAACCCCGCCGACTTCTTGGAAATGGCGTTATCAAAGGCAAACGGCCCCTCGACCTTGCCGCCCGTGATCTGCCCGCGTCCCGACATCGCCATGACGGTCAGCGCGGCCGCATCGAGCGTGGTCGGCTGTTTGGGTTCGACTTCTTCCGTCGCGGCCAGAATGGCCACTTTCGGTTCATGACCTTCAATCTTCCAGAAAATATCAATCGCGTTCTGGACGATATCCCGCTTGGTCATCAGATCCGGCGCAACGTTCATCGCGGCATCGGTGATATAAAGCGGTTTGTGATAGCCCGGGTCCGCCATGATGAACACGTGGCTCATGCGCTTGTCCGTGCGCAGGTTGCTTTCTTTGGCGACCACGGGGGAGAGAAACTCATCTGTATGAAGCTTGCCCTTCATCAGCGCTTCCGCCCTACCCTCTTTCACCAGTTGCACCGCCATTTCAGCGGCGGCGTGGCTGTGTTCGGTCGAAACAATTTCAAAAGTTGAAATATCCAGGTTTGCGTCCGACGCCGCTTTTCTGATTTTATCTTCGGGGCCGACCAGCAGCGGGATAATCAACTGCGCCGCCGCAGCCTCAAAAGCCCCCCGCAGGGAATTTTCATCAACCGGGTGAACGACAGCCACTTTTAAAGGCTTCATATCGGGCGTGATTTTATCGTAGATGTGCTGCATGTGATGTTCCTTTACATATTCTTATTGCATATAAACATAGCAAAAACTTTCTGTCAAGCAGGAACTTAAACAAACAAATCCCATTTGAGATATAGCGAAATCTCCGATTTGGCTTTGATCTGCATCAGGACTTAATACATGCTTGGCCCAAACAGCAAAACGGATCTGGAGATTTATACCAATGCCTCCGTCATCTGGCAGGCGATGTATGCCGACTGCGCCGCCGCAGAACAATCAATCGAATTCGAGCAATATATACTCAAAGACGATGACGCTGGTCACAAGTTTCTGAAACTCTTCACCGAAAAAGTAAAACAAGGCGTCTCCGTGCAGCTGATGCTCGACCGTATCGGCAGTCGTGACCTGTTAGTCTCGCCCGCCTTCTCCGAGCTGATCAACGCCGGCGGCATTGCGTATTTTTATAACCCCATTGACCTTGGCACCGTTTTGACACCCGCAAAATGGCTGCCGCGCAATCATATCAAAACGCTGCTGATCGACGGCAAGATCGGCTATACCGGCAGCGCCTGCATTTGGGAAGACACAGCGCACTGGCATGATTTGCAGGTGCGCCTGACCGGCCCCCCGGTTGAAGACATCAGGAATGAATTTTCACGGCTTTGGGCGGAAGCGGGGAAAAAGCAGAAACCACCGCCGCTGCACAACGGTCGCGCCCGCAGCAATGTTTTTTACCTGACGTCGCAGTTCAGCATCGCGCCAAATCGCATTTACCGGGAGCTTTTACAAGGCATCCATCACGCCCGGAAGAATATCCGGATTGTAACGCCTTATTTTCTGCCGCCCTGGCTGCTGCGTCGTGCGCTCTATAAAGCCGTCAGGCGCGGCGTGAATGTGCAGGTGATGGTCAGCGAAAAAAGCGACGTGCCCATCGCGGACTATGTATCCCGTTCCTACTATCCCAAGCTGTTCAGGTACGGCGTGCATATCTTCCATTACCACCTAACGGTTTTGCATGCCAAATACGCCATTGTCGACGATAATTGGGTAACGATTGGCAGCACCAATATGGACTACCTGAGCCTGCTGCAAAACCGTGAGGCGAATATTTTTGCAGCCGATGCGGCGGTTGCCGCCAAGGTGCGTGAAGATTTTGACAGCTGCATGACGGATTGCCGCGCCGTCGATATGGCCTGTTACCGCGCCATGCCGTGGTGGCAAAGGGCGCTGGGTTACCTGGGCCGCGGCATGCGGAGCATCCTGTAGCATGACGTTCAAAATCCTTTTTAGCAATCTTGGATACGCCCGCGGCATCGACGGCACCTTCAGCCAGCATTTCGGCAGCATGCACCGTCATTTCTATACCGGCGTATCCCAGCAGCAACAAGTGCTGACGCAGTTCAAGAATATCATGCTGGCGGAACAACCGGACTTATGCTGCCTGGTCGAGGTTGACAGCGGCTCGTGGAATACCGGCTACTTCAGCCAGATCGGCCACCTGATGGACGATGACTACGCCGTGCACAACATCGCCGGAAAATACGGTGAAGACAGCCTGCTGGCGCAAATGCCCTTTTTTAAAGGAAAATGCAATGCATTTTTGTCGAAAGCGGCGCTGCCGTATCAGAAACTGTATTTCAAACACGGGTCGAAACGGCTGATCTATAGCGTCATGCTGCCGGACAATATCAGGCTGCTCTTCGCGCATTTTTCCCTGCAGGCAAAGGTGCGCGCGCGGCAGTTTGACGAAGTCCGCACCCTTGTCAACAGTCACGACGGGGAGGTGATGATCCTGGCGGATTTTAACATTATAAAAGGCTTCCAGGAACTGCAGCCGCTCTTGCGGGAGACAAATTTGCAAGTGCTGAACAAAGAAGAAGATCATACTTTCATGCTGGGCAGCAGCCGCTGGACGCTTGACCTTTGCATCTGTTCGCAAAGCCTGGCGCCGCGGATCGACATGCGCGTCATACCGCAGCCGTTTTCCGATCACGCGGCGCTTTTGGTGGAAGCGAGGCTTGCAAACGGATGAAGACCTTTAAACCCAGTGATACCAGTTTCGTTCGCAGGCTGCTTGCTGCGATAGCCATCATCGGGCTTGCGCTGATCTTGTGGCAATTAAGAAAGGTGCTGCTACTGCTGTTCGCCGGCGTCGTGATTGGGACGATGCTGAATGGGCTGACCGTTCCTATCGCCCGCCTTACTGGCGTTGCACGAAAATGGTCGCTGCTGATTTCAATCTTCGTTGTCTTTTTAGTCACCATTCTCGTCGGCTGGTTTGCCGGATCTGAAATTGCTTCTGAATTCTCAAACCTGACCACACGGCTGCCGCAGGCCTGGCAATCTTTCAGGGCCAGGACGGAATCTTACATGCTGGGAGAATATTTATTAAGCGGCATGGACAAGCTGGAATCCGACAGTGAAAGCATCATTATCAGGCTTTCCACAGTCGCCGTGTCGATCGTCAACAGCATAACCGATCTGATTTTAATTCTTGTTGGCGGGCTTTACTTTGCCCTCGATCCGCAGCTTTATTATGATGGCATATTACACCTGATCCCAAAATCAGCCCGCGCGCGCGCGGCAGAGGCGCTGGATAGCACAGCCGTTGCCCTGAAAAAATGGTTGCGGGCGAAGCTGGCTGAAATGGTCATCGTCGGGACGTTGACCACGATCGGGCTTCTCCTGATCGACTTTCCTTCCGCACTGGCGCTGGGCTTGGTGGCGGGCATTGCGGAGTTCGTGCCCTACATCGGTTTGCTGATCGCGGTCGTACCCGCGCTTCTGATCGCTTTAACGCTTGAGCCGGAGATGCTGGCCTGGACGATCCTGGTCTACACGGTTGTCCAGCAACTGGAAGGCAATGCGATCATGCCCCTGATCGAGCAGAAAATGGTCTATACCCCCCCGGTTCTGACGATATTTTCAATCGTGGTCTTCGGGCTTTTATTCGGTCCGCTGGGACTTCTTTTTGCCGCTCCCCTGACCGTCGTGCTGGTGGCGCTCATCAAGAAGCTCTATGTAGAAGGGGTTCTGGGCGATTCAGGAGAGAACCCTCGAATAGCCTGAGAAAGTCTCTTCCTTTCTCATCGGTATAATATTCTCACATCACAAAAACATCATGCCGTGCATGAACGATAACTTTTCCAGCACCCTTCGTAACGTGCCCTATCTTCCAAAAGGGCTGGCTGTGCTGGTTTAAATGCGCGGCCACCCGATCTGCCTCTCCCGTCACCAGGACGAAGCCCATGCCCATGTTGAATGTGCGATACAATTCGACGTCATCAAGGTTGGAGCGTCTGGACATTTCGCTAAAAACATCAGGGATTTCGTTCAACTGCGGCAAGCGGTCAATCACGTAATCAAAACTTTCATTGATGCGCGGAATATTGGTCAGGCCGCCACCGGTGATATGCGCCATGCCCTTCAGCAGCGGAAACATATCCTTTACAACAGACCAGTAAATGCTTGTGGGCGTGAGGCATGCTTGCAAAAGAGCTGTTTCGGTTTCCTGCACCAGCTTTCTGACGAGAGAAAATCCGTTGGAATGAATCCCGGACGACGGGAGTGCGATCAGCGTGTCGCCTTCCTCTACCCGCCCGCCGTCGATCAGGGACTTTTCCTCCACCTCACCCACGGCGAAGCCCGCAAGGTCATATTCTCCCGTCTGGTAAAGCCCCGGCATTTCCGCCGTTTCGCCGCCGATCAGCGCAGCGCCGGACTGCTTGCAGCCGTCGACGATACCCTTGATCAGTTCTTCAGCGACAGGAAGATCCAGCTTACCGCTCGCGATATAATCCAGAAAAAAAAGCGGCTGCGCGCCGGTGCAGATAATATCGTTGACGCACATGGCGACCAAGTCAATGCCGACCGTATCATGCTTATCCAGCATCTGAGCGACCTTCACCTTCGTACCGACGCCGTCTGTGCCTGCGGCAAGAAGTTTTCCGTTGCCCATACGGTAAAGCGCCGCAAAACCGCCGATGCCGGAAACGACGCGGTCGGTATAGGTGCTTGCCACGCGCCCCTTAATGCGCTCCACAAAGGCGTCTCCTCTGTCGATATCAACGCCTGAATCCTGGTACGTCGTTTTTCTTGCGGTCACCATCTCTGCCCTCAGTGCCTGAAATGTCTGCGGCCGGTGAAGGCCATGGAAATATTGGCTTCATCACAAGCCTGAATCACGTCCTTATCCTTGATGCTTCCGCCCGGCTGGATGATGTAACGAATTTTAGCGCTGGCAGCTGTGCCGATATTGTCAGTGAAAGGGAAGAACGCATCCGAAACAAGGACGGCCTCCGATAAATCGAAGTGTCCATTCTCCCGCGCTTTTTCAAAAGCCTGCTGCATGCTGATCAGCCGGTTCGGATTGCCCATGCCCGCGCCGATCATGCTCAGCCCCTTTTCCGATGCGCTAAAAATACCGATCGCGTTGCTTTTCAGGTGCTTGCAGGCCATGACGCCGAATTGCGCCAAATTGTTTTTGTCCGCCGGAAAAACGACGCCGGTGACGGGCCTGAACTCCGCATCCATACCTGTATCCTCCTGCTGCACAAGCCAGCCGCCGGAAATAGAACGGACGATGGCGGGCTTGTAAAAACCGTCATAGGGTTTCATTTCAATCAGACGAAGGTTTTTCTTTTTCGCAAAAATATCCCTGGCTTCCCCCGTATAGGCAGGCGCAACGATAACTTCTACAAAACGGTCTTCGAGCCAGACTGCCACATCGCGGTCAACAGGCTGATTGAAGCAGAGGATACCGCCGAAACTGCTGACCTTGTCGCCAGCCCAGGCAAGTTCCAGCGCTGCCAGCGGGGTCTTTGCAAGCGCCGCGCCGCAGGGGCTTAAATGCTTGATAATGGAAACGGCCGCCGGAAACGCCGTTAACTGCGCAGCGGCAATATCGCCGCAACAGCGCCAGGCGGCATCGGCATCCAGCAAGTTGTTATACGATAGTTCCTTCCCCTGCAGCGGCACGGCACCGGCAAGGCCCGGATGAAAGGGGTCAAGATATACCCAGGATTTCTGGTGCGGATTTTCGCCATAACGTAAAGCAGTTGCACCCGCTGGCGACAGGACGATGGTTTTGAGTTCCGCGCCCCATGCTTCTTCCATCTTGCTTGCGATCAGAGCATCGTATCTGGCGGTATGGCGAAAAGCTTCAAGAGCAAGGTTTTGCAAGGTCGCAGACCGCAGTTTCCCGCCTGTTTCATTGATGTCGCGGATCACCATGCCGTATTGCGACGGGTCAGTCACAACACCGACTGATGTATAATTCTTCGCCGCAGCGCGTATCATCGTCGGCCCGCCGATATCTATATTTTCGACCAGTTCATCCCAGGCATGCGGGCGCTTGGCAACTTCTTCGAAAGGATAAAGATTGCAAACAACGAGGTCGATGGAGTGAATGCCCAGCTTTACGGCTTCCTGTCGGTCAGTTGCGTTTTCGCGCCGAAACAGCAGTGCGCTCGACACCTGAAAACTAAGCGTCTTCATGCGCCCGCCGAAACATTCCGGATTGCCCGTTACTTTTTCGATCGGCGTAAAAGGTATGCCGTGATCCTGAAGATGCTTCCCCGTCCCCCCTGAAGAAATAATCTCCACCTTCCGGCTGTGCAGTTTGGCCGCCAATTCCGCCAACCCGCTTTTATCGCTGACACTGATCAGCGCACGTTTTATTTCAGGCGTGTTTTCGTCCATGTTCCATATCCTTTGGGTTAAGCGTGTGGCCGCCAAGATAGCGGACGATATTTTCAAAGATAAAAATTCCGTCACCCTTGGCCAGCATATTCTTGCGGGATGATCTATAAGTCATCTGCGACACAAAAGCTTCGGGATGCGGCATCAATCCCAGCACAGTCCCGGAAGGGTCCGTCAAGGCTGCAATCCCGCCGTAAGAACCGTTGACGTCCGACGCATAAGCAAGCGGAATCTGCCCTTGTTTCACAAGGGTCTGGTATATTTCTTCTTCCTCTCCGGCAGCAAAAATGATGCGTCCCTCACCATGGCGAATAGGAAGCTCGATTGAAAAAGGCAGGTCTTTTGTCCAAAGGCAAACACTTTTCGCATTCACGTCGAGTGAAACCCATCGATCGATAAACTGTCCTGATTCATTCGGGGCCAAAGCCACCCGGCGCTGCCCTCCCCCTGGAAAAGGCAGCAGTCCCAGCTTTACCAGGACTTGAAAACCATTACAGATCCCAATGATCGGCTTTTTGCGCTCGACCATATTGAAAAACGCATCGCCCAGTCTATGCCGGATTTTCAGAGCCAGAATCTGTCCGCTGCCCAGCTCATCGCCAAAGGAAAAACCGCCGGGAATGGCCAGCCCCTCCGCCGTTTCCAGCACGTTCGGGGCTTCGAGCAGGTCATTGATATGCATGATTTTGCATTGCGCGCCTGCCAGCTCAAACGCTGCCGCTGTTTCACGTTCGCAATTAATACCGTCCCCCGCCATGACGACAAACAAGGGCTTCATTTTTAAAATCCCTTCTTCCACGCCGTGACCAAATCATCCAGCGAGATGGTTTCAGCTGCGCAGATCATGAGCCTGCCCTCATCCGTCACTGTTCCGATCAGGTTTACATCAAATATTTTTTTGAACGCGCTCACCGCGGCAGGAGACACACTCACCAAAATTCTTCCGGGTGCTTCGTTAAACAACACATCGTGATCGGCATTTTCAACACAAAGTTCCACGCCTGTCCTGCCGCCGATCATGGACTCAACAACCGCCGTCAATAACCCGCCTTCGGACACATCATGCGCAGACTGGACAAGCCCCTGTTTCAGGGCTTCATGAAATTTCCGGTACAGGGAGATGTTTTTTTCAAGATCAATGGGCGGCGCGCCGCTCGTCACATCAAAATGACAGGAAAATTCGGATGCCGCAAGCCCTTGCGCCTCATGTTCTCCCAATAGAAAAATCAGGTCACCCGCCGCTTTAAATGCGCTTCCGACGCTACTCCCCATGGGTACCTTCGCCATGGCGGTCACCATCAATGTGGGAAGAACGCTGATGGCAATATCCTGCCCGCGCTTGTCTTTGCCACGAAAATCATTCTTCATACTGTCCTTACCGCTGACAAGCGGCGCGCCATAGGCTTTACAAATCTCATATAACCCATGACAGGCGCGGACAAGCTGGCCCATTTTATAGGCGCCATCCGGATTCTTGGCCGAAACCACGGGGTCCGGCCAGCAAAAATTGTCGAGCAGGCAACACATGTCAGGATCACCGCCAGACACGACGACATTCCGCACAGCCTCGTCAACAGCATATTGCGCCATCAAGAACGGGTCAACCAGTGACAGGCGCGGTGCCAGTCCACAGCCGACGGCAATGCCATTGGCAGGGTCGCCGCCGTGCGGATAAAGCCAGATGACACCGGCATCCGCAGGGCCGTCGGCCTCAATGCCTGCAAAAGGCTTCTGGTGCGTCGCCGCCTGCACTTCATGATCATAAGCACGCACCCATTTTTCCTTGGATGTGATGTTGGGCGATTGGAGAATCCTGAATAAGGCCTCCCCTATCGTTTTGGGCTTTGTCCGTTTTTTATCATCCAGCTTCGTTGACGGCGACCATGCCGCACGCGGTTTCGGTCCCGTCCATTCGGCCTTTAATTCCATCTGCGGCAAGGAATGATGCAGGAAATCGAGGTCAATCTCGCCCACCGTTTTTCCGTTATAAAGAACCGTCAGCTTGCCATCGCCGTTAAAAAATCCGATATCCGTGGCAATGACACCGCGCCGCCGGGCCAATGTCAGAAATTCACTTTGCTTCTTCGCAGATACGGCGACAGTCATGCGCTCCTGACTTTCGCTGACCATCAGTTCCCAGGGCGAGAGGCCGGGATATTTCGCGGGGCATAGCGCAAGATCAATACACGCGCCGTTCGACAGCAAGGCCATTTCGCCGACGCTGGAACTCAACCCGCCCGCGCCGTTATCGGTAATCGCTGTATAAAGCCCCAAATCCCGCGCTTCGAGCAAAAAACCAGTCATGCGCTTTTGCGTGAGCGGGTCGCCGATCTGCACTGCCGTCGCGGGGGCGTTGTCGTTCAGCTCAAGTGAACTGAAGGTCGCGCCGTGAATACCATCTGCGCCGATTGCGCCGCCAACCATCATGACACGGTCACCGGCAGAAAGTTTTTTCTCGGATGACGCGCGGCCATCGGGCAAGACCGGCGGCATAACGCCGACTGTGCCGACGAAGACCAAAGGCTTTCCCGCATAGTCACGGTCAAAGAAAAAAGCACCATTCACAGTGGGAATGCCGCTTTTGTTACCGCCATCTTCCACGCCACGGTGCACGCCCTCAAGCACGCGGCGCGGGGATGCAGGGCCTCTCGGCATGCAAGGTTCTTCGAGAACGGACGGCATATCCGGCGGCGCAAAGCAAAAAACATCCGTATTGGCAATCGGTCGCGCGCCCAGCCCCGCGCCCAGGATATCGCGGTTGACACCCAGTATTCCCGTCAATGCGCCGCCGTAAGGATCAAGCGCGGACGGGCTGTTGTGCGTTTCAACCTTGATGCACAAGTCGATATTTTTATCGAAGCGGACGATGCCCGCGTTATCGCTGAAAACGGAAATGAGCCAGTCCAGTTTGCGTTCCCGCTCGATTTCCTGTGTCGCTTTTTTGATATAGGTGCGATAAAGGCTGTCAATTTTGTGAACCGCGCCGGCGCTGTCTTTATAATCAATCTTCGCGCCGAAGATTTTATGCTTGCAGTGCTCGCTCCAGCTTTGCGCGATGATTTCAAGCTCGACATCGGTCGGTTTGCGCGTGCCGTAATGGGCACGAATATGCTTCATTTCATCGAGTGAAAGCGCCAGGAAACGGTCGTGACTCAGTTTTTCAAGGCCGGCATCGTCCAGATCAAGGGCGATTTCTTCCACCTGCGGCGGTTTCGAAAAAGAAACCTGCGGCAGCGCCACACCGTCGAACCGCGCCCGGCTGTAAAAAACATCAGACGGCCATACATCGGCTTTTTGTATTAAATCGTTGGCGAGAAGTTCATGCGCAATTTTCTGCGCGCCCGCCGCATCGATATCGCCGTAAAGACAGTAAAGCGACCCGCTCGCCACTTCCGCATCGACGCCGACAAGCGACAGCGCCTCTTCGGCCGAACGCGCAGGATTATCGGTGACGCCGGGGCGAAATGAAATTTCAGCGATAAAGGCAGGCGCTGCCCCGCCAAAGACATAGCGATGATCTCCAGCATGAAAATTTTGCAGGACGGGATCGGCGAAAACGGCGCGGACTTTGTTTTGTAACACGGCGTTTTGCGACTGCCCGCGCGGTTTCAGCTTATAAACTTTAATTTCCTCAAGAGAATCGAGCGCCACGCCCAAATGCTCGCGCGCTGTCTGCGCCCATTTTTTCAGGCGGCGGTCGGAAATTTTTTGTTCGATCTCCACCCTCACCGCATCGTCTCTTAACAGATTTTTCAGGAAGGAAGCATAGACTGCATGTTCCAGCACCAAGCCGCGATCGCGGAAAGCTTCAAAACTTTCATGCGCAATGCGCTCAAGCTTTTTTTGCATGATGATGGGCCCCGTATCCACGCCGTTATCAACGAAGTGCAAGGTGACGCCCGTGGTGCGCACGCCAGCGTCATAGGCGCGGCGATAGCTGTCTTTGCCCGGAAAATCCGGCAGCAGCGAGGGATGAATATTCACGACGCGGTTGACGCCAAGCTCAGGATCGGCGAAATGCGACAAGAATTCCTTGCCGATAATCTGCATATACCCTGCCAGGAAAACCCATTCCACGCCCTGCGCGACAAGAGCATCAAGAATTTTCTTTTCCTGTTCCGGCCGCGTGGCTTTTGTCATGGGGAATATAAGGCAAGGCACATTGAGCGTTTTCATGCGTTCAATCACGCCGGCGCCCGGCTGGTCGCAGATGACAACGGAAATCTTTATTTTACTGGCGTTTTGATGCGCAAAGCGGATGATATTTTCGGCATTTGAGCCGTTGCCCGATGCGAAGACAGCGCCGCAGATAATTTTTTTGTCAGCAGCCAATATCTTTACGCCAATGCGCTCCCTGAAAATGAATTTTTTTGACGACGGCATACGCGCGCGCACGCGCTTCTTCCATCGTTGCCCCAAGCGCGGTCACGCCCATGACGCGACCGCCGTTATTGATCCATTGATTGTTTTGTTTTTTGGCGCCGCTGATAAAAAGCAGCGTGTTATCAAGATCATCGGGGATGTGGATCGCCTGGCCAAGGCGCATGCCGGTGCCGAGCGTTTCAGGGTACCCTGCCGACGTCATGACAACGTGGAGCGCGCATTCATGGCGACAAACCGGCGGCGTTTGGGCATTGAGCGTGCCGGCGGCGGCATGTGCAAACAATGGCACGATATCATCAACCAGCAGCGGCAGCAGGATTTGCGCCTCCGGGTCACCCAAGCGCGTATTGAATTCGATGACCCGCACAGTGTCGCCGTCAATCATCATGCCTGCAAAAAGAATCCCCTGAAACGGCGTGCCGCGCTCTTGCATGCCTGCCACGACAGGTGCGAAGACATGGCCCTGAATAAACTGCCGCGCCTTGTCCGAGGGCCAGTTTTTCGGCACATACCCGCCCATGCCCCCCGTATTGGGCCCCTGATCGTTGTCATTCACGCGCTTATAATCACAGGCATAACCCAGCGGTATGAACGTTTTTCCATCGCAGAGCGCAAAAGCGGAAACTTCCTTGCCAGAGATTTTTTCTTCCAGCAAGATCCGCGACGACTTGACCGTGCAGGCGGGATTGACCATGAAATCATGAAGTGTTTTTAACGCTTCCGCGCGGTCATGCGTCACGATGACGCCTTTTCCGGCAGCAAGGCCGTCAGCCTTGATCACGATGCCCTTCCCTTCGATGTCCCATGCCGCACAGGCCGCGACCGCGTCGGGGTAAGCATCGGCTACTTTGAAAGCAGCCGTCGGGATGGCGTATTCGGTCATGAATTCCTTGGCAAAAATTTTTGAACTTTCCAGTCGCGCCGCCGCCTGACGCGGGCCGAGCACGGCTATGCCTGAATTTTCAAGTGCGTCAACGACGCCCAGAGAAAGCGGCGTTTCGGGGCCGATGACCACAAGATCCGGCTTCAATTCCTGCGCGGTTTTGACAATGAACGCCACATCTGTCGCATTGCCGCAGATGCATTCGGTTTTCTTGACCGTGCTCATCCCATCGTTGCCTGGCAACGCCCAGATGCGGGTGACGGCGGCAGACTGCGCCATCTTCCACGCCAGCGCGTGTTCACGCCCGCCGGAGCCGATCAGTAAAATTGTTTTAACGGCGCCCGTCATGCCGCTTGCTCTTTCTGCTGTTTGAACCCCTTGACGACCTCGTCAAGGCTCCATGCCTCCGGATATACAACGCGTGCGCCGTATTTTTGAGACAGTGCCCTGGCGATGCCTTTATAAATCATGCTGGCCTGTTCAGCAGCGGCGCTTCCCAAAGGCGGCGGGGAAAGCTTTAATTCATCCGTGCAAATTTTCTGCCAGTCTTTCTCGCCGCGCTGATGGGCGATTTCTTTCGCTTTTTCAAGGCCCGCGTGCCACGGCATATGACGGTAATAACCGCGCAGCACTTCCTTGGACAAATGCACGCCGTCGCGCGTCAGCCTCAATTCATCAGGCCCGATAGAATCAACCAGCATAAAGCCGCGCTTGCCGCTTTTGTCTTTTGTCGTGAAGCCGAATTCGAACTTGCCGTCCCACAGCACAAGACCGATGCCCGCAAAGCAATCTTTCAGGCGCAACGCAAGGATGCGGGCGAGCGTTGACAATTCCTCGAATTCTTCGCCGGATAATCCGGCAATTTTTTTTGCCTCATCGTAGTCAAGATAACGGTCGCCCGTTTCAAGCTTGGTTGAATATTCAACGACCGGTACATCGAACGTGTCGCCCGGTTGCGGCGCAGCGGCGAGGCCAATGGCGCGGCAATAATCACTGTCGTTTGTACGCTTCAGGAGAGAGCTCCCCTCAGGAACGCCAAAACGGAAGATGACTTCGAGTGGAACGAGGGCATTTTCAGGTCTTTGCTGATACGCCGTGTAGTCCCAGATCAATTTTCCGTTTTCGTTCCGGCTTTGCGGTTCAATGACCTGAACGGGCTTGACCGAAAGGCAGCGGGGATTATTGCCGACCAAACCAATCGCGTGATGCCCTGCGCCCTGCTCTCTCAAGCTTTGCAGCAACGACGTTCCGGCCACATGTGCGGGCGCCTGCCAGGTTTGCCAGTTTTTAGCATTGCCGAGGAAATCAAAGAAAAACCAGCCCATATAAGCCAAGGATTGCCCCTTGCCATCGAGCTGGTCCGGCATCTGCCCCCAGTCGAAAATGGAATAGCGATCGGAAAATTCAAAAATATACGGCGATTGCCCTTTCATACCGCGCACATTCTTGACGGAGCCCCGATAAATAATTTCCGGCAACCGTGACAGGCGAAGAACGGCGTGCAGGGCATTGCGTGTATTGTTGGCGCCAACCCAGAGCCCCCCCTGATTGGTCCACTTCAAAACTGAAAGATAGCTTTCGGGCCTTTCAAGATCGCTTTTGGAAAAGAAAGGAAGATGCAGGCAGAACTCATCGACATGGATGTCTTCAGGCTTGGTCACCATATAGACGTTAAAGCAGGCATCTTCCTTAACCGGCGACGCTGTGACATCAAGGCCGTTTTCGCGGCCGATCACGCGCGCCTTTTCAATCTCGGCAGCAGCATCGGGATGCGCCGTCACAAAATGAACTTTGCCGATATGCGTGGATGCCGCGCTTTTATAGTGCTGCAGAAAATTCACGATCGCATCCACCTGGTTTGGCCCGCAGGCCAGCACGGGAACGCCAGGCGGCATTTGGGCAATCGAACAAAGCGAGTCAAGCCCCCCGAATTGTCCGGCGACAGGCATGCCAAACACGGGCAGAGACGTCATCGCCGCCACAACACCAGGCAAAGCCGCCGCGAGCCCTGCGCCGGCAATAATCGCATCGCCTTCCCATGGCATGACCTTCTGGCGGAGCTTTTCAAGATCGCGATGTGCGGAAATAACGGCGTATTCAACATCAAAGCCTTTGGAAAGCTTCTGCACAAGGGAAGTGGCAATTACTTCATCCGATTTACTGCCGAACACAATCAGAATTTTCATTGCCTCACCCTTTTCCTACCCCGTTGCCCGGACCTTTATGCGGGCGCGGGAGAATGCCTCCCCCTCGCCGATTTCGGTCGGATATTTGTTATTGAGGCATGCCATGCACAATGTGGATATGCCTGTCGCCTGCCGCAGGTCTTCCTCATCCAGGTAAATCACTTTTTTTGCGTCCAGCCATTGTGCGATGTCGTCGATGGACTTGCCATTCGCGATCAGCGCGGCGGGATCGGGGAAGTCGATGCCGTAATAACAAGGAAAGCGCACCGGCGGACAGGTTGTGCCGAAAGTAACCTCTTTCGCGCCGTATTTTTTCAGCATGGCCACAATTTTTTTTGACGTGGTGCCGCGCACGATGCTGTCGTCGATCAAGAGAATATTTTTGCCTTCGATTTCGCTGACAATGGGGCTCAGCTTTAATTCAACGGCGGCTTCCCGCTTTTCCTGACTATTGAGGATAAAACTGCGGGCGACATAGCGGTTTTTGATCAACCCCTCGCGGTACGGCAGACCGAGAATGCCGGCGACAGAAATGGCGGCGGGTCGGCTGGTGTCGGGCACAGGCATCACGACATCAGGCGCAATCTCTCCCCGTTCCATTGCGTCACGCGCCTTCAGCCCCAGACGCTCACCCAGTTTCAGGCGGACGCTATAAACGGACTGATTGTCAATGGAGCTATCCGCGCCGGAAAAATACACCCATTCGAACATGCAGGAGGCTTTTTCTTGTTCCTGGCGCACAACGGCGCTTTGCATGCGGCCTTCGGTATCAATGAAGACAACCTCACCCGGTTTAACATCGCGGAGGTAATTATAACCCAGGTAATTCATGGCCGATGTTTCGGATGCAAGGCAGTATATGACACCCTGCGCAGATTCCTTGACACCGATTGCCAGCGGGCGAATGCCCTTCGGGTCGCGGAACGCGATGATGCCCTGCCCCGCCACCAGCGCGAGCACGGCATAGCCGCCAATGACGGTATCAAACATACGCAAAACCGCTTTTTTGATGTTCTCAAATTCAAAAGTTTTTGCACCGGGCATGCCGCCGCTGCCGTCCATCAAAAAATGCGCCATGTAGTGGATCAGCACTTCCAGGTCGTTCGCGGTCAGCAATTGCCGCTGGTACTTGTCCCCAAGTTCCTTGGCAAGACTGTGGTAATTCAGGATATTGCCGTTGTGCACCATGCCGATGCCGAAGGGGATACCCGTGACCATCGGCTGAATATCGCGCTTGTTGTCTGTGCCCGCCGTGGCATAGCGCGTATGGCCAATCGCCACGGAGCCAGAAAGTTTTTCTATTTTTTGCTGATCAAAGACCTGCGCCACCAAGCCAAGATCTTTTTCAAGAACGAACATGCGGTGACGGCCATCAAAGGAAAGAATGCCCGCAGCGTCCTGCCCGCGGTGCTGAAGCGACAAGAGTCCGCGGCAGACTTCGTGCGCCGCCCAGTAAGGCGCATTCTCAGTCTCGTTCTGTTCGGGACCAATAATGCCAATAATGCCGCACATGAGAAAGTTCCTGAGTTAATCTGTGTTGGAGAAGTAAAATATCGTTTTTTTTTGGTGAAGTGCCAGTGTTTTATTTTTTAAAAATCTTTCAAAGATATAGCAGAATCACGTTTCCACCCGGTAATTCGGCGCTTCATGCGTGACCGTCACGTTATGTACATGACTTTCACGATACCCGCCCCCTGTCATGCGGATAAATTTGGGCCTGGTTTTCATTGCGGCAATCGTTTTGCAACCCGTATACCCCATCGCCGCACGCAGGCCGCCCACCATCTGATGAATCACCGCGCCGACGGGGCCTTTGTGCGCCACGCGCCCTTCAACCCCTTCCGGCACAAGCTTTTTGCTTTCGCTGACGCTGCCCTGAGAATAACGATCGGCGGAACCCGCCACCATTGCGCCGACGGAGCCCATGCCGCGATAGGATTTATAGGAACGCCCCTGATAGAAAATAATCTCGCCCGGCGCCTCGTCCGTACCGGCGAAAATGCTCCCGAGCATGACACAGTCCGCCCCCGCCGCAATCGCCTTGGCAAGGTCGCCCGATGTCCTGATGCCGCCATCGGCGATGACCGGAATTTTATGCCGTGATGCAGCCGCCACCGTATCCATGATCGCCGTCAGTTGCGGCACGCCCACCCCCGCGACAATGCGCGTCGTGCAGATAGAACCGGGGCCGATGCCGACCTTCAGGCCGTCAACGCCAGCGTCAATCAATGCTTTGGCAGCATCCCCCGTGGCGATATTGCCGGCGATGATCTGGGTATAATTGCTTTCCCGGCGCAATTTTTTGACCATGTCCAGCACGTTCTTTGAATGGCCATGCGCCGTATCAACAACCAGCAGGTCTGTCCCCGCTTCGATCAACGCCAGGGCGCGTTCAAAATTTTTCTCGCCTGTGCCAATGGCGGCGCCAACGCGCAGGCTGCCTTTTTCATCCTTACAGGCGGTCGGATGCAATCGCGCTTTTTCGATGTCCTTGACGGTGACAAGACCGATCAGACGCTCGTTATCATCCACCACGAGCAATTTTTCAATGCGAAATTTGTGCAGAAGCTTTTTCGCTTTCTCCTTGTCGACCTTATTGTACACACGCACCAGGTTTTCAGACGTCATCAGCTCACGCACCGGCTGTTTCGGATTATCGGCAAACCGCACGTCGCGGTTGGTGAGGATGCCGACCAGCTGGCCATTCTGCTTCGTCACCGGCACGCCGGAAATTCTGTGATGTTGCATAAGGGCGAGCGCTTCGGACAAGGTCGCCTCAGGACGTATCGTGATGGGATGCGCAACCATGCCCGATTCATGCCGCTTGACCTGCCGCACCTGCTCCGCCTGCGCCGCCGCCGATAAATTACGATGGATAATGCCCATGCCGCCTGCCTGCGCCAGCGCGATTGCCGTCGTGGCCTCCGTCACCGTGTCCATCGCGGCAGAGAGCAGGGGAATATTCAAAGTGATTTTCTGCGTGATGCGCGTCCGCGTATCTGCCTCCAACGGCTGAATTGCCGATGCCCCCGGCAACAACAGAACGTCATCAAACGTCAGCCCCTCGCTGTCACGCACGCGAGGATTGTTGGATATTCTGACAGAGGATTTTGGCATGCAGCAACCTTTCATCCGGGGGATCGTGGTTGCAACTCTTTATATATCAGCGGGATTGATTCGTCCATTCGTTTTAAACCACCTTGCGATATTATCACAAGTAAAAAAATCACTCCTCCATTATTGAAAAGTAAAGCTTTTCCTCTAAACTGTGACTGGCTCTGCCGTTCAATCAAAAAGGTTGGTTTCATGGATTATAAACTCCTGCCTCCCGGAAACAAGATACCCGAAGAGATGAATGCCATCATAGAAATTCCCAAGGGCGAAGGCCGCATCAAGTATGAATACCGCACCAACGGCATGCTGATCGTCGACCGCCTGCGCGGCGCTGGCCAGCCGCTTTATCCCGTCCATTATTGCGGCATTCCCGCAACCCTGGCGCCGGATGGCGATCCGCTCGACGTTCTCATACTGGGTGACGACGCCCTCAAGACAGGTGACGTTATTTCTGTTCGTCCGATCGGTGTTTTCTGGATGACCGACGAAAAGGGCATCGATCCCAAGATCATCTCCGTGCCCGCTGACAGCGTATCGAAGGACTATCTTCATATCCGCCGCATTGCCGACATCTCTGCCGCAGAACGGGAAAGGATCGAGAAATTTTTTCAGGAATACAAGAAAAATGACCTGCAGGGAAAATGGTCAACGACCAGCGGTTGGGAAGATATAGATGCCGCGCACAAAACAATCCTTGAATGTGTCGACCGCTGGGAAAAAAACCCCGGCCCCGAGCCGGTCAAACCACAGCCGCCGCCCAAGCCCTGACGGTGGCGCTTAATAATCATAGACATGCTCTAACTGCAATTCTGGTTTGTGAAGAGCCCTGAGAGCAGCGCTTAAATCCTTCACAGACGTGGAAAAAACGACCCTTTTTGTTCCAGGCTGAGTCAAGATAGGCTGTATGAAAAGAATAGTATAAGCCTTATTACTGGGTTCCCATTGGGTCGGCACCAGCACGCTGGTAACAATCTCCGAGCGGTTTCCGGCAATTTCGATGAATCCAACATCCTGCATGGCGAGGGTAGCGGCATAGTCTTTAAACGCATCATAACGCGGTACCGTGATAAGTGCAGACTGGTCAGGAAAACGCTCAAGTACATGTAAGTCCTGTAGTTGTTTTTTATCTTCCTGCGGCAGTCTATCCACCAGCATAGTCGTGACCAGTCGTGGTGCATCGTAGCTTGCCTTGGTCGCCTTTTTGATCGCCCATCCATAGAGAGCCTTTACGCCGTATTCGCTGGTGAGAGCATACTTTCTTTCCCATTTTCTGGCGGGGTCATCTCCCCACAAGCTTGTTTCTGTCCAAAGTTTTTCAAGCTTCTCCGTAAAGTCATATTCATACCAAGGACTGATCCGTATAAAATCAACATAGTCCTGTGCGATTTTGGCAGCATAAATATCTTCTTCCGTCATGCCGTGCTGGCGTGTCAATTCCGCCAGACGGCCAAACAACGTCTCATAAGCAGACCGGAGCGCGTATTCCACCGTCGTACTGGTTCCAATAACCATGGCCATGACGTGGTAACCTGTATTAAAGGCGTACTTGTCCTTGATGGTATTATAAACAGCTCCATAGGCCTGCCAGAATTGCTGGATATGACCAAAAAACGGGAAATTGCTGGGTGGCCTGTCTTTAACAAAGGCGGCGTACTCGGCAGGACTGTATACCAAAAACCATTCAGGGAAAGTTAGGTATGTCTGATCAGGTGGGCGTTGATGCTCCTCAGGGGTAACAGACGAAACAGCAAACGCAACGGTCGCGCCCATCATCAAACAAAAGAATAGAAACCCCCGTAGGTTAGAGCGCCAACTCATACAGCGTCCTCTTTCACAAAGGCCATGAGGGTATTATCGGAAGGATCATTCGCCTGAAGCAGCCTCTGACCTATATTTCTGAAGCCGCGATCTTCCAGATACTTACTCCAGTGGTCTATTGAGTTAAAGTGGCGCAATTCTTTCTGATTCGTTTCCCAATCAACATTGATGCCTGCATTAAACACTGTATGAACCAGTGACACAAACGTGTGCATTTCTGGTGTTTTGACATCGTGGTCGCGCAAAATGAATATCTCGCCGGGCCGCAATGCCTTCCAGATAGAGCGCACGAACCCATCTAGATTTTCAGGAGGAGAATGGTGCAGTCCGATAAAGCAAGTGACAAGATCAAAGCTGCTATCTTTGATCAAATCCCCATTGAGCGGCTGATAGTTGTTCAAGGGAGAAAATGCTCCGAGCTTCTTTAGCTGTCCACGTTCAACAATATCTATCGGGGAGTTGGTTGGTGCGAAGTCATGAACACAAACAATCGGGCCTTCTATCGTTATATGCTTCTTCAAGTCACTGACATACCGCCCTGTCGATCCAATCTCAAGGCAACCATTGATATGCTTCTTGTCACCCAGCAGTGCCAATGTCTGACGGGTCATTTCTTTTTTCTGCGTCATTAAGGCTGGCAGCGCATACGTCAGTTCTGAAAGGAAAGGCTTGATCGTCGGCAGCTTATTTTGAATATATTGATAGATCTCCTTGTCAGTACTATGTGTCGAACAGGCATCCTTGATCAGCATATGGAACCTGTCTTCTGGGTAGAGGTTGTAGACGACTTGCAGGAACCTGTAGAATCCGTCATGAAAGAAGGTATCGGAGAAGACGGCGTGAAATTCAGAGCCCAGAACAGCTCTTGAGTTTTTAGGTGCAACCCATGGCTTGTAATAAGTATCCCAGATCACGTTGCGTAGACGAAAATCAGGATCAAATTTCTTCTTCAGCTCAAATAGCTCTTTTGCTCGCGGATAGGCGCGATGAAACTGCTCCTGAGTTGGATGGGCCTGATAAGGAAGATAATAGGTCCCCTCCACACTCAGTACGGCATCGACCAGCTCTCGTGTCCATACGGCAACGCGGTTCTTTGCATTGTCATTTATGCGTTGTTTATAATAGAGAACGAAAGCAAAAACCTCCTTCCGCGCCCATGCCATATACGATCCACCATCAGACAAGGCGTGACGTATCGAGATGTTCACCACATTCACGTGGTGGCGTTGCAGGATTTCTGCAATTTTGGGCACGAATTCGTCAAAGCGATCTATAGGAACGAAGTATTCCTGCAGAACATAGGTTTTCTCTTCTCTAGAAGGAGGTTCAAGCTCTGCAACATCGTAACTGGCCTCATAATTGCGCCAGTGTACTTTGGAACCAGAAAACAAAAGTGGGTCAACGATATGTTCCCTGCGCCATCTGCCAAAGGGAGTTTCCGTTATAGCCCACATGAAATACTGCCATTCTTTATATGACTTACCTGTCGGGATAAGCCTATTCTTCTCTGTGACAGGTTTATCCGTCTGAGCCCATGAAACCGAATTGATCCTTGAATAGTGCGGTGGATAAATATCAGCATTGTGAAAGATAACTTGTTTACTGTCGCGCACGTTCTTGCGGAAGTATTCCAAGTATTGTGAAATCGGCATTCTTTTTGATACGCGCTCTACCTGCACATTCTCTGCAAGGTCAAGCTCGGCTTCAACGATCACGCCCAGACCGCCATACCCACCAATAACGCCATAGAAAATCTCCTGATTCTCCTGAGGGCTTGCTTTTACAAGCGTGCCATCTACAAGAACAACGGATATTTCCCTGACAGATAAAATGAGAGGGCCAAGCCCTATATAACGCCCGTGCGCATTAACACTCAGAGCTCCCCCGACTGTAAAATTTGAGTACGTTTGCATGATCTTGATGGAAAGATCATGCGGATCAACGTGTTCCTGAATATCCCGCCAACGAATCCCTGCCTGTACACGTATCTTCTTTTCCTCTTTTGAGAAGCTGATAACTTTATTCAATTTTCTCATATCCATGTGCAGGCTGTCCGGACTGGCTGTCTGTCCACCCATACTGAACCGCCCTCCGCCGATAGAAACGGGGCCGGACGAGTTTTTAATTGCAGCCTGAACAGCCTTCACTGTTTCAGGAACAATCACTTCGCGAACCATCACTGGATTTAATTTAGTGACATCATTAACGACAAACTTTTGCGCCTGCATTTAAGTGGCCTCCTGTTTAATGCTTTTGCGAAAACCTAGCTCTCCCCATACCCACATAACGCCAATCAGGGGTATTAAAAATAAAAACTGCCAATAACCGGACTTCCCCAGATCATGGTATCGTTTCGCGGAAAGAGCGAAAGTTGCCCAGAAGAAGGGTACATAGAGTATAAGCGTACTTGCATGCCCTGCTGTCGATTCAAGTAAGTTAAAGAGGGCAATAAATACAGCCCATAAACAGAGTACCGCACACCAAAATGTCGAGCGTCCGATACGTCCGTTAAACGAGAAGTATAAATCACGCCATTCTACGAGCCTCTTCTTTATCATTCGTTCACCAGCTTTTGCAACGCGACATAGTCGGTTTTCCCCGTTCCTAAAACAGGAAGACTGCTGACTGTTTTGATCCTGCGCGGCACCATCAGTTCCGGCACACCGCTGTCCCGTGCGGATTTGACGAGAACATCAATCTCTACTGCTATGCATTCCGTCACGAGAATAAGCGCCTCACCCTTTTTCTGGTCAGGCACGGAAACGACAGCGTGCCGGTGGGCGGGATAGGCCGCCGCGGCAAGGGATTCTGCTGCTGTCAGTGAGACCATTTCTCCCGCAATTTTAGCAAAGCGTTTCACGCGGCCTTTGATCATCACATACCCGTCGGCATCCATAGAAACGACATCTCCCGTATCGTACCAGCCTTCCGGCGGAGGAACCAAGACGCCGGGGTTGTCTGAAAGCAAATACCCTTTCATGATATTCGGCCCGCTCACAACCAGTTTTCCACCCTCGTTGACACCCGGCACGGCATCCAGCCGGTGACGGATGCCGGGCATCAGGCGGCCAACCGTGCCGGACTTATATTGCATCGGTGTATTCGTCGTGAGAACGGGCGAGGTTTCGGTGGCGCCGTAGCCTTCAAAAATGCGCACCCCGTATTTTTCGGTATAAAGACGGCGCGTTTCCTCTTTCAGCTTTTCCGCGCCGGCGAAAACATAGCGCAGGGAATAGAAATCATACGGGTTTGCAAAGCGCGCATAACCGGAGAGGAATGTGTCCGTCCCAAACATAATGGTGGAGTTCGTGTCGTACACCAGCTCCGGCACGATGCGGTAATGCAACGGAGAAGGATAGAAAAAAACCTGTATCCCCGACAACAACGGCAGGATCGTTCCTGCCGTGAGGCCGAAAGAATGGAAGACAGGCAGCGCATTGAATATCTTGTCCGTCGGCCCAAAATCGACGCGGGACGATAGCTGGAAGCGGTTCGACTGGATGTTGAGATGACTGAGCACAACGCCTTTCGGCACGCCTTCGGAACCAGACGTAAAGAGTACAACGGCCGCGTCATCCGGTTTCCGATTCTGGATGCGGTTGAAATAGGCTTGCGGCCATAACGAAGCGAGAACGGCCCGGAGCTTTGCTGCAAAGCTGATTTCTTTGGCTATATCTTCCAGGTAAATGACCCTGATTTCCGCTTTCGTCATTGCCTCCGTCATGGGCAGAAGTTTTCCGGTCTCAACAAAACGGCGGGAGGTGATGATCGTTTTCAGTTGAGCTGTGTGGCAAGCGGACAAGACGTTTTTTACGCCCGTAGAAAAATTGAGCATTGCCGGCACGCGGCCAAAAGCCTGCAGGCCGAAGAACGCTGCGATTGTCACCGTCATGTTGGGCAGCAAGATGCCGACGTGTTCTCCCGCCGCTGTCAGACTTGCTGTATGCCCGCCCAGAATAAAGCTTCGACGGATGATCTGGTTATAACTTTGGGGCTTTCGTTCAATGTCCACAGCCACCTTGTGACTGCCGCCATGAATGACGCGCGCATCAAGGAGCGACTGAAACAGAGTCTTGCGGTAGTCAGCGCCCTCAAACATCATGTCTGTCATGATGTCGTAGAGCTTTTTCCCCATAGCCGCCCTGCGTGCCCGGCCCTGAACGTCCTGCGGTATTTCAAAGTCGCGCGGGGGCAGGATATTCATGGTAATGGGCGGAAACAGGCGAAGGCGTACTTTGCCTCTCAACCTTGAGAACGGCGTGTACTGAGCGCCATCGAGCCGGACAGGAACAATCTTTGCGTTCGCTTTGCCGGCGATCATGCCGGGGCCCTCGTAGATTTTCATGAGGGAACCAGTCACAGTAATGCGCCCCTCAGGGAAAATCACGCAGAGACCGCCTTTTCTCAGCTCGGCAATTAAAGCCTTCGTCGCCATGGGGTTGCCGGGATCAACCGGAAACACCCGCACAAGCGTCAGGAAAGGCATTATCCACCATTGTTTTGAAATATGCGTGTTGATTGCAAAAATTGGTTTTTCAGGCAAGAAAGCCGCCAGCAGCGCCGCATCCAGAAAGGATGTATGGTTGGCAACAATCACGGCGCGGTCACCGGCTTTATCCAAATGCTCTAATCCGTGAACGTCTACACGATAAAGTTTTTGCAAGATAAACCGGATAATATTTTTCAGCATGATCTACTTCTTCTCTTTTGCCGCCCTGCGGACCTTTACGATTCTGCGCACCAAAAACGCGACGGGTATGTTGACAATGCCGATGATCAGAAAAACTTCTGTGATGCCAACGTTCAGCTTCAGCAAAATCATCGTGATCACAGCGCCCAGCACCATGAATAGAGCGTTCATGATATTGTTGACTGCGACCGTGCGTGATCTGCGCGCAGCAGCGCATCTGGTTTGCATGATGGCATAGAGCGGCACGATGTAAATGCCCCCGAAGACAGCGATGGAAAAAAGGCTTGCAATAATGCCCCAGCTTTTGACGTTTCCCATGAACTGCAAAAACCCGATCAGGCTTTCGTGCGTTACCGCGGAGGGGCTGGCCAGCCAAAACGAAAAGATGCCCGCCGTCATGCCAAAAGCACCCAGGGGCACATACACTCCGCTGACTTCCCCCTTCAGGAGTTTGTTGCAAATAAGAGAGCCGATGGCGATGCCGATGGAAAAGACGGTGAGGAACAAGGTCACGACTTGCTCATTTGCACCCAGCATACTGCTCGCATAGACGGGAAACTGCGCAAGAAATGTGAACCCGACCAGCCAGAACCAGGAAATGCCGATGATTGACAGGAATACGTCTTTTTCTGCATAGGCATGACGGGCCTGTCGCCACGTCTCTGCAATGAAGTTTGGGCTGACCACGATTGAAGAAGGTACTGCAGGCACGCGCGGTATTTTAAGACTGGCCAGCCAGCCAGAAATGGCGGCTACCCCCATGATTGCTGAAACCCACATGATGCCGCCACTTTTTAATACAAGGATGCCGCCCAGAATGGTGCCGATCAGGATCGCCAGAAAGGTTCCTGCTTCAATCAAGGCGTTGCCGCTGATCAGTTCATCCTCTTCTAAAAGCTCCGGTAAAATACTGTATTTGAGCGGGCCGAAAAAAGCGGCCTGCGTTCCAATAAAGAAGAGCATGGCCAGCAGCATCCAATAATTTTCAAGCATGAAACCCGCCGCCGCCAATGCAATCAGCGGCAGTTCCACGAATTTGATGATGCTGATAAGGCGTGACTTTCCAAACTTGTCGGCCAATTGCCCCGCCGTCGCAGAGAAGAGAAAAAAAGGCAGAATGAAAATGCCCGCCGCCGCCGTGACCAGCAACCGAGGATCGACGCTGATCTTTTCCGCTGCGCGGTAGGTGATCAGGATCACAAGAGCGTTCTTGAAAACATTGTTATTGAAGGCCCCCAAAAACTGGGTCAGGAACAGCGGCAGAAACCGCCTGGTTTTCAGGAGAAAGAATTGCGCCTGCGACAAGATTTGTTCCTCTTTTATTTTCTATGCTTAAAAACATGAATCGTGAATAAAACCAACCCTGTAACACAGAATTCTACCTTTCTGGAGCCTACCAGAACAATCGTTAAAGAAACAACAAACAGAGGGGCTTTGCGTGTTATGTCTCAGGAATCACAGAAAACCGGGGAAAAAGTGGCGGTTA
>CAYGGT010000016.1:0-12093 GCA_964349475.1 uncultured Rhodospirillaceae bacterium
AACATGCGCCGTGGGCGCTCCTGGATTTCGGCATCCTCTGCGTCATCGCGCCCAGCTACGCCGATATTTTTTACAACAATTGTTTCAAAAACGGCATCCTGCCCCTCACCCTGCCGCAAGATAAAATCGATATCCTGATGAAAGACGCGGAAGATAAAAAAAATATCACGGTTGATCTCCCCGGCCAGAAAGTCCGGCGCGAGAACGGGGAAAGTTTCTCTTTCGACATCGACGCCTTCCGCAAGCACTGCCTGGTCAACGGCCTCGACGACATCGGCCTGACGCTGGAGCACGAAGCAGCGATCACGACATTTGAAAAACAGCAAAAGGAAAGCCAGCCCTGGCTTTATGCCTGAAACATGCTCGCCACCGCCCTCCGCGCCGGATTAAAAGACTATAACATCACCACCTTTAAAGACGACCTGGTTGCGGGGCTGGTTGTTTCCCTGATCGCGCTGCCACTTTCCATGGCGCTGTCGATTGCCGTCGGCCTGCCGCCACAGCATGGGCTTTATACGGCGATTGTCGCCGGGATTGCCGCCGCGCTTCTCGGCGGATGCAGGACGCAGGTGAGCGGCCCCACCGCCGCCTTTGTCGTCATCCTTGCGCCGATTGTCAGCGACTTCGGGCTGCACGGGATCATCTGGTGTCAGATTTTTTCCGGCATCATGCTGGTTGCACTCGGCACCGCCCGCCTTGGCAAGCTCATCGCCTATGTTCCCTATCCTGTCGTAACGGGATTTACGTCCGGCATCGCTATCGTCATCGCCACGCTGGCACTGAACGATTTCCTCGGGCTTGATATCACTTCGCTCAAAGGCGATTATCTTGAAAAAGTCGTAACCCTCGCCAGACATCTTCCCGGCATGAAACTGCAGGAGGCGCTGGTAGGAATCGTCACCCTCGTCACCATCTTCTTCTTTGGCAAGATCACGACAAAAATTCCCTCCCCGGTCGCCGGCATCGGAATCGGCACACTCTTGGCGCTGATTTTTTCCGGCAACGGCTATGCCGTGGAAACGCTTCTTTCACGTTTTTCCGGCATCCCGCCCTATGCGCCAGTATTTCATTTACCGACGTTCGAAGCGGACAGCCTGTTCAGCATTCCCGGTTATGCCGAATTCAAAACGCTGATCTTCCCCTCCATGGTCATCGCGGCGCTGGCGGCGCTGGAATCACTCCTTGCCGCCACGGTCGCCGACGACATGACCAAAACAAAGCATGACCCAAACGCGGAGCTGAACGGCCTTGGCATCGCCAACATCCTCTCCGGCCTTGTTGCGGGCATTCCCGCGACCGGGGCGATTGCCCGCACCGCCACCAATATTCATGCAGGCGCGAAAACGCCTTTTGCGTCGGTCATTCATGCGCTTTTTATTCTGCTCTATGTTCTGACCCTGGCTCCCTATATCAGTCATATCCCGATGGCGGCGATGGCGGCGCTTCTGCTTGCCACCGCTTACCGCATGTCACACGTAAAGCAGTTCGCCCATATCATCCGCACCGCGCCGAAAAGCGACGTCATCGTCCTGATCGGATGCTTTTTGCCCACCGTCCTGATCGACATGGTGGCGGGCGTGACGACAGGGATGGCGCTGACGGGAATCTTCTTCTATAAGAACAGAAAAAACCAGATATCCAAAATTGCCCATGAAGAAGAAAAATCCCTCAAGGAACTGTTGAAATGAAAAATATCGTCATCCTCCCCGGCGACGGCATCGGCCCGGAAGTCATGGCCGAAGCCGTCAAAGTACTGAATTTTTTTAACCTGAAAACGACCGAAGGCGATATCGGCGGCTGTTCCATCGACAAGCACGGCGTTCCGCTCAGCGACGCCACGCTGCAAAAATGCCGCGAAGCCGACGCCGTTTTGCTCGCCTCCGTTGGCGGGACGAAGTGGGATACGGTTGACTATGGCATCCGCCCCGAAGCGGGACTTTTAAAACTCCGCAAAGAACTGCAACTCTTTGCCAACCTCCGCCCGGCGAAGGTTTTCGATGCGCTGGTCGACGCATCATCGCTGAAACCGCAGATCGTCAGGGGGCTGAACATCATGATCGTCCGCGAACTGACCGGCGGCGTTTATTTCGGCGAGCCCCGCGGCATCGAAAACCTGCCAAATGGCGAGCGGCGCGGCGTCAATACGCAGGTCTATACCACTTCTGAAATCCACCGCGTCGCCCGCGTCGCTTTCGAACTCGCCCGCCAGCGGGGCAACAAAGTCACCTCCTGCGAAAAAGCCAACGTCATGGAATCCGGCAAGCTCTGGCGCGAAGAAGTGACGGCCCTCCATCAATCCGATTATAAAGACGTGGCATTGTCGCATATGTACGCCGACAACTGCGCCATGCAGCTGCTGCGCAACCCGGCGCAATTCGACGTGATCGTCACCGACAATCTTTTCGGCGATATTCTTTCTGACGAAGCCGCCATGCTGACCGGCTCGCTCGGCATGCTGCCCTCGGCCTCGCTCGGCGCCGTCAGACCCGACGGCAAGCGCGCCGCGCTCTATGAACCCATCCACGGCTCCGCCCCCGATATCGCCGGAAAAAACATCGCCAACCCGTTCGCCACGATCCTCAGCGTCGCCATGATGTTCCGCTTTTCCTTCGGCATGGCGAAAGAAGCCGACAGGCTGGAGCGGGCCGTCGAAAATGTCCTGCACAAGGGCCTCCGCACCGCCGATATTATGTCCGACGGCTGCCGTAAGCTCTCGACCGCCGACATGGGCGATGCTATAGTCGCCGAACTGAACAGTTTTAAAAATGGTATTAACGCATGATAGAAATTTTAACCAACCCGAATATCGCCTTTGTGCTGATGACCCTCGGCCTTTACGGCCTTATCTATGAATTTGCCAGCCCCGGCGGCTTTGTGCCGGGCATTACCGGCGCCATCTGCCTGCTGCTGGGGGCCTTTGCCATCAACCATTTGCCGGTCAACTACTTCGGGCTTCTCCTGATGATCCTTGGCATTGCCAGCATGACGACGGAGGCCTTCTTCCGTTCCTTCGGCATCCTTGGGATCATCGGCGCCATCAGCTTCGCGACGGGCGGGATGATGTTTATCGACAATACCGCGCCCGCACAAAATGTATCCCCCTGGCTGATCGGCGGCATGACGCTTATCAGCGCCGGCCTGCTTTCTGTCGGGCTGAAAGTGATCCTGCGCACCAGAAACCGCGCCGTGACGACCGGCACAGAGGCCCTGCGCCATGCAACGGGAGAAGTCGTGCACTGGTCGGACACCACGGGTGAAATCATGGCCGAAGGTTCCGTCTGGAAAGCCAAAAGCACCGCTGGCCTTATCCTCAAAAAAGGCGATAAAGTAAAAGTTCTCGATATTGACGGGCTTTGCCTGATCATTCAACCGCTGAGCTAAAACAAAAGGAGTCTTGATACCATGATAGTGAATCTCGGGATGTTCGCCTTCCCCATCGTCCTTCTTCTGATCCTCGTCCCTTACATCGTCCGTATTCTGAATGAATATGAGCGCGCTGTCGTCTACACGCTCGGCCGTTCGTCGCCGGTCAAGGGCCCCGGCTGGATCATCCTGATCCCCGTGCTTCAAAAAATGGTGCGCGTCGATATGCGCGTGCAGACCATGAACGTGCCGAGCCAGGATGTCATCTCGCGCGACAATATCTCCGTCAAAGTAAACGCCGTCGTTTACTACCGCGTCGTCGACAGCGACCGCGCCATCAACCAGGTCATGGATTTCAACCGCGCCACGTCGGAACTTTCCCAGACCACGCTGCGCGCCGTCCTCGGCAAGCACGAACTGGATGAGATGCTGAGCGAACGCGACAAGCTCTCCGCCGACGTCCGCAATATCCTCGACGAAAAAACCGGGCACTGGGGCATCAAGGTCGATAGCGTCGAGCTGAAAAACATCGACATCGACCCCAGCATGATCCACGCCATCGGTCGCCAAGCGGAAGCGGAACGCGAGCGCCGCGCCAAGATCATCAGCGCCGAGGGCGAATTGCAGGCTGCCGACAAGCTGGTCGAAGCCGCGCGCAAAATGACAAGCGAACCCGGCGCGATGCAGCTCCGTTACCTCTCCGCGTTCCAGGATATCGCCAACGACAGGACCAGCACCATCATCCTGCCGCTGCCGATGGAAATTCTTAAAAAGCTGACGTAGGGATGCGCGTTCAAAGCCTTCACATCTATCCCGTCAAGGCGTTTCATGCGATCGACATCACAGAGAGTGCCGTGGAGACGCGCGGCCTCGCGCATGATCGGCGCTGGATGCTGGTGGACGCAAATGGCAAGTTCATTTCGCAGCGTGAATATCCGCAGCTGGCGCAAATCAAACTGCGCTTGACGCCCGAAGGCATGCTTCTTTCAGCGCCCGGTCAGGAAAATATCTCCGTTGCAACGCCGGATAAAGAATCCCCCCTGTCGCCCGTTTCCCTCTGGAAAAACAGCGCCGCCGCTCACGATGCAGCAGATGACGCGCATCTATGGGTCAGCCGGTTTCTGGGCATCCCCTGCAAACTGGTTTTTCAGGGCGACAGGCCGATCCCGGTATCGCCGGACTGGGGGAAACCGGGGGATGAAACCAGTTTTTCCGACGGATATCCGACCCTTGTCACGACGACAGCCTCCCTGCGCGACCTCAACAGCCGCCTGGAGAAACCCGTTCCCATGAACAGGTTCCGCTCCAATATTGTCATCGAAAACGACACGCCCTGGGCGGAGGACGGCTGGCGCAGCATCCGCATCGGCGATGTCGAACTGGAAATCGTCAAACCCTGCACCCGCTGCGTCGTCACCACCGTAGATCAGGAAACGGGGGAAAAGACGGGCGATGAGCCCATCGCCACGCTCAAGACATTCCGCTTGATCCGGCAACCGGGCTTGACCGGCGTCGTTTTCGGCCAAAACGCCATCCCCAGAAAACGGGGGGTGATCCGGGTGGGGGATGTGGTGGAACGATTGAAAGACCCCGAATGATTTTCTCTGCCTCGAAAATAATCCTGTCCGCCTGCGTGATTGCTTTCGCGTCCTGGCTCTCGAACAAAAAACCGGAGCTGGCCGGGTTCATCATCGCGTTGCCACTCGGCACCATGCTGGCCTTGCTGTTTTCTTACGCTGAATATAATGACGCGGCGGCCAGCGTGCGCTTTGCCAAAAGCATTTTTCTGGCGGTGCCGATGTCGTTGCTGTTTTTTGTTCCCTTTCTGCTGGCGGATAAACTGCCCCTGGGGTTCTGGGGAATTTACGCAGCGGGATTTATATTGCTGGTCATCGGATACTTTGCGCATAGTTTTATGATGAAGCAGTTTTGATGTATACTGGCTGCATGCGCTGGTGGTTCATTCTTTGCATATCGCTCATATTACTCGCTCCCTCTGCCGGATTTGCGACGGAACTGCGGGTTGACGGCGTACGTTACGGGGGCATGGGCGGAAAAATCCGCATCGTGCTGGACCTCAGCCGTGAAACGGACTTCAGGGCTTTTATCCTGGCCAATCCCTACCGCGTCGTGGTTGATCTGCCGGAAGCGAAATGGAACACGTACAAATCGCGCTTTGAATCAAACGCCCTCATTCACTCTTTCCGCAGCGGCGACCTTGACAGCGGCCTGACACGGGTGATTTTTTCTTTAAAAAAACCTGCCATCATCGAGCAGGCTTTCACTTTAAAAAAAGATGGCCTCAACAAGAACCGGGTGGTGATCGACCTGAAACCTTCTTCTGCGAATCTATTCATCGCCCGGCAGGCCGATGTTTTCGGAAATCCGGATCTGAGTAAAAAAACGACAGTTAAAACACCCCCCTCTGAATTCGCTGCTATCAGAAAAAAAATTCTCACGGCGGCAGCACCGGTTCCCGCACCCGTGGGTGATAAAAAAACCAGGAAATACACCATTGTCATCGACCCCGGCCATGGCGGCGGGGATCCGGGGGCAGTGGCGCACGGCCTGAAAGAAAAATTCATCACACTGGAAGTGGCGCAAGAGCTGAAACGCCAGCTGGAAGAATCCGGGCGTTACAGGGTTGTGCTGACGCGCAGCAAGGATTTTTATGTCCGCCTCTTTCAACGCGTCGATATCGCCAGGGAAGTCGGCGGCGACCTGTTCATTTCCATCCATGCGGATAAAATCGACCGCAAGGGAGTGCGCGGCGCTTCTATTTACACGCTTTCCGAGACTGCGTCGGACGTTGAGACGGAAAGACTCGCCGAGGACGAAAACAATGCTGGTTTCATCGCCGGCGTCGATCTCAGTCAGGAAAGCCAGGATGTGGCGGATATCCTGCTTGATCTCGCCATGCGGGAAAAAATGAACGAATCGAACCTCTTCGCCCGGATGCTGGGCAATGCCTTCGCCCAGCAGAAGGTCCGACTGTTGCCAAATTCACACAGGTCCGCAGGATTCGCTGTCTTGAAAGCGCCAGATGTGCCTTCGGTTTTGCTCGAAATCGGTTTCCTCTCCAACGCGGAAGAGGCTAAATTGTTGAGTTCCAACAGGTTTCACCGCAATATTTCGACTTCCGTCCTGGCCGGCATTGATGCTTACTTCCGAAAAATACAATCCCTGCAGAAGCCCTGAATTTCCTTGAGTCTGGCGCATGATGCGTCTATCTTGATTTGTCGCTGTAGACTTACTGGAAGTCCTATGGTACGCAGTTTATGGTTACAATCAAAATAAGAGGAAATAACAATGAAAAGTTTTACACTGGCGCTTTCCGTGCTTGCAGTCCTGTCTCTCTCCGCATGTGGCTACGGCTCGGCCGGTTCATGCGACCACAGAACAGCCGGCAGCTGCGCCGATAAAGTGGATTCCGGCTCACACAAAGCCGACGCCGCTTTCAGCAAATCGCTGCGTAAATAAGCCTTCGTCCTTTCGGACAAGAAAAACCGCGACCGGGATAATCCCGGCGCGGTTTTTCTGCGTCTTTTCTTAACAAATTCTTAACAAATTGCCTTTAACCTTCTTATTGGTATCAATATGGTACAATGGGCTGTTGGGCATATGGGGATCCGATGAAGGGGTTTTTTCAATTTTTGCTGGCGGCAGTTTTTTTGCTGACATCCTCTGTGTGTGCGGCGCAGCAGCCCGGAGAACACCCTGCCCTGCAGCAGTTCAGGGATAAGGGCGGGCGGGTTGATTTTTTAGGCAACGCTTACGGTCTTGATGGCTGGCTGGTGACGAACCCGAAGGGCGGGACACAGTATGTCTATACAAATTCCTCAGGGGCGCTTTTGATCGGCATGCTATTCGCGCCGGACGGAACGCTCGAAACCGCAAGACAAGCCAAGACTTTTAAAGAAGGCGTGTCTCCGGCGCAGAAATTAGGCAGCGCAGATAAAAATAATTCGGAACCAGCCCTTGATTCAAAATCCGACAAGCTTTATGCGGAAACCGAAAAATCGGGCTGGGTCGCCGTGGGTGAGAGCACAGCGCCGTACCTTTACGTTTTCATCAATGCAACATGCGGCCATTGCCAGAACTTCTGGAAAGACCTGGAAGAGCCTGTCAAAAACGGCGTCCTGCAAGTCCGGCTTATTCCTTACGGCACGACGACTGCCAACCGTGACGCAGCAGCGGCATTGCTGTCCTCCGCGCATCCTGACCGGGACTGGCGCGCCTTCATTGACGGCGACATACGTGCACTCGTCCCTGGAAAGGCCGCAGAAACGGCCTATTTAAAGGTTGACGCGAACACGGCTATCGTGAAAAACTGGCACCTGCCCTCGCCGCCGTTTACGCTCTATCGCCGTCCAGCGGACGGAATTGTGACCGCAGTTGTCGGTCGGCCGGAAAATATGATGCTGCTGCTGGCAGAATTCTTGAGATAAGGGAAAGACCATGATCACGCCGCATGCGCTTGCCGTCTGTATCTTCGCCGCCGCTCAGACTTACGCGGTGCCACCCTCCGTCATTCTTGGCATCCTGAATGTCGAAGGCGGCAGGATCGGCCAGGCCGTAAAAAACACCAACAATACCTACGACCTCGGCCCGATGCAAATCAACACCATCTGGATCCCGCAACTGGCCCAATACTGGGGCGTCAACCAATCCAAAGCAATGACACTGGTGCGCGATGACGCCTGCATCAACATCGGCGTCGGCGCCTGGATTTTACGCACCAACGTCAACAGGACCGGCAGCCTGACAGGCGGCATCGCCCATTACCATTCCGGCACGCCGCACCTGGGCCAGAAATATCGCAAAAAAGTATTGAGCGCGATGGAAAGATACCGCCTCGTCCGCCGTCCGTCGGACCTCCTCGCCTCCGCCTCCGCCCGCGCCCGCAAGCCTGGGTAGTGGAATTACGGCAAGTTGCGAGATGCGTTTATATACCTGTTTGCAACATGGTTAAAACAAGTTAATATCTGTACGTCAGGGCATAGAGATCAGGGGTAAGACGTATTTTCATGAACAGAAAAACTTCACTTTTATCAGCGCTGGCCTTGCTGTGCATGCTGACGGCTTGCGCGCAGTATAAAATCGACCAGCAGCTGGTGGCGGAACCGGATCCGGTTGGCCTGCGGCTGGCGGCAGCGGTGGACAAAGCTTCGGCAGCGTTGCAAACGCTCGCCTCCGTCGAACAGGCGCGCAATCCCAATGTGTCGATACAGACGGTGCCGAACGCGCCGCGTGAATTGCGCCGGACGGTGTCAATCGACTGGGTGGGGCCTATCGAGCCTTTGACGCGGACGCTGGCGGATCGCGCGGGTTATCAGGTGCAAATAAACGGCGACAAGCCGCCGGTGCCGGTGGTGGTATCCGTCAAGGCACGGGAAAAATCCGTGGTCGAGGTCTTGCGCGACTTGGGACTGCAAGCAGGGCGTCGCGCGGATATTGTGGTGGACACGGAACGCCGGATTGTGGAGTTGAATTATGCGCCTGTTTCCGACGGCTAGGACTTTTTCTTTTTCCTTCTTTTGCATGATCGGCGCAGGCTTGCTGCTGCCGGTGTTTTCCGCTGCGGCGCAGGCGCCCTCTCCTTCCCAGCTGCAACAGGCGCAGGCGCAGGCCGCCGCCATCAATCGCGCGCAGGGCTCCCCCATGCAGGGCATGGGGCAGAAAGCCATCGACCGGGCTTCGTATCTGCAGGGCTTGCAGGCGGCGATGCAGGTTCCGGGATTTGACGTCGAAAAAACCGAAGAACAAAAACAGGAAGAAAAAGACCTCGGCACCCTGGATGATCCCGACAGCCCGCTTGCCAAAGCCGACAAGCTGGGAAAGCAAGCGGCCCGGCAACGCGATACGCGGTCCGCGCTCGATAAAAAAGAAGACGTAACCGTCGAAGCGCCGCCGCCGGAGATCGAAGCGCTGCAGAATGTCAACAAATTCCAGGGCGGCATGGGCAGCACCATCGCCGACGATCCGATCAACAAGGAAATCTCCCTCGACATGCGCAAGGAAGCCCAGAAAGAAGCGGCGCTTTCTTACGGCGCGCGCGGCGGGCTGGCCAAGCGCAACCACCAGATCATGGAGCGCATGAAGGGCTTTGACCCGGTGCTCGACAAGACTTTCGATTTCCGCGCCTTGCTGATCAAGGCGCCGTCCGGTTTGCTGATCGAGCCGCCAATCGTCAGGGAATCGCTCGACGCGCTGGTGATCACCGAAGAAGGCAATGAAGCGGCCGTCGCGGAAGAAGTCTACGACATCAACAAGCAGGCGAAGATCGTATCGGCGCCGCGCGACTGGCGTCAGTACCTGATTCAATTCTGGTCCGACGTACCGCCCCCGCCGCGCGTTTTGTGGCCGAGAAGCCCGGCGGAACAGGCCAGCTGGAACAGCTGGGTGGCGGACGGCTGGAAAGCCGGTTTCGACCAGGCCGACCAGATTTTCGAATCAAACACCAACCGCATGGTCGCCGATTACAGGGGCATGGTGCGCTACCGGATGCTGCTGGCGCAAGGAATGATTTCCGAACCCTATGCCCTGCATGAAGATCGCGGCGTGACCGGCGGAAAAAATAAAATGCGCGTGGGGGATCGCGCGCTCAGGATCACCGGACCATCGCAATTCCTGACGGGGGCAGACCTATGGACACCGGCAGACCGGTAAGCCTTCTTAAAAAAGGCGTCGATGACCTGAAAGAAACCTGGCCGGGGGAACCCGACCGTTTCCTGGAAGCGCATCTCGACCCTTTTTTGCTGTGGTGCGTGAAAAAAAACGCCTCCGACATCACCTTTCAGACCAACCGTTCGGTCTATAGCGAGATTTACGGCACGCTCTATCCGGCAACCTACCGCGCCATCGACGGCGCGGATATGGCGGCGGTGGTCAGCCGCCTCTACGGCGCGGAAGCGCTGGCCATTCTGGCGGGCGGGCATGACATCGACCTCTCGTATGAAGTCATGACCGACCGTTTTACCCGCACACGATTTCGCGTCAACATGACGCCGATCCTCTCCGACGGTCGCGACGGGGTGCAAGTGACGATGCGGGTTTTGCCCTCCGCGCCGCCGACGATGGCACAACTGAAAATCGACCCGAAAATCATCGAATACTGGAAGCCGCGCCAAGGGCTGGTGCTGGTGACGGGGCCGACGGGATCCGGGAAAACGACTTTGCTTGCCGCCGGCTGCCGGATGCTGATTGAAAGCCCGCACGGCTGCGGAAAGATGCTGACCTATGAAGCGCCGATCGAATTCACCTATGACACAATCTCCAGCCGCCGCAGCCTGGTGGCGCAGTCGGAAATTCCCCGGCACCTGCCGACCTTTGCCGCCGGGGTGCGGAACGCGCTGCGCCGCAAGCCGGAAATTATTCTGGTGGGCGAGGCCCGCGACCGCGAAACAATTTCCGCTGCCATCGAAGCCGGACAGACCGGCCATACCGTTTATGCGACGGTGCATACGACAGGGGTGGCGGCAACCATCCGCCGCATGGTTTCAACTTTCGAACCTTCCGAAAGAATAGAACGCGCCTTCGCTCTTATGGAAACAATGCGCCTGATCGTCACTCAGACACTGGTGCCGAAAATCGGCGGCGGACGGCAGGCATTGCGAGAATACATGCCGTTTACGGATGAGATTCGTGAACATATGCTTGGCCTTTCCTTTGAGCAATGGGCGTCCGAGCTTGTCAGGATGGTGCCAAAACACGGCAAGACCATGGAGCAATCCGCCAAAGAAGCTTTCGAGGCAGGGTTGATCGAGCGGCGCCATTACCTGCTTTACATGCAAGGCAGCAAAACGGTGCCGGATAATGTCTGACGACAATGTAAGATACTGGCACTGGCGGAACACGATGAAACCCGTGCGGTTTTTCCAATTCGACGCCCGCGCCGGATTTTTTATCATTCTGGTGCTGGTGCATGCCCGCCTTTGGACGTTGGGGCTGACAATCGCTGTTAGTCTTATTTTCTGGATACTGGAGCGCAAGGGCCTTTCTTTTGCGGCCGCCATACGCGCCATCCGCATGTGGTTTGTGGGCCCCAACCGCCCGGCCTGGATTTATTCTCGTCGACGCAAGCTGCTGGATACCGGTTCCGGTTGATTTCAACAGGATAACCGTCCTATAAATGGATGGTACACATTTTCACGTGAAGGCAATGGCAAAAACAAAACAAAAATATCAAGCAAGTTTGGGTCTTCTCATCATCCTGCTGACAGCACAACCGAGCCTTGCAGGCTTTGAATTTAAAAGTGCCGCGCCGCATATAAATTTAAATTCAGACGCCGAGTTCGCGCTGCCCTCTGTCGGACCATCCATTGCCGAAGCGCCCCTTCACGACGTCACAAGAGAAGCAGTGCCGCCGATACCTTCCGTCGCAAGCGCTCCGATCACAGAAAACGTCATCGGCTTCGCCTCCGACATGCCTCTCGCCATCGCCCTGCAACAGGTGGTTCCCGCCGGTTACCAATTCTCCTTTGCGCCGGGCGTCAATCCCGGCATTGCCGCATCATGGACCGGCGGCAAGCCGTGGCAGCAAGTATTGACGGATATGCTGGCGCGGGAGAACCTTGCCTTTCAACTGCAAAATAATGTGCTCATTGTCATGCCTTCCGATAACAGGTCTGCTGCTGAAGAAACCGCGTCTTATTTGAAAGGCGCCGAGTCCGCGCCTCATCTCAAAAGCGCCGAGTCCGCGCCTTATCTCAAAAGCGCCGAGTCCGCGCC
>CAYGGT010000016.1:12193-27728 GCA_964349475.1 uncultured Rhodospirillaceae bacterium
CTCATCTCAAAAGCGCCGAGTCCGCGCCTTATCTCAAAAGCGCCGAGTCCGCGCCGATCATGATCCGTCCACCGCAGCCCTCAGATAAAACAGAGTCATTTCCCCCTCCCCTGCCCGTTCAGGAAGTCGCGGTGCTGCCGACGGTTGCAGAGGCGTTGACAATGCCGGAAGAAAAAAAACAGCCCGCCAAAATTTCCTGGCAGCCCGCTTTTGACGCTTCGGCCTGGAGCGTCTCGCGCGGCGACACATTGCGGGACGTCCTGACCAGATGGACGAAAATGTCCGGTGCGGAACTGTATTGGTCCATCGACTACGATTACCGCATTTCCAGCAATGCTGTTTTCTCCGGCAGTTTCAGCGACGCCGTCGGCCAGCTGCTGGACCAGTTCAAAAAAGCCCGTCCGCAGCCCTACGGCAAACTGCATCAGGGCGAGGGCCGATCAAAAATCCTCATCATCAGCTCCTATGACGTTCCTAATTAACCATATGATTTTTATTAATAATATGGGAATATACTATATTTAACTAAAATGTGATATAATCAAACTTGTAGGGCCGTGTCGGGGTGAGGCGGCGGTATTCTGTTTGTCAGGGGCGATCAGGGTGCAGCGTAAGCAAAATATTTTTCAAAAATTTGCAGTACTGGTTGCGCTGGTTGCCTTTATAAGCGCGGGGTATCTGGCGGTGAATGTCGCGACTTCCTGCCCGGCGAAAGCGGCGATCTGTTGCAATTGCTTTGCCGACGCGGTGGGCGCGCTTTCCGGCGCCATCGCTTCTATCAGCAGCGCTCTTAACATTCCTCTGATCGCGGCGGTAGAAGCCATCCAGTCGGCTTTCTTCGACATCGCGGCCTTCGCATTTCAGGAATCTGTCGTCGCAACGGTCGATGAGGTGATGGAAAGTGTCGTCTCCGTGCAGGACACTTTCTATGACTACAACATCCGTCCCGCCCTGCAGGCGCAAGCCCGCCAGTTGAATACGGTCAAGGCTTCTCATGCTGCCCAGCGGACAGCCTACATGGATGCCGCCAAGGTCCACCGCACCAGTACGGCGCTTCAGAAAGCGGAGGTGCGCGACCATCGCGAACTGCGCCCCGGCGAAAATACCTGCGTTGCCGGTACGGTGACGGGCGGCATGGCACGGGTCAACAGTTTCAAGCGTGCCTATAACGCGGCAGCGCCGGCTGAAAGGGCGGGACGCTCCGGCAATGCCGCAGGCACCCCCGGCGCGGCGGGACCGGCCGCCGACATGCGCGAGCGCTGGAACGTCTACGTGACGCGGTACTGTAAAAAAAAGGACAATAACGGCGCTTCCGGCTGCACAACCGATCAGGCATTCGCCGACGCAGATGTCGATATAGCCGGAACTATTTTGATGAAAGATACGATCGATATGAAAGGTAACCCCGACGAAAAGAAAAACGTCGATGATCTGATCACGCACATCACCGAACCTTTCGTGAAAGACCCCGTGCCGGGCAGTGCCGTCAACAGTGCCCCCGGAACGGAAGCCATGCTGGCGGGGGAATCCTATAAAACACGCCACCAAACGATCTATGACAGCCTTTATCATGCCGTTGCCCGCCGCGCCCCCGGCAGTGGCATGGCGGATGTGACCGGCCCTTTGCGCGCCGCCGCGGGCATTGCCCCCGGCATGATTTCCGACAACCCCAGCCATCACGAAATCATGCACGCGATGATGAACGAAAGATTCCGCAGCGGAAAATATGAGATAAGCCAGATCGACGAGCTGGAAAATAACGAGCGTGAAATGATCATCCAGCACGCGTTTCAGTTGATGCAGATGAGCGACCAGCTGGACCTGATGGATCGCTATGCCTTGATGCTCGCGGCCTACGCCGGCGCGCAGATAAAAACGGCGACGCCTGTCGGCACGGCAATGGAAGGGACTTCTCTGCGATGAGGCAGGAGCGTGTAAAAAAAATCCGGAAATTTCTGGCCGCCATTGTCTTTCTGGTGATGCTTCTCGTCGGATATAACACCGCCCTGTCGGTCCGGCAAAGTGCCGCGCAATCCGTCAGCGGCACGTTCTGGGGCTGTCACCCCCCCGCGCCCTGCGACCCGGCCGGCACCGCCGTCTCGCTGGAACTGCTGCTTGAGGTGGCGCTGCATGAAATCACAAGTTTTATTGAAAGAATGCTGGAAAACTTTACCGCCATGCTTGTTGAAAACACGGTCCTGGCCAATCTGGAACGCATCAATGAAACGGAAATGAACATCAGCGACTGGTGGCGCACGTTCTGGGATTATAACATGCACCCCTCCCTGCAAGCCGCGACCCGCCAACTCAATACCAGCGGCTCCAGCCAGACCCGCGCCCGGCTGGCCGTCATGGATGCCGACGCCGCGGTCGAAACAAGCCTTGCCTTGGAAGAAGAAGAGCTGCACGACGCGCGGGTGTTCCGCCCGTCCGAAAATGCCTGCGTCGCCGCGACGACATCCGGCGGATACGGCCGCCAAGCGTCTTTCAACAAATCCATGCGTATCGCCTACGCAAAAGAAGCCCAGGCGCCCGGCCTGAATAAAAAAGGCACCCCCGGCGCAACCGGCGCCGCACCCATCCAAAGGCTGCGGCAGAAAGATTATAAAGAAATCTTTTGCGACCCGGACAGCAACGGGGGCCTGACCGAATGCGAAGCGCCCGATGCCAAGTATCACAACGCCGATGTCCAGCCGAGCCAGTTCATTCATAACAAGCTCACGCTCGACGTCACCGACCCGAAAATGGCGAAAACAGTGGAAACAATTCAGACCAACATGGTCGGCACGACAGCGGCCGAGCCAATTTCGGGCGGCGCCCTAAAAAGCGCGCCCGGCGAGGAGACCTTTCTGGATCGCAGGTCTTTTCTGGCACGGCACGCCGCGGCACGCAGCATTCTGCAACTCAGCACCGGGTGGCGCATGCCGGGCAGTCAGGCGGGACCCTGGGTAAAAGCGCTGCGGGACGGCGCCGGCATTCCGCTGACGGATATCTCGGACAGTCCCAGTTACAAGGAAATCATGCATTCCATGGCCGTCGATCGTTTCAACAGCGGGCATTATGCCCGGGACATGGTCACCGAGGAAGCCGAGATCGAGATGGAAAAGCTGACCCTGAACGCCTTCTACCTGATGCAGCTGCGTGATTATCACGACCTGCTGGAAAGAACGGCGCTGACGCTGGCGGTTCAAGTGTCCATCCTGGCGGATCAGGTGCCGATACCATCCGCCGAAAGCGCCAGAAAGTTGAGACAGTAAAAAAATGAAAAAAGTAACGACCATCGCACTTCTGGTCTTTCTGCTGGCCTTTCCCCAGAAAGCCTTTGCCTTTCCTGAAATACCCGGCCTCGCCGCCGCCGCGCAAGTGATAGCCCAAGCGGCGGAAAGGGCAAGAACGATAGCCGTGGAAGCGGCGCTGGAAGTTTTTTACGCGGCGGAAATGGCGATCGTGGAAGCTGTCACGGTCCTGGCCGAAGATCTCATGGAACAAGATATTCTCGCCAACCTCAATGAAATCGGCGGAAAATGGACACAGGATCTGCGGGACTGGACCCAGCAGCTCGCCGCCGGAAATATTGACCACGACCGCCAGGTTGCAAGCGCGCACGATGCAAATAACATCACGTCCGGGGCGCTCAAGGCCCAGGAAGCCGAGATGGCGGCAAAAAAGCAATATCAGCCCAGCAATCAGGCATGCCTGTTCGACACCCGCGCCAGGTATCTCGCCCGTGCCAACCAGATCAGCACAGCCATTACGACCGGCTATAGTTCCGATTTCAGCAAGATCGGCAGCAATGATAAAAACACCATGGGCGCCACCGGCAAGGCCGGCGTCAACCGGAAGCGCTGGGAAATGTTCCAAAGCACGTTCTGTCACGCGCCCAACAATAACGGCAACGCCGGCTGCACGGCCAGCGCCCCTGCCGCCAACCGGCATGTCTTGCCGAGCCAGACTATTTTCGCCAAGGAAACCATCGATACGTCCGACCCGGTGACGCTGGCAGCCCTGAAGGAAATCATCTTCAACATCACGGGCTTCGATGTGCCGGACACCCTGCCCTACAGCACGCAGGAATCCGCACCCGGCCAGGAACAGCGGCAGGAAAACCGGGAGTATCTGACCCAGATGGATGCGGTCGGCGCGCTGGTTTACGGCGTGGTCGCGGAACGCATTCCCGGCGCCGCCGCCCCGGAAATTCAGGCGCTGCGCCAGCACGCGGGCGCATCTGACGCATCGGCAAAACCAAGCCTGCGTGAAATCCGCCAGTCGATCATCGAACAGCTGTGGGACCCGAAATATTATACGGAGCTGAACGAAAACGCCGCAACCATCACGCAAAAAGAAATTTACCTGAAAGCCTACAGTCTGATGATGCTGCACGACATGATCGCCAAGCAGGAAAGAATTTCCACCGTCTACGCGGCAGAAACGGCCAATCTGCTTGACCAGACGGATAACAGCCGCCATGCCGTTTCTTCAAGCGCGCCGACGCGATAGCCATAGGGACAGGAAATGAAAAAAACAATTGCGGTACTGGTTCTCGTTTTAGCAACCGGCATCGGTGCGCCCCGGCCGGCCCATGCCCAATGCGAAAATCCGCTCACCGCCATCCCGGCGATGGTGCAGTGGATCCTGACCACGCAGGCCACCGTCGCCAACTGGATCACCACCGGACAAAACTTCATCACCGAAATGCTGACCAATACGGCCACGTACGAGGTCGAATCCCGCCTGCACGAATTCGACACCAACTACACCAATTCCCTGGCGGATTTTGCGACAAGGCGTTTTGTGCCGGCCCTGCAAGATCAGACGGAACAATGGCACACCACCGATATTTTGCTCAGGCTGGATGAAGGGGCGATGATTGACGCGCAGCTGTTCAACGAAAAACAAACCGAAAAAAAGATACTGGAAGCGGAAGCGCAGCGCCGCTATATGCCATCGGAGCTCGCCTGTCAGGTGGACACGACCGGCCACTCCCTGACAAAATCCTTCGAGCACGCGAAAAATCTCAACCGCGGGCTAACCAAGGACGACGCGGGCCGGATCAGCAACGCCCAAGGCACCGCTTCCGAGACGGGTCGTGCGCACGAGATGAACGTCTTCTTCCAGGAATACGTGGCAAATTTCTGCGACAACAGAAAAGGCGATCAAGGCTGCACCACGCCCGGCACCTATCCCGGCCAGCACAAGGATATCCCGTCGCTGCTGTGGGGGAACAAGCAGACGATCGACATGAGCGAGCCCGGCAACCAGCTGATCGTCAATGCATCCCTGCGCTATCTGGCCGCTCCCGCATCGCCGGAAGTCATTCCGCCGACAGTCGTTGAGGCAGCGGCCGGAAAAGAAGCGCTGCTCGCGCGCCGCGCCACCAAGGCGCGTATCAATACCGTTTATCACACCCTGGGCCAGATGCTGGCCGAGCGCAGCGGCGGCAGCGGCCTGAACGTGCAGGCGATGCGCGCCAAAGCCGGCATGTCCGCGCCGGAATCCTCGACCAACGCCAGTTACAGCGAAATTCAGGAGGTCATGAACCGGGAGCGCTTTTATGACCCGGACTATATCATCAAGATGGTCGGGTCCCCGGCGCAGGTGGTCCGCGAACAAGGCGCCATCAATGCGATTCGCTTGCAACGCATGAGCGACATGTACCGCCGCATGGAAGAAATGATGTTTGTGGAAGCAGCGGTTTACGCCAACGATCTCGACAAGCAAAAACCGTCTTCAGCTGTCCAATCGGCGCCTTTAACAGGACCGTAGCGCCCCTTCACAGGCCTGCGGCTGCCGGAGATGCGCGCCGCAGGCCTGCAACGGGGGGAAACTCATTCAGGCGAAACAACAGGACCTTTCGGGGCAAGATCAAGCCCTACACTTGCCCGGACGCTGTTGACGGCCGTGTTTAAAGTCGATTTCTCGCCCTTCACAAAATCGGCCAGCGTCTGCGTTTGGCGCGCCCCGACAGAATCGATGACGACCGCCACCAGAACAATAACCGCGGCGATGCCAACCCACTCGATCACCGTACCAGCCCATTCGATAACGAAATTTTTAACGGTGCGTTTCATGGGCTGATTCCTTCCGTGTTTCGTGTGCTTATAAAAACCAATTTACACCGTCCGCCGTACGGGGTAATTGATGTCAATCAACAGCAACAAAAAAACCGCCGCCAGATGCCCGTAAATTCTTTAGAATCGCAAGGAACTGAATGACGATCAAAAAACGCAAAGGCGCAACACGCCGCGCCGACATCCCCCCGTCTCTCCTGCAAAAACTGAACAGGGGAGAAACGGAATCGCTGACGCTGGCCGAGTCGTTGGCCGTTGATTTTGCCAAGCTGATGCAGCATGCGTTCCCGGCGCTGGATCAATCGCTTGTGATGGCCATGCAAGATGCAAAAGAAGCCGGCTGGGTGGCGCGCACCCGCCTGGCCGGTGAATTGCTCTACCGGGGGTTTGGCGCCAAAGGCCTTCAAAAAACGTTCAACCATCCCTCCGACCAGGTGCGCGGATGGGGCGCTTCTCTCGTCGCGGCAATACCGACGCTGGCGATTGCAGAACGCCTCGACCTGATCCGCACAATCGCGGATGATGCCAACCCCGGCGCGCGCGAAACGGCATGGCTGATGCTCCGGCCACATCTTGCGGCCGATGTCAGGCATGGCATCAAAATGCTGCAGCCCTGGGCGGAAGACTCCAAACCTCACCTCCGGCGTTTTGCCAGCGAAATTACTCGCCCGCGGGGGGTGTGGTGCCTTCATATCCCTGAACTGCGCAAAGATCCAAAACCGGGTTTACCCTTGCTGGAAGCGCTGCGTGCCGATCCGTCCCGCTATGTGCAAAACTCCGTCGCAAACTGGCTCAATGACGCTTCAAAGGACAATCCTGCTTTTGTTAAAACAGTCTGCCGGCTCTGGGCACAACAGAGCAAGACGCCTGAAACCGCTTATATTTGCAAACGCGCACAGCGGACAATAAAGAAAAAACGTTAAATCATTTGTGCACCTCCGGACTGAACAAGTCGATCACAAGCCTGTGATCTTTGTTCGCATCGCTTGGGTTTAAAACACTCTGCGACTTGATCTGCGCAGCATACATCAGGTCCACGTGAAGATTGCCTTCTTCCACGCGATACCCTGAAATAAGCTGCGCCGTTTCCGCATCCCAGGATTTTTCGCCAAGCCAGTTCAGTTGCGGCAAGGTAATCACCAGCGTCCTGCCGTCGTTTTCAATTCTCGCCGTCATGCCGGACGCCGCCGTCGTGTCAACGACCACGCGAGTCTTTTCAGGATAATCCGCAATGCGAATTGCTTTTGCATCACCGACTGTGGTCGGCGCCTGTGTTTCAGCAGGCTGCGGCTGTGGCGTTAAATCCACCGGCGCTGTTGAAGCGGACGGCGGGGCCGTCGTTGAACCGGACGGCGGTGCGGTTGTTGAACCGGACGGCGGTGCCGTCGTTGAAAAAGGTGAGGCTGCGCCCTCAGGGGGCAATTCTCCTTTAAGCGCAGCCTCTGGGGTAACCAGTGAAGTAGATGTATCAGAACCTGCCGGAGCTTTATCAGCCTCGGCAGGCCTTGTGCCTTCTACAGCGCCTTCACCTGGTATCTCGTTTCCGCCGGGTAGTGCCGGCGGCAGTTCTTGCGGCGTCACTGCAGGAACAGGCACTGCCGGACCCTGGTCCGTCAGTGTTTGCAGTTGAGCCACTAATCCTTTGATATCTTGTTCAATCGCGACCATGCGCACCATCGTCGGGACGACGGTGTCGAGATCGTTGCGGAGAGTCTGAACGGTTGCTTCCAGCCGCTGGAGGCGAGCATTGGAATCTTCAAGTTGTTCATCAAATAAAGGGGTAAAACGCAGACCTTCCGGCGGCGCCAGCGCGCGGAAAGTATCCATCGCCGAAGGCATGGCAGCCATGCTGGCGATCAGCTGATTTTTTTCAGTGGCGGCGGGGGGCGGCGATGCCCGTTTCACGGCGCTTTCTTTATCGCCAAACGAACACGCGGAAACAATCAGCAGGAGCAAGGCGTAAAAAACGCACAAGGGAATACGACGCGGCAACAGCACGCCGCGCGCAACCAACAGTCCTGCGACCTGGCTACGGCGTATACACCTCATTTAGAAGGATTGCCCCCTGATGTAGAAATACCATTTCTAGTTACCCCACCTGTTATCGTAATGACGACGAATCAGGTGGTCAAACTAAAAATAAATAAAGCGTTAACGGGGTTGACGTAATAAAAAAGGGCTACTTGCCGACTGTCAGCGTCTTTTCATCCCAGATCGTGCCCTGAGATTCATATTTCCCAAGATAGGCCACCCTGATAGTCCCTTCCGTGATTTGCGGCGTATTCAGGGCGATGGAAATCGGACGTTTTTTCATTTCCGGATATAAGGCTACATTACTCATCACGCCAATGCGCTGTTCATCCTGGCCTGGTCTTTTCCAGTAAACCAGAATTGTTCCATACGTGCTGAAGGTTCCAGAGACGCGTTTCAAATCAAAATTCAAAACAGGCTGGTTCTTGCCGCCTCTGTTTTCCATTTTAAATGTAGGCTCGGACAGCGCCACTTTCAGCTGATCGTCAAGGCCGCTCCGCACGATGATGGGAATAGAAAAACTAAGATTAACCGCCAGCGCGATTTGCTGTCCTTTTGGCTTTTCTGTCGTGACATCCTGTTTCCGGCGCCTGCTGCGGTCCGGGGGCAGGCGCGTAAAGGTTAAATGTCCGCGATACTCCCCAGCCGGCAAATCGGCTGGTCGCCTCAGAGAAAGCCGGACAAGTTGATGCTGTTCCGGGTTGATCGTGACCTGACGCGGGCTAAAAATAACCATTTTATCAACGCTAAAGGGGCTTTTTTCATCCATGGGGACGGGCGCGTATTTCCCCTCATCGTCCATTTTGTAAAGCATCCAGCTTAATCGGTACGTATTCACATGGTTGGCAAGGTTGACCAGGGAGACGACAGCGGAGCGGTCACGGCCCTTGAAAACAACGCGCAACGGCGCAATCGTCAGATCCGCCTGGGCTGGCGTGGATGACAAAAACAGGGCCAAAACAATTATGCACCAAAAAGATTTCTTCAGCATTATTACAGTCTCCTAATAAACAACCACGAGTGTATACGTTCCTGTATATGTATCATCGGTATACAAAACGCCGGTTCCGCTTGTCCGCAGCGTCGCGCCGATGTTCAATGTAACATTCCCTGCGCCGTTTGTCGTGGGCGCTGCCGGATTGAAGGTAAAACTAACCAGGTCGAAATAATCCATCGGATCCACCATTGACATCAAAGTCGTGTCCGCGATCGAAACGCCGAGCAGCGTGCTCGGCGCAAAATCCGTCAATTCAAAAATAGCCTGACGCCCGGCGCTAAACGGAAGAATATGCGGGTCATACGTCTCCACGCCCATCGGCGACATAATGACGCCATAGGCAGCGTTATTGTCCTGCATCGCAAACCGGCCGAAATCAAGAGTCTGCGTTTCCGTCATGATCTGGGTATGTGCAAAAGCCAACGGGCAAGGCCCGGCGAGCAGCAAAAACAGAAAGAATAGCCCTACTATTTTCATCTATAAAACTTATGTCAATTTAAGCGCCTCAAATCCTTGACCAGGCGCCTTTATAACTTTAGCTTTGCTTGGATGAAAGACAAGACAATAGTCAAGCCCGCGCAAAAGACGCGGCTGCAAAAGCGCGCTGACGCCTTGCGCGAGAACTTGCTGAAACGTAAACGCCAGGCACATACCCGCGAGGAGAAGTAAACCATGGCCATCATGCCCGATCACTGGATCCGCGAACAATCCCTGACAAGCGGCATGATCGTGCCGTTCGAGGAGCGCCAGAAACGCGAGGGCGTTATTTCCTACGGGCTTTCTTCCTATGGGTATGATTGCCGGCTGTCGGATGAATTCATGATCTTCACCAATGTCGATAACGCCCTGGTCGATCCAAAAAACTTCAATCCCGCCAGTTTCGTCACGCGCAAAATGGATATCTGTATCATCCCGCCGAACAGTTTCGTGCTGGCGCGAACGGTGGAAACCTTCAAGGTGCCGCGCGATGTGCTGGTGATATGCCTCGGCAAAAGCACGTACGCGCGCTGCGGACTGATCGTCAATGTGACACCGCTGGAACCCGAATGGGAAGGACAAGTGACACTGGAAATTTCCAACACCACCCCGCTGCCGGCCAAGGTCTACGCCCATGAAGGAATCGCGCAGTTTCTCTTTTTCAAAGGCGACAGCGTCTGCGAAGTTTCCTACGCCGACCGGGCGGGCAAATACATGGGCCAAAAAGGCGTGACGCTGCCAAGGATGTAAAACGAGGGGGCAGCAGCAGGAGCATCATCCCTTCTTCCGCCGGGAGAAGAATTAGAACAAGGTTACTTTGATGGATAAAATAAGAATTTATGGCGGCGCGGCGCTTTCCGGCACAATCGAGATCAGCGGCGCCAAGAACGCCGTTCTGCCGCTGATAACGGCGGGAATTTTGACGGACCAGCCGCTCGTCCTCAACCGGGTGCCGGATCTGCGGGATGTTTCTTCGCTCTGCGAACTGCTGACGCAGCTTGGCGTGACCTCCGACTACGACCCGCACCGCAAAAGCCTCCGGCTGCATGCCGCTGCGATTGCCAGCTGCGTCGCCCCCTATGATCTCGTGCGCAAAATGCGGGCGAGCATTTTGGTTCTCGGGCCGCTGGTGGCGCGGCATGGCGAAGCAAAGGTGTCGTTGCCCGGCGGCTGCGCCATCGGCACGCGCCCCGTGGATCTGCATATTGACGGGCTGAAACAGCTGGGCGCGGAGATTGAGCTTGCGGAAGGCTATATCCATGCCAAAGCGCCGCAAGGATTAAAGGGCGCACATATCCACTTCCCCAAAGTCTCCGTCGGCGCAACGGAAAACGTCATGATGGCGGCGACGCTCGCCAAAGGCATCACGACACTCGCCAATGCCGCGCGGGAGCCGGAGATTGTCGATCTCGGCGAATGCCTCATAAAAATGGGCGCGGAGATTGAAGGGCTTGGCACTGACACCGTCACCATCCACGGAAAATCCTCCCTCCGCGGCACGGAACATACTGTCATCGCCGATCGGATCGAAGCCGGAACTTTTGCGATTGCGGGCGCCATGACCGGCGGCACGATCACTTTGAAAAACGCCAACCTCCGGCATATCGATTATCTCATCGACCCCCTGCACAAAGCGGGCGTCGACCTGACGGGCGGGGACGGCACGATCACCGTGAAAAGAATAAACGACCGCCTGCGCGGCGTCGATATCATGACCGAACCCTATCCCGGCTTCCCGACCGACCTGCAGGCGCAAATGATGTCGATGCTGACAATCGCCGCCGGGGCGGGCATGGTCACGGAAACAATTTTTGAAAACCGTTTCATGCACGTGCCGGAACTCGCGCGCATGGGGGCGGATATCACCGTCCACGGATCTTCCGCGCTCGTCCGCGGCGTTGCGCAATTAAAGGGCGCTGACGTGATGGCGACGGATTTGCGCGCCTCCGTTTCCCTCGTGCTGGCGGGACTCGTCGCCAAAGGCGCTACCACCGTTCACCGCATCTATCACCTGGAGCGCGGCTATGAAGATATCGTCGGCAAGCTTTCTTCCGTCGGCGCGAAGCTGGAGCGGCTGAAGGAAGAGGCGACGTAAGAGCTATTGCGATATACGAATGATTGGGTGGAACTTTTTTGACGTTACATGTCTTTCCAGGGAGTCTTTCAGTTTCTTACATGTCTTGCCAGAGAGTCTTTCAGTTTCTTGATTTCTTTCTCCTGATGCTGCTGATTTTCGAGGGCACTGGCGATCAAGCCGAGAAGATCAGCATATGAGTCGCTGATCATATCGACCTGACCCAGCGCGCTAGAAGCTCCATTGAAGGCATCTTGCAGTTCTTTTACTTTTTTGACCATGTCACTGATGTTGTTTTTCACTCTGTCGTTCCTTTGTTTGATGGTTGAGATTTATGTTATACTGTCAGTTCTATAATATGTCAATTTTTTAGGAAATATTTTTCCATAAATTACATATTCAGCGCCATATGCGTCACAATCCCCGCGGCATAGCCAAGCGCAATGGCCCACAGCCATTTTAAATGCGACAAGAAGGTATAGGCCCCCTTTGCTTCTCCCATAAGGGCGACGCCGGCGGCGGAGCCGATGGAGAGAAGCGACCCTCCGATCCCGGTCGTCAGCGTCACCAGAAGCCACTGTCCCTTGTCCATGTCGAGGCCCATATTGAGCACCGCAAACATCATCGGGATATTATCGATGACAGCGGACAGGCCGCCGATGGCGATATTCGCCGTCAAAGCGCCAAAACCGGCATAGAGAAAATTCGACACGACCGTCAGATACCCCAGCGCCCCCAGGCCGCCAACGCACATCATCACGCCGTAAAAGAACAGCAATGTATCCCATTCGACGTCTTTCACGCTGGCGAAAATATCGAATGGTTTATCCCGGCGCCGGATAAAAAATCCGTAAATCGCCAGGACGCCAAGCCCCGTCATCATCCCAAGAAACGGCGGAATGCCCAAAACATGCTGCAAAGCAACGGTCATCGCAATCGTCAGCAGAAAAAGAACGACAACAACGCCCCCGCCGCCTCTCATCTTCGTTTTGGCCGTTTCCGCTTTTGGTTTCACGCGCGGAACGGAAAAAGACATCAGAACCGCGGGTATCAGCCAGCTGACCAGGGCCGGGAAAAACAGCGCAAAAAAGTCCCAGAAAGGGAGAATGCCTTTTTGCCATACCATCAAAGTCGTGATATCGCCGAAAGGACTGAAAACGCCGCCGGCATTGGCGGCAATCACGATATTGATGCAGGCAACCGCGACAAAGGATTTATGCTGACCGCCCACGGACACCACGACCGCGCCCATGATCAGCGCCGTCGTCAGGTTATCCGCAACCGGCGACATGAAAAACGCCAGAAGCCCTGTCAGCCAATACAGTCCACGCAACGACAGCCCCGCCGCCGACAGCCGTGCCCGCAGAACATCGAACACTTTTCTTTCCTTGATCGTATTGATATACGTCATCGCCGCCAGCAGGAACAAGAACAGCTCGGCAAATTCGAGCAGAGCATGGCGCAACAGCCCCGCCACTGCTTCTCCGCGGCCTTGTTGCCCATAAGCAACGGCGACCAGCAACCAGATGACGCCCGCCGCAACCATCAGCGGCTTCGATTTACGCAGGTGGATATTTTCTTCAAGAATGACAAAAATATAAGCAACGACAAACAGCGCCAGGGCCGTATAACCTGCCCAGTGTTGCGTGAGATCGATCGTATGTGTCAATATGTTAATGAAACACCCCCTGAAAATAAAGTAATACTGGACAAAACTACTACATGTCGTCTATTTAGTCTAATCTCAACAATTCTGGAATAATAAAAAAACATGTCTGAAAAAGAAGAGCTGATGACTTTCGACGGTATCGTTTCGGAAATTCTTCCGAATGCCATGTTCCGGGTCAAGCTCGACAACGGTCACATCGTGCTGGCACACAGTTCCGGCAAAATGCGCAAAAACAGGATCCGCGTCCTCGAAGGCGATAAAGTCACCGTTGAAATGACGCCTTACGATTTGACCAAGGGCCGCATTATCTTCCGTTTCAAATAAATGCTTTTGATTCTTGCCTCAGCATCGCCCCGGCGGACTGAATTGCTGAAGCAGGCGGGCATTATCCCTGATAAAATCGTTCCGGCGGATATTGACGAAACGCCCCTGCCAAGAGAAACCCCGACGGCATACGCCAGACGCGTCGCCGCCGCCAAAGCAGCAAAAGTCGCGGCGGAATATCCGGGAGCTATCATCATCGCGGCCGATACGGTTGTCGCCTGCGGGCGGCGCATTCTCCCCAAAACGGAAACGACGGAAGAAGCGCTTGCCTGTCTCAGGCTTTTGTCGGGCCGGCGCCACCGGGTTTTAACGGCGATCTCCGTCATCTCTCCCGGCGGCAAATGCAAAAACCGCCTTGTCACCTCGGTCGTTCAGTTCAAGCGCCTGTCCCAGCCGGAAATATCCGCCTATGTCGCCACTGATGAATGGCGCGGCAAGGCGGGGGGCTATGCGATACAGGGGCGGTCTGCTATACTGATCACATTCATCAGCGGCTCCTTCAGCGGCATCGTCGGATTGCCGCTGCATGAAACAGCCAGCCTGCTGAAGGAGGCAGGATATGGACGGCCTTGAACTTTTGGCGGACGAAATAGACGGGCGGCTTTACGCGGCGGTTGTGCGCAAAGGCACCCTGATCGATCTTTACGTGGATTCTGCAGACAGGTCGGCCTGCTGGGCGTCAGTATATCTCGGTAAAGTTCTCAAGATAGATTCGAAACTGGATGCGGCCTTCCTTGATCTCGGCGCGGGGCTGATGGGCTATCTGCCGGCCAAGCATGTGCGCCATCCGGGCGCCAGCGAAGCAGAATCCCGAACGGGGATTGCGGAACTGCTCTCCACCGGGCAGCTGATCCACGTGCAAGTCAAGTCCGAAGCCAAAAGCGGCACGGCCAACGAAAACAACAAATTTCCGCGCCTGACGATGAAGCTCTATGTTCCCGGCCTTTTTCTCGCCTACATGCCGAACTCCAGCGAGGTCACGATCTCCCGCAAGATCGAGGACAAAAATATCTTCACGCTGGCCGCAAAGCTGAAAGGCAAAGGCGGCTGGCTTATCCAGCCGCGCGCCGTCAAAGCCGCCGAAGCGGACATCGAGCATGAATCGGAAAATCTGCGGAAAACGTGGGAGCATATCCTGGCCGCCGGCGAAGCGCTGAAGGGCAAGCCCGGCTTGCTGAAACCCGGCCCCAGCGCCCTGTTCCGCGCGCTGGTTGACTATGGCGCGATGGACTTCGAGCATATCCACGTCGGCAACAAAAACATTCTCGCCCTCATGACAATCTGGTGCGGAAAACATTTGCCCGCGCTCGCCACGTCCAAACGCCTGCGGCTGTTCAAGCCGGAAAAGCCCGGCCAGCGGCTGTTCGACAGCCACGATATTTATTCGGAACTGGAGTCCCTGCAGGATGCCCGGGTGAACTTAAGCGCGGGCGGATCGATCATCATCGAGCATACCTCGGCCATGACCCTGATCGACGTCAACCAGGGCAGCGCCGCCGGCGTTGCCCAAATCAACCAGGATGCCGCCGAAGAAATCGCCCGCCAGATCCGTCTGCGGGGATTGAGCGGGGCCATCCTGGTCGACTTCATCAACATGAACCAGAAACAAGAACGCCTGCGCCTGCTGGAAGCCCTGGAAGCGGCCCTGGCAGACGATACAGCCCAGGCCCAAGTGCACGGCTTCACCCGCCTCGGCCTCATCGAGCTCACCCGCAAACGCCGCAGCGGCAGCCTGGCGGAACAGCTAAAAAAACATGTCGTTGAGGGCTCAAAAAGCGCTGGACATAACCCTCTGGACTCCTTATAAGCACCTCTATGCCCGGATAGCTCAGCTGGTAGAGCAGAGGACTGAAAATCCTCGTGTCGCTGGTTCAAATCCGGCTCCGGGCACCATT
>CAYGGT010000017.1:0-26846 GCA_964349475.1 uncultured Rhodospirillaceae bacterium
TTTCGTCAGTGTCATAGGGAGAGGCGGCTTCCGCCTGCAAGGATGCCGCCACAAGCAAGCCCCCGCCAAGAAACCCCGCCCCAATCCCCTGCATGATCTGCCGGCGATTGAGATAAAGTTCTTTTGGCGTAACCATCATGACTCTATACCTTTAAAAATAAGAAATGAGCCGTACGACGCCGCTATGCGCGTTATAGCCAGTTTTATAATCGTAATCATAGTTGGCGGACAGCCCCCAATCAGAAGAAGTCGTAAAGGACAATCCAGCGCCGGCGTTCAATCTGCCCTGCGCAGGTTTCGACCCCGTCGCGGTGAATGACGATCCGCCGCCGACGAAAGTAGCGGTATGCTCGATCGTATCGCCAATCGCGTCGTAATAATAACCCACGTGCAGTGACGGCTTGATCACATCGTCGCTCGGCATGTTGTAACCGCCCATGCCGGCATATTTCAATCTCCATGCCGCCTGCAATCTGCCGCCCAGATCAAGGGAGCTGATGGCGGAAGGCGCGACGATCAGGCTGGCGCCGCCAGCTTCCGATTCAATATAGCCCGCCGTATCAAGGCGGGTATAAGCCGCCGACGCGCTGGGCGTCAAGGTCATGCCCCCCGTCGCCGCAAAATTACGCCCAAGAGCTATTTTCGCCATATACTGATTGCTCTGATAATCGGCCTGGGCCGTGTCGTTCAACAAACCGATATTGTGCCGCTCGCTGGCGATTTTATTGTAAGCGTAACCGACCTGACCGTCGACGAACATCTTCCACCAGGAATCGACGTTGCCATACAGGTGGACGCCGATGTTATCCAGGGTTGTGGTGGTGGTATTCACGTTTTCGGAACGCACGATCGTCCGGCCATAGTTGACGGCAAACCCGACAGAGGCCCTGTCAAAAAATTCTATCGTGTCCACGCCCATGGCGCCGCCCCAGGTGGCGGAATGATAGCCGTCAATATCGCCCTGCAGTTCCTGCACCCCGCCATGACCATAGCCCTGCGCCCAATAGCTGCCGCCGTTGCCCGATGCGCCGGCGGCCATGCCGGTCATCCCGTCGCGGGAATACAACGCCGCCATGCGGGTATCGATGATCCCCTGCGTCTGACCGCCCATGCTGAGCATAGCGACGAACGCGCCGCCATCAACGGTCGGGACAAGAGATTCCAGTATCTCATCGACTTCCGCCGCCGTTTCGGCCGTGTTGAGGTTGGTCTGGATAGCCAAAATCTCGTCGCCGCCGCCAATGCCGAGGCTATCGAGCGCGGCACCGACAGCATCTCCGTTTGTCGTGCTGGAAACAGTCGCCAGCAGCGGACGCTCCACATGCACGATCAGGTCAGCGCCGCCGGGTGCATCTTGCTCAAAGCTCAGCAGAAAACTGTTATCGGTGATATTGGCCGGAACAAGCGTGGCGACGCCGACCCCGCCGGTGCCGTCGATAATCTTGAAGGTCGCGCCATTGGCGATGAAGTCAGACGTATCGAACGTGATATCAACGAAGCTATTGGCATTCACCGTGACATTCCCTGTCGCCGTAATGTTGCCACCCGTGAGCACTAAACCGCCCGTAATCGCGCTGTTGATCGTCGTGTTGATCGTCTGGTTGGCCGCCACCGCCACCGTACCCGTGACGGCCAAAGTGTTGCCGTTCAGGGCCGTGTCGTCCGCTGCGATCATGTTCGGCACGATCGTGCCCAGCGACACCAGCGTGCCGACGCCGTTTGTGCCGGCTGTCCCTGTGCCGTTCAAGGTCAAGGCTTTCAGCGCATCGGTTGCGCCGAAGGTTCCGGTCAGCGTGCCGTTGCCCGCAAAAGCCAGCGTTCCGGCTCCGTCAGCGCCGGTCGTGTTATCAACCGAACCCGTGATCGTTTTGCCGGCGGCCAGGCCGAATGCGCCGTCGGCGCTGAAAGCGAGATTACCGGTCACATTGCCGGCCGCGCCCACAGAGCCGACGCCATTCACCGTCAAAGTCGTGGCGACGATGGTGCCGGAAATCGTGACCACGTCATCCGTTCCGCCGTTGAAATTGACAGCCTCAATGCCGGTTCCGCCGGAACCCAGATTGCCGACAACGGTGCTGTTACCGCTGAATTCAACTGTTCCCTTGCCAGCCGCACTATCAAGGACATTGCCCGTCAGCGAAGCGGTATCGCTGAAAGTAACCGTGCCGTCCTGATTGTTAAAATCTATGCCGTTTGCGGTCAGAACATCCCCGGCAAATGTTGCCGTGGTTGCCCCGTTAAATGTCACATCATCCGCATTGACGGTTGAGCCGAAGGCCGCGACCCCCGTGCCCGCGATGGTGATTTCTTTCAAGGAATGCGTTGCGCCGACATCGCCGAAAATCGTGTTCGTGGCATTCGCCGTGATCGCCAGCGTGCCTTTGGAATCAATGCCCGCCGTGTTATCGACGTCGCCTGTAATGGACCTGCCGCTGGCCAGTGTCACCGTGGCGTCAGCGCTCAGGTGCACGTCGCCCGTCACATTATTGGCAAAGCTGATCACCCCGCCGTCCGTCGTCGCCTCGATGGTCGCGGCTCTCACCGTGTTGCTGAAAGCAAATGTTCCGGCCCCCGTCAAAGTGACGGATTGCAGGGCATTCGTCGCGCCAACCGCGCCGCCGACCGTCGATGTGTTGCCGATGGTCGAAGCGCTGGTCAGCACCCCGACCCCGGAAGATCCGGACGTATTGTCAATCGCGCCTGTCACCCCGAAGTTATCGCCCAGCGCCACCGTGCCAAGAGCGCCGGAAATATCAATCGCGCCCGTCACCGCCCCGCCGGTGGTCAAAATTGAGCCCGCGCCCACCGTCGTTTTTGTCGCCGTCAAGGCCGCGCCCGTCACCAGTTCCGTTCCCGTGCCGGACAGCGTGACGGCCTCGATCAGCGCGCCGCCCCCCCAGGCTGCATTCGTCGTCACCGTATTGCCGCCGGTGATATTGACCGTCGCGGTATCCGTGGCCGCGCCGTCAACAATCCCTTGAACATCAATGTCGCCGCCGGTCGTATTGAAGTTGACGGTATAGGCATCAACCGTCCCGCCGCCATCCCCGATCACAAGCCCCGAAGCGGTGAACACATCGCTTCCGAAGGTTGCAGTCGCCCCCGTCGTATTCGCGGACAGCGTAATCGTTTTCAGCGTTGCACCGACGCCAAGTTCTCCAAGAAATGTAACGCCCGCCGCGCTGGTGTTTGAAATAACAACCGCACCCTTATTCGTCGCACCGTCAATATCGCCGGTGACGGTCTGGAGCGCCGTGCCGTTCAGCGTCAAAGTCGCCGTCCCCGTCGCATCCGTCAGTGCAATTCCCCCGCCGAACGTCACGGTGGACCCTGCAACGGAGAGAGAGGCATTCGCGCCGCCGCCCGCGCCGACAGCGCCCGTCACAGTCGTCGCTCCTGTCACAACCAGATCCCCACCCACGTCAACAGTGACGGTCTTACCGTTCGTTGTCGCCTGCGCGTTGGTGATGGCAAGGACGTCGCCGACTGTCAGGTCGTCGGTGACAACCACGTTCGTCTGCGCATTGGCGGCATTGTGGTTCTTGAAGGTTACATTTCCCGTCACATCCACGGAATCGAGCGTCACGGCCAACGTGGCCGTCGTGCCGGTCGTCACCATCAGCGCCCCTGTATTCGCAGAGTTGGTAACCGTGCCCAGCGCAAAAGTATTTGTATTCACGCTGCCGTCATTCGCGATCGTGTTGTTCGTGACTGTCAATGTCGTCGTCGCTGTAATATCGACGTTGTCGCCGAACAATGCGTCCGTACCATCGAGCGCTACCTGAGCCTGAGTGCCCGCGCTGGCCCATGTCGTCGCGCCCACAACCTGGTGATCCTCCACCACCGCCTGCGCCGGCGCTGAAAAAGCGGCCACGGCGACAAGCGCCGTACCGGCGAGAAGAATCTTTCTGAATTGGCTTGGCATGATGTTGGAATCCCCCTGATATAGAGCACGCACCCCTTGCGCTCCCTCATTGTATTAAAGATGAAGTATAAAGCAATCCCGCTGTCTGCATTTTCTGAAAAATAGGTCATTTGAACAAATCTTGAAAAAGGTGTATTTTAATCATGCAAGTTGTTTCATTTCATAGGAAAGTTTTCAGCGATGTTTCAGTACGTGGCGCTTGTTCTGACAGTTTTGTGTCTTGCAGCCTCTCCCGCTCTTGCCGGGTTTACTGAAGGCAAAAACGCCTATCAGGAAAAAGACTGGGGCAAAGCGCTTGCGGAGTTGCGGCCTGCGGTGGATGCCGGCGATGATCGTGCCATGTTTTTGCTGGGGAAAATGTACGAGACAGGCACCGGCGTGACCCAAAGCTTCCAGGAAGCGCTGTCGCTATACAAACGCGCGGCAAGCGAAAAAAATAACACAGATGCGATGGTCGCCATCGGACTGATCTGGAACAGCACCGCTGGCATCCGGCAAGACATTAAAACTGCGTTGAAATGGTTTCACCACGCTGCTCAGCTGGGCAACGGCACGGGCGCTTATTATTACGCGGCCATCATTTCTGGCGGCACCAAAACCCCGGTGAAGGATATTCCGCTGGACTACTACACCGCTTACAAATGGTTCCGGATCGCCGTGACGGCGGACCCGGAACACTCCCATTACCGCGGCGCATCAGAAAACCTGGCTCTGTCCCTCTCCATGCATAAGTTAAAAGCCGCAGATGTAGCGAAGGCCGACAATGAAATTAAAGCCTGGAAGCCCCTCCCGCCAGCAAGCCTTGGTCCGCTACCGCCATTTCCTGAGATAGCGGCGGCACGCTAGGTTCCGACCTCCTGCCGCCGCCCTGAATCATCATCTTCTCTGGTCAGCGGCGTGACGCGCACGAGGTTGATCTGGTTTTTCTGTTTTTTGAGAATTTCAAAACGGTGGTCGAAGAAGGTGTAAATCTGCCCGACGCTCGGGATGCGCTGGCTTTCAAACAAAAGCAGTCCGGCGAGGGTTGAATATTCTTCATCCGGCAACCCCCAATCGAGATCGCGGTTGAGATCGCGGATGGTTGCTGTGCCGTCGATGAGATAACTGCCGTCCGGCTGCGCATGAACGCCCGCGGCAGCGCCGTCATGTTCGTCGCCGATTTCACCGACGATTTCCTCCAGAATATCTTCCAGCGTCACCACCCCCATCAGCGCGCCGTATTCATCCACCATGATCGAAAAATGCTCATGCCGCTTGCGGAAAGCCTGCAATTGGTCGAACAAAGTGGTGGACTCCGGAATAAACCACGGCTCCATCATCGTATTGGCAATGTTCACCTTGGATACATCCCCGTTGCAGTGACGCATTTCGCGCAAAAGAAGCTTGGTGTGAATAACGCCGACAATATTATCGGGACTTTCACGCCAGACGGGCAGGCGCGTAAAGGCGCTGTGCAGCACTTCGTCGATAATGCGCGCGGGCGGCAGGTCGGCATTGATCATGCGCACATTCTTGCGATGCACCATGATCTCTTCCACCTGCACGTCGGCGAGATCAAGGATGGAGCGCAGCATGGCCCCCTTCTCCTGATCTTCCGCGACATCCATGGTTTCCTTGAAAAGCTGGATAGCGCCGCGCAGCTCTTCTTCATGGGCGCCCGACATACCCTTGGCGTGCGATACGCCCAACAGCCGAAAAGTCCCGTGCACGCTTTTTTCAACGCTATAAATGACAGGTGACAGCACCTTCAGAAAAAAAACGATGACCGGCGCTATAGACAGCGACATCCTGTCTGCATGGATCATGGCATAGGTCTTGGGCACGACCTCGCCGAAAATCAAGAGCATCGTTGACACAATGACAGTGGCATAAATGACGCCGGATGGCCCGAATGCCTGAATAAGAACAGACGTCGCCAGCGCGGATGCGGCGACATGCGACAGTGTATTGCCAAGCAAAAGCCCGCCGATTAGTTTTTCTTTGCTTTCACGGAGCTGGTTGACCAGTTTTGCCCGCATATTTCCATCGCTTTCAAGCGTGTGCATGCGCGCTCTTGAAACGGCGGTCAAAGCCGTTTCAGCTCCCGCAAAGAAGGCGGAGACGCCGACCAGCGCCAGATATCCCGCCAGTTCGATCCAGAAATTGTCTTCCATTCTTCAATCTCTCCTATGCAAATTTTTGCTGTAAGAATCCAGTTAAGTCTGTCTCGCTGACGTCATGCGCGACAAATGCTTGCCCGATGCCTCTGGCGAGGATCAACGTGATCTTGCCCGCGCGGTTTTTTTTGTCGCTTTTCATGCGATCCAGCATATCCTTTGCCGTGACGCTAAACGGCGGTTCCGTCATCAGGCCCGCTGCCAAAAGATGCCCCCGGACACGCACCGCATCCGCCGAAGAACAAAGGCTGAGCTGCCGGGAAAATTCATACGCCAGCAGAATGCCGATACCCACGGCTTCGCCATGCAGGATACGTCCGTCAAATCCCCCCAGCGCTTCCAGCGCATGGCCGAAACTATGCCCCAGATTAAGCAGCGCACGGATATCTTTTTGCTCATTTTCATCAGCGGCGACGATAGCGGCTTTGGCCTTACAACTGACCTGAATGGCGTGTTGCAAGATGGCGGCATCACCCGCCAGCAGCGCCTGGCCGTTTTGTTCCAGCCAGTCAAAAAAAGCGGGGTCGTTGATCAGCGCATATTTCAGGATTTCGGCATAGCCCGCCTTCAGCTCGCGCAGGGGCAGGGTTTTCAGGACATCGGTATCAATCAGCACAATTTTGGGATGATGAAAAGCGCCGACCAGATTTTTTCCGGCGGCCGTATTAATGCCCGTCTTGCCGCCGACGGAGCTGTCCACCTGCGCCAGCAGAGTCGTCGGCATTTGCACGAAATCGACCCCCCGCATCAGCAGCGCGGCCGCCAATCCCGTGATATCGCCCACAACGCCGCCGCCCAGCGCGATCAGCGTCGATTTTCTGTCCAATTTATAACTGAGGCATTTTTCAACAATATATTGGAGCTGCTGAAAGTTTTTCGTCGCCTCTCCCGGCGGCAGAATAACTGGCGGACAAGCCTGCATCCCCGCCGCCTCCAACCCCTGCATCAGTTTTACCAGATAGCCCCTCGCCACCGTTTCATCCGTCACAACGCAGATTTTCCGCGACGGCAGAAGCCGTGATAAATACTCCCCCGCCTGCGATAGAATCCCCGCGCCGACGATGATGTCATAGGTCTGCGTACCTGCCTGAACTGGGATGATGTTTTGCGACATTGAGATGAGTGGTGCTTCCTACCTTATCCGCTCAAGTTCCATTTGAATCCGGCGCGCTGTATTCTGCGGGGTTTGATGGTCGGTGACAACGGTTATATCGGCCTCCGCATATAATGGATAGCGCGCGTCAATCAGTTGCTGTAACCGCTCGACACGATCCACGCCTTGTAAAAGCGGGCGGTGATCGGTGAGCGAGGTGCGCTCAACTAACGTCTCAAGATTTGCCTTTAACCATACTGAAATTGCCTTTTCTTTTATGATCGACTTGATCTCCGGCTGTATAAAGGCGCCGCCCCCGGAAGCCAGGACTTTAAAGCCATCCGACAAGAGGCGCAGCATCACTTTCTTTTCGCCTTTTCGGAATGCCTGTTCACCAAATTTTTCAAAAATTTCCACGATTTTATAGCCCGCAGCCTGTTCAATCTCCCAGTCGGCATCGACAAAGGGCAGGTTTAATAGCCTGGCAAGCTGGCGTCCGATCCGGGTTTTGCCTGATCCCATTAATCCCACCAGAACAATAATCTGATTTTTATCAGCCGGCATGGGCAATTTTTCCATTATTATTGCTCTAATAGAGCAATTATCCCTTATAATTCAATGCGGTCAACAATTCAAACGATTATTGTATTTTATGAAAAAATATTAGTTGACAGCAGCCTAAACATTATGTAATAAATAAATGACTACGGAAATGCACGTGGGTGCAATGAAATTCTATAGGGCTTGAAATGAGCAGATGCGCACATATGTCTATATTTGACTGTGGGCCATCGAAGGGAAGAAGGACAGGACGATGATCTCCAGATTTTTTCTTCTTCTAGCCTTTATAGCCTTTATCTCGACTGTCGGCGGCTTTATCGTCCTGGCGGTTTGGGATGTGCCCATAGAGCAAGAGGTCGTGGAAAAACCTCTGGCCGAAATCTCTTCGGCAAAACCGAATCAGTGACGTGTATTTTACTGGTTCGAATCGATGAAGGTGATGATTACACACGAGAAAATGCTTAAAAATCTATTTTTTAAGACAAATAAAACAGGAGATAAAGACGGCACGACTGGATATGAGAAGAACAATAGTTTTCACGAGTTTGAGGTTATTCTTGAGCTATCACCTTAAGATCATGAAATATAAAAAGTAAATTTTCACATATTCGCTCTTGCTTTTCCCGATGGGATGCGGCTTTATGTCACTGTTACGGAGATAACGAACGTAAGGCTTTCGAGTCCGCGTGAGTTAGAAGCTGATAAGTAAAACAAGGAGAAAAACTATGGCACGTCCAGGTCGTCCAAGAATGCCCAAGGCACCACTACCCGGTACTGTGAACGCGTTTCTTGATATGCTCATCGCAGAGCGGGGCGCAGCACTCAACACACGTCATGCTTACGAGCGTGACCTGGCTGATGTATGCGCTTTTCTGAAAAAACAGACAAAAGAAATCGATAATTCGACAACAACCGATTTGAAAGCCTATTTAGCTGAACTCGCCGCCCGCGAAAACGTCAAAAGCAAAGGCGGCGGCAAAACAGCTGTCCGTACGATTGCCCGTCGTATTTCCGCAATGCGTCAGTTCTTCGGCTTTTTAGTTTCCGAAGGCAAGCGTTCGGATGATCCGACCTCCACCATCGAAAGCCCAAAACAAACCCGCACCTTGCCAAAAATCCTGAGCGAAGATGAAGTCACCGTTCTGATCACCACGGCACAAAAACAAGGCGGCCCGGAAAGCGTGCGTCTCGTCGCTCTGCTCGAGATTCTCTACGCAACCGGCCTGCGTGTTTCCGAACTCGTTGGCCTGTCTATCGCGGCCATCGGTCCGGAAAGCCGTTTTCTGACGGTTGAAGGCAAAGGCGGCCGTGAGCGCATGGCCCCCTTGTCCGAACCCGCCCAGAAAGCGATGAAAGCTTATATGGACGTTCGCGCCAAGTTCCTGATGCCAGATCGCTCCGACTCGCAAGGCAAATGGCTGTTCCCGTCACGGACGTCTGAATCAGGCCACCTGACCCGCCAGCGTTTCGCGCAGCTGCTGAAAGAACTGTCTCGCAACGCCGGAATCGACCCGGAGCGCGTCAGCCCGCATGTTCTGCGTCACGCTTTCGCGACCCACCTTCTGAGACACGGCGCGGATCTGCGCTCTGTCCAGAAAATGCTGGGTCACGCCGATATCGCCACAACCCAGATCTACACGCAGGTTGTCGGCGATCAGATCAAAAATACCGTTGAAAACAAACATCCCCTGGCGAAATCAAACGGGGGTTAATCCAGTCTACCGACCCGGAATAAAGGGAGCTTTTGAAAGAAAGCTCCCTTTATCTTTGCAGGGTGTTGGGGTAATTTATCGGCAACACTACAGAGCGGGAACAGACTGCATCATGCGTGAAATTGCATTCGACATAGAAACAACCGGGCTTTACGTCGATGAAGGTCACCGCCTTATTTCTGTCGGCATGGTTGAAATGATCGACGGCAAAGAAACCGGCATCAAGCTGCAGTTTCTTGTCAATCCGGAGCGTGAAAGCGACCCCGAGGCCCTGAACGTCCACAAGATGACGACGAAATTTCTATCGCAATTTCCAACGTTTGATGCCCATGCTGAAACGATCCGCGACTTTATTGGCAATGATCCTGTCGTGATCACATGCCGTACCAGCGACCGCAATGGCAATATCTATACGCTGGATCAGGCTTTTCTTGATGCCGAGTTTGCCCGTGCAGGCGTGGCGCCGTTAAAAAAAGAACAATGGATCAACGTGCGTCGTTGGTCAGAAGAACTATTCGGCACTCAGGAAGCCCGTCTCGACAAAATCCTTGACCGCTACGGCGTCAGCAGGGCTGAGCGCGATCGCAAGGGGCATGGCGCTTTGCTGGATGCCGAGCTTCTCGCGGCGGTTTATCCCAGGCTGAAGGCTGATTACCTGGCGTTTAAAACGGGCAGTACGGTCACCACCCCTGCTGCTCCCCCGCCAAAACGATAGAAAAAGAGATTCTATGACCTATCACCTCGAATTCGAAAAACCCATTATCGCTCTGGAAGCCAAAGTGCTGGAGCTTCAGAGCATGGACACAGACGATAGTCTGAAAGACGAAATCGCCAAAATCCGCGAAAAAGCCGACCGCATTCTGGTGCAAACGTATTCCAAGCTGACGCCGGAGCAAAAAGTACAGGTGGCGCGTCATCCGGCGCGTCCGCATTTTTCAAACTACGTGAAACGACTGGTGCAAGACTTTACGCCTCTGGCCGGCGACCGCGCCTTTGGGGAGGATGCCGCGCTGATCGGCGGGCTTGGCCGCTTCAGGGGCCTTTCCTGCGTCATTATAGGCCAGGAAAAAGGCCACGATACAACAAGCCGCATCCGGCATAACTTCGGCATGGCCAAACCCGAAGGCTACCGTAAGGCGCAGCGGCTGATGGCCCTGGGGGATCAATTTAAACTGCCCATTATTACGCTTGTCGATACCGCGGGCGCCTACCCCGGCCTTGAGGCGGAAGAGCGCGGCCAATCCGAAGCGATTGCCAAATCCATTGAATCGTGTTTTCGGGCGGAAACGCCCCTCGTCTCCGTCATCATCGGCGAAGGTGGCTCCGGCGGGGCGATTGCCATCGCGGCTGCCGACCGTATCCTGATGTTGGAACATTCCATCTACAGCGTCATCTCTCCGGAGGGCTGCGCCTCCATCCTATGGCGCAGCGCCGACTTCGCCAAAGACGCCGCGCGCGCCCTCAAGCTCACGGCACAGGATTTAAAACAGCTCGGCATTATCGATGCGATTATCGAGGAACCGATGGGCGGGGCCCATCGCGAGCCGGAACGCACGATTGACATTGTCGGCGATTACGTCGAAAAAGCCATCAACGACCTTATCCCCCTTGATGCCCTCACCCTGAAAACCCGCCGCCGCCAGAAGTTTCTGGAGATGGGCCACGCGGTTTAGGGATTGAGCGGCGACCAGGCCGGGTCGGAGCCGTCGAGCGGTGTCGGAATTTTTGTTTCGTTAAAACCGGTCAAATCGATCGTGTAAATCTGGGCCGAGCGGCTGGTTTTGCGCTCACCCGTCGGTACTTCCTTAAAATAGCTGAGCACGCGGCCGTTGGGCGCCCAGGTGGGGCCTTCAACGTGGTGAGCCTGGGTAATCAGCCGTTCGCCCGCGCCGTCAGGACGAATAACGCCGATGAAGAACTTGCCCTGATAAAGCCTGGTAAAAGCGATCAGATCACCCCGCGGTGACCAGACCGGCCCCGCATAGCGTCCGTCGCCGAAGGTGATGCGATGCCCGCCGCTGCCGTCGGAATTCATGACATAGAGCTGCTGCGTGCCGCTGCGGTCGGATTCGAACACGACGAACTTCCCGTCCGGGGAATAAGAGGGGCTGGTGTTGATCGAATTATCCCGTGTGAGCTGGGCCACGCCGCGATTGCGCAGGTCCATCGTATAGATATCGCTGTTGCCGTTTTTGGACAGGCTCATGATAACTTTGTTGCCGTCGGGGGAAAAACGCGGCGCGAAAGTCATGCCCGGAAAATCGCCCAGCACTTCCTGACGTCCTGAATCGATGTCGTAGAGATAAACCCGCGGCTTCCTGTTATAATAAGCCATATAGGTAATCTGCTGCGCGGTCGGGGAAAAACGCGGGGTCAAAACAAGATGCTTGCCATCCGTCAGGAAACGGTGATTCTGCCCGTCCTGATCCATGATCGCCAGACGCTTGACCCGCGCATTGCCCGGCCCTGTTTCAGAGATATACACAAGCCGGCTGTCGAAATAGCCTTCTTCGCCGGTGATGCGTTTATAAATTGCGTCTGAAATAATATGCGCTATGCGGCGCCAGTTGGTGGGTGTCGTCATATAGGCCATGCCGATCATCTGCTGTTCTGCAGAAACATCCCACAGCCTGAATTCAACGCGGGTGCGCCCATCGTCGGTCTTGCTGAGGGTGCCGGTGACCAGGGCTTGCGCGTTGATCGCGCGCCAGTCGCCGAAACGGGGCTTTGCTTGCGCAGCGCCCACATCCTGGATAAACGACTTCGGGTCCAGCGGACGGAAAAGACCGGAGCGCGTCAAGTTGGCGGTGATGACATCCACCATGTTGCGGCCCAGCGTCTGGCTGGCATCAGCCGTGCCGACAAAATCGGGAATGGCGATCGGCATCGGGTTGACCTGTCCGCGCGTGACGTCGACTTTTAGATCAGCTTTGGCGGGGGCGTTAAAAGCCAGCACAAAAAAAAGCGCCAATAAAATATTTTGGACTCTCATCAGAACATATCCTTCGGGTTGAATGTCACGGTTATCCTGCTCCAGGTATCATATTTATCAGGGGGCAGCGCAAAAGGCGAGCACAAAGGACTTCGCACCGCCCGCAGCGCGCTGTCGGCGGCCGCCCTGAAAAAACTATCCGAATGATAACGCCCCTGATCGACAATGCGCGCCTCGCGCAGGGTTCGGTCGGGATTGATAACCATAAAAATATCTACCACCATATTTTCGGCATCCCGCGCCCCGAACGGCACGTTCCAGCATTTTTCCAGCTGGCTGCGCAGGGCGTCCTCTTCGCTCATCGTCAGCTTGGCGCCAAGCGGGGCATTCTGGCCCGGCGCTGGCGGCGCGCTTTCCTTGCTCAGCGCATCCTTGGCAGGCAGCGCGTCTTTGGGCGCGACCAGATTTTTCAGGACGGATGAAAAATCCCGGGTAGGTTCTTTTTTAGCTTCTTCGTCCGGTTTTATTTTTTTTACCGTTTTGTCCGGCGGCGCATTCGGGTCAGGCACCGGCGCGGCTTTCACTTCTTTTTTCTCTTCGAGCTTCGGTTTTTCCTGCGGCACTGGCACAACGGGGCTGGCCGAGCTGTTCTGCGCGGCAGGCGCCGGCTTTGTTTCCTCCGGCTTGGGGAGAGCGGGTTGCGGTGCTGGCTTATTCGTTTCCGTGACTTTTGCCAGCTCGACAAACTCGATCATCAGCGGCGGCGGGATAAGAAATTCACGCTGCGCCAGGAACGGCAGCCCGAACATGGCGATGATAATAACCCCTGTGTGTAAAACAGCAGATAGGATGAGTGAGTTGCCCCGCATCTTTTACTGCCTCTGCGCCGGGTCCGTCACGAGGGCGATTTTGGTGAAGCCGGACGCGCTGACCGCCGCCATGATCCCCATCACTTGTCCGTAAGACAACCGCTGGTCCGCCTTGATATAAACCCGCCGGTCGGGATTTTCCTGCGCGATGGCCGACAAAATGCCTTTCAGCCGTTCGATTTTCATCGCCGTTTCGCCCATGAAAACATTGCCCTTGGCATCGACCGCGATTTCAATGGGCGCGTTATCCTGCTGGCTGAGGGCCTTGGCCTGCGACTTCGGCAGATCCACCGTGACGCCCGCTGACAGCAGCGGGGCGGTGATCATAAAAATAATCAGCAGAACGAGCATCACATCCACCATCGGCGTGACGTTGATATCCGACATCACCGCATGCGCGCGCTTGCGTCCGCGCGGGCTTCTGCCGAGCTTGACCCCCATCAGTGTTTGCCCTGTTGTTCGAAGTGGCGGCTGAGGATGGAGCTGAATTCCGCCGAAAATGCTTCCAGCCGCTCACCGTAGCGCCCCAGATCCGTCGAGAATTTATTATACGCCACCACCGCCGGGATAGCCGCGACAAGGCCCAGCGCCGTCGCGAACAAAGCTTCGGCGATCCCCGGCGCCACCACGGCAAGGCTGGTATTTTGCGCTGACGCAATCGCCGCAAAGCTGTTCATGATCCCCCACACGGTGCCGAAAAGGCCGATAAAGGGGGCCGTCGATCCGACAGTCCCAAGGAACGTCATGTATCTTTCAAGCAGGCTCACTTCACGATTGATGGAAGTTGCCATGGCGCGGTCGATCCGCTGCTGCAAGCCGGCGCGCAAATCGCCATCAAAACTTGTCTTGCCGTCCGACGCCGTCAGTTTCCATTCATTCATGCCGGCGCAAAAAATGCGCGCCATCGGGTCGGACGCTTTGGCCTGAATGCGGTTATACAGTTTCTCCAGCGCCTCCCCCGACCAGAATGAGGTTTCGAATTTATTGGCCTTGATAGACAGGCTGTTGAAGGTCATCATTTTATCGACGATGATCGCCCAGCTCCAGACCGATGCCGCGATCAGAAGCAGCATAACCGATTTGACGATCAGGTCGGCCTGCATGAACAATCCCCATACCGACAGGTCGTTCCCGTGTGATCCGGCAAGCGCCGCCGATTGAATAGCTGTGGCTGGGTCCATCTTTTAAGTACTCCGTTCAAATATTTCTTTAATCGTTGCGGGTAATCTAACAGCTTTAAAGGCGCGATCAATGCAGACCAGCGTCACTTTTATCTCGGTGATCAGCTGGCCTTCATTATACACATCCTGTTGCATTTCCATACTGACCCCGCCAACCCGCGTTATCTTCGTATGCAACACCAGCAGATCATCAAGCTTTGCGGGGGCTTTATAAGTAATATTCATCGCCACGACGGCAAAACCAGTCCCCGTGTCCTTGAAAATCTGCCCATGCTCGAACCCCGCCTCCCGCAGCATCTCCGTCCGCCCGCGCTCGGCATAGCGCAGATAGCTCGCATGATACACGATCCCGGCGGCGTCGGTGTCTTCGTAGTAGACGCGGATTTTGAGTTGGTGGGCGGTCACGGTCTTATCAACTCTCGCCTTCCACCGCGTCAATCATCAGCGCCATCTGCCTGTCCCCGCCGTTCTGCGGCAGCGGCAGGCCTAAATATTTATAACCGCCATCCGAAATCATCCGGCCTCGGGGCGTGCGGATAATAAGGCCGCATTGCAGCAGGTACGGTTCGACGACTTCTTCCAGCACATCACGCTGTTCAGAGAGAGCGGCTGAAATCGTCTCGATCCCCGCCGGCCCGCCGCCGTAGTTATCGACGATGCAGCGCATATAGCGGCGGTCCATTGAATCAAGCCCCTGTTTATCCACTTCCAGCTTCAGCAAAGCGGCATCGGCGGTCTTGGCATCGACTGTTTTAACCTTATCGACCAGCGCAAAATCGCGCACGCGGCGGGTCAGGCGTCCGGCGATGCGCGGCGTCCCCCGGGAGCGTCTGGCGATTTCAAAAGCGCCTTCCGGCGTAATATCCATGCCGATGATGGCAGCGCCGCGCGCGACAATCAGACAAAGCTCCTCCGGTTCGTAAAACTCCAGCCGTATCGGAATACCAAAGCGTTCACGCAAAGGCCGCGTGATCAGCCCGGAGCGGGTCGTCGCTGCCACCAGTGTAAAAGGCGGCAGGTCGATCCGTACCGAACGCGCCGACGGCCCCTCGCCGATGATCAAATCCAGCTGCCGGTCTTCCATCGCCGGATACAAAATTTCCTCAACCGCCGCGTTGAGACGGTGAATTTCATCAATAAACAATACATCATGCGGCTGCAGGTTCGTCAGAATTGCAGCAAGATCGCCCGCCTTCGTAATGACCGGGCCGGAAGTGGCGCGGAACCCGACGCCCATCTCGCGGCTGATGATCTGCGCCAGTGTCGTTTTTCCCAGCCCCGGAGGCCCAAACAGCAGCACGTGATCAAGCGGCTCGCTGCGCGTCCTGGCCGCTTCGATGAAGACTTTCAGGTTTTCACGGGATTTTTTCTGGCCGATGAATTCATCCAGCGACAGCGGGCGTATAGACAGCTCATCTTTGTCTTTTTCCGGCTGAAATGCGGGAGCGACATCACGCTGTTGTTTCACCATATCTTGCTCACGCGCTCAACTCCCTCAAGCTTTCACGGATAATGTCGCCGAGCGGCACGTCATCCCCCATCAGGCGCGTGACATTTGCGACCGCGCCGAAAGCCTCCGCGCGGCCATAGCCGAGGTTGATCAGCGCCGAAACAGCGTCATTGCTGGGATTCTTGAGATCGACAGGGATGCTTTGATTCCTGGCCACCTGCACCTTTTGCGTCGCGACCTGGCCGAGCGCCATCTTGCCGGCTTTGTCTTTCAACTCCGTGACAATACGCACAGCCAGCTTTTCGCCCACGCCGTCGGCCTGACGCAACGCGGCTTTGTCCTGTGAAGCAATCACGATGGGGAGCTGCTCCGCCGGAACAGCCGCCAAAATCGACTGGGCCACTTTGGCGCCCACCCCCTGCACCGTGCACAAAATCAGGAACCATTCTTTTTCCGCCGCATCGGCAAAGCCGTATAAAGTGATCTGATCTTCACGCACATGGGTTTCGATGAACAAGCTCACGGACGATCCCTTCGCGGAGCCTATACGCGCCAAAGTGCGGGACGAGGCATAGACAAGGTATCCGACACCATTCACATCGATGATGACATGATTGGTGCCGACGCTATCAATCAACCCCGAAAGTTTTGCGATCATCTGCTCGCCCCCGACATAATGCCGCCCATTCTTGCCTTGCTCATCCTGTGGTGCGCATGGCAAATGGCGACGGCCAGAGCATCCGCCGCGTCGGATGACGCTTCCACGCCCGGCAACAAAACCTTGATCATCGCCTGCACTTGTTCTTTTTCCGCATGCCCTGCCCCCACGACCGATTTCTTGACCAGATTGGCAGGATATTCGGCAACGGCCAAACCCATTTTCGCCGGCGCCACCATCGCCACGCCGCGCGCCAGACCCAGTTTCAGGGAAGAGGCGGGATTCTTGTTCACAAAAGTTTCTTCGACCGCCGCTTCATCCGGCTGCCAGAGCGCCATCATCTGCGTCAGCTCATCGAATATTTTCATCAGGCGGGCGGGTGTCTCCGCCTTGGGATCCGTTATCACCACGCCGTGAGAAATATGCGTCAGCTTGTTGCCTGCGACATCAATGATGCCCCAGCCCGTGCGCTGCAATCCCGGATCGATGCCGATAATTCTCATGACGCCATCAACCGATCCATGACCTCTTGATCGATTTCAAAGTTGCAGAAAACGTTCTGTACATCATCATAATCTTCCAGTGCCTCGATCAGGTCGATCAGATCCCGCGCCTGCTCCTGCCGGAGCGCCACCGTCACATTCGGCTTCCAGATAATGCCTGAATTTTGCGCCGCGCCGAATTTTTTTTCCAGCACTTCCTTGACCGAAATAAAGTCTGCGGGCTTTGTGGTAATCTCATGACTGTCGCCGGATGATTCAACATTCTCCGCCCCCGCCTCGATCACGGCCTCGAACATCTTGTCATCGCTGGTGACAGCAGCAGGATAGACAATGGAGCCGACCCGGGAGAACATAAAGCTCACCGAATTCATCTCCCCCATCGCTCCGCCGTTCTTGGTGAAAGCCACCCGGACATCCCCCGCCGTGCGGTTGCGGTTATCCGTCAGGGCTTCGATAATCAGCGCCACGCCCCCCGGTCCATACCCCTCATAGCGGATTTCTTCATAGTTTGAAGCATCGGCGTTATTGGCATTCGCCTGCTCCACCGCGCGTTTGATACGGTCGTTCGGCATGTTGCTTTCCCGCGCGGCAGCGAGCGCATTACGTAAACGAGAGTTAATCGCAGGGTCTGGCAATCCCGACTTCGCCGCCACAGTGATTTCCCGCGCCAGTTTGTTAAAAAGTTTTGCCTTTTTCTTATCCTGGGCACCCTTACGGTGCATAATGTTCTTAAATTGTGAATGGCCTGCCATTTTGACACCGCTTTAATTTTGAACCTTATCTGTAGCACGTTCGTCCGGCCGCCAACAGTCCGTTTATAGTTGATATTGAAGCTGTCGCAAGCTATACAATTATACAGGAAAACAACAAGTTTTAAAATCGTGACATACCAATTCAACAATATTTCGGTGCTTCTGATCGAAAGCTCACGGGCCATGTTTGAGCTGACGAAATCCGTTTTAACCAGTTTTGGCATTCACCAGGTCTACGCCGCATTTGAACATAACCAGGGATTTCAGGCTGTTTGCAACCTGAACCCGGATCTGGTTATTCTCGACTGGACCGGCCCCCCGCTGGACAGTATGGCCCTGGTAAAAAAAATCAGGTCGGACCCGGACAGCCCCAATCCTTTCGTACCGATTATTCTTATGTCCGGCTACAGCCAGAAAGAAAGAGTTCTGAAAGCGCGCGACTCCGGGATCACAACCTTCATGGCGAAACCCTATACAGCCAAAGCTCTCTACCAAAGAATTGAACAGCTGGTTGAAAAGCCCCGCCAGTTCGTCAAAAGCGATCATTATTTCGGCCCGGACAGGCGCAGCCTGCGGAAGGAAGAATATAAAGGCGCCGAACGCCGCGAGGATATGCCGCCTGCAGAAGAAAAACGCTCTGCCCGTAAAACTGCAGAAGCGATGAAACAACGCTTGGAAACCCACAAAGATCAGAAACAGGATTAATGCATGTCAGAAAAAACCCCGTTTGAAGATCAACCCAAGCGCCGCAAGGCGGAATTCATCACGCCGCCCAATGTGCTGAAGCAAAAAGTAGGCTCGGGCGGCATTGATGAAAAGATACTTGCTGAGGCGCAGCAAACGCTGGAAGACAACACCACTGATTTCAAGCCCATCGCCGCAGATTTCATTCACATGCTCAACCAGACAATTCAGCGCATCACACAAGAAACCACCCGGGGGGAACCTGCCATCGAAGCGCTGATTTATCCGGCCATGCAGCTCAAAGCGCATGGGTCTATGTTTCATTTCCCCCTCGTGACAGCGATCAGCGACATTCTTATTAATTTTTTAGAAACGATTGATGATATTGACGATACCGTTCTGGAGATCGTGACGGCCCATCAAATGACCTTATCGGTCGTGATCAGCACGGATATGACAGGCGATGGGGGCGCGCAAGGCCAGTCCCTGAAAACGTCCCTGCTCGCCGCTTGCAGCAGATATTATAAAACGAGAAAAGTTAACGGCTAGCAGGCGTGATCTCACTGGCTCTGCGCTTTTGAACGGCTTCGAGAATATGAGGCGGCAAGGCGGATTCCAGAGCCATAAATTTTTCCACGATTTCATCATCGGACGCTGGTGCTTTATCGTCCCAGGCATCTTTCAGGCTCCGGCCCTGCAAAGCGCCGGCTTTTGCGGGGCGCGGCACAGGCGTGTCGTCGCCATCTTCCACCAGCTTGAGCTGAGGCTCCGAAAAATCATAGACATCGTTTTTCGCGCCATAGATCCCGGGGTTCAGGACCTTGATGCGCTTGCGTTCCGCCGCGACGCTTTTGATGATCGCCGCGGCCGTCTCTCCCGTCGATGCCATGGAGGCCTGCTTGAAAGAACCTGCGATGTTCATGATGCGTATTTGCGCTTGATAGAGCCGGCAAAGGTCCTTGCGCGTTCCCTCTACCCGCTGGCCTGCGAAATTGACTTCAGTAATGGTTTCTTTTCTGGTGCACGTCGACCGGTAATATTCGTAGCCATAGAGGGCTAATCCTGATGCAATCAAGGCAACCCCCGCTTTCAGTACAATGTCGAAGGCCAGAAGAGCGAAGGCGCCTCCCCAGAGAAGCCGTTTGGCAAAAGTGCGCCCTGTATCCAATACGACACCGCCCGCAGCAACCGGAGACGTTTCCGGCCAATTGCCCGGCGTGAGTTTCAACGGTGCCCAGAAAGGCAGCGGTTTTTCCCTGTAATGACCTTCAGCCAGAGTTTGTTGAAATTCATCGTAAAACCACCTTCCCGACCCGAGCGCATAAAAAACTGATTGTTTTAATTTTAAAGCCCCCTTCACAAGAGTGGCTTGCGTCTGCTGAACGCTGGCAAAAGCTTTATCCTTTGTCTGTTCAAGACTGTCAGTCAATCTCTTTACAAGAGCTGTCATCGGCATTTGTAAACCTCGATTTTATTTATGTATATTCTATAGGGGGCCGTTTGGGTTGTCAAGATTTACCCTGTCAGCCCTTTTCCCGCATAATCCGCGACTTTTCCCGGTCCCAGTCGCGTTTTTTTTCGGTTTCGCGCTTGTCGTGCTGTTTTTTACCCGACGCGATACCCAGTAAAACCTTGGCGATGCCGCGCTTATTGAAAAATACCGCCAGCGGCACGATCGTCGTGCCTTTGCGCTGCACCGCGCCGATCAGTTTATTCATCTGATTTTTATGCAGCAGCAGTTTGCGCGGGCGACGGGTTTCGTGCTGCAATTTGACATGCGCTTTGATGTATTCGGGGATATAGGCGTTGATGAGAAACATTTCGTTTCCTGTGACGCCGGCGTAACTCTCGTTGATGCTCGCCTGACCCGAACGCAGCGATTTGACTTCCGTCCCGGCAAGCACAATCCCGGCTTCCAGGGTTTCTTCTATGAAATAGTTGAACCGCGCCTTGCGGTTTTGGGCGACGGTTTTTGACTCCGGATCGTCGTTTTTGTTCTTTTTGGCCATGAGCTAGCGTTTACCGACCCGCTTCAATTTTTTCTTGGCAATCTTGAACAACCCGGCAAATTCCATTGCCGTATCCAGTTTCTGGCGGGTGGGCACAGTGACCGGCACCATCGGCAACCGCAGTTCTTCCGAGCACTTGCCAAGCCGCGACAGGCAGTATTTGGTCGGCGCGGGGCTGGTTTCGATAAATAAATTCTTATGGAGCGGCAAAAGCATGTCGCGAACGCGTTCGAAATTTTTGTAATCTTTCTGCTGCCAGTAAGTGTGCAATTCGGCGCAAAGTTTCGGCGCCACGTTGGCCGTCACGGAAATACAGCCATGCCCGCCCTGTGCCAGATAAGCCGCCACCGTCGCGTCTTCGCCGGAAAGCTGGATAAACTTATCCCCCAGCGCCACGCGCAGTTGCAAAGGCCGCGACAAATCCACCGACGCATCCTTGATCCCGACGACGCGTTTTAATCCGGCGAGACGAATGACCGTCTCCACAGCAATTTCCACCCCGGTCCGCCCCGGAACGTTGTATAGAATTATGGGCAGATTGACCGCATCATTTATTGCTTTGTAATGTTGATACAAACCTTCCTGCGTAGGCTTGTTATAGTAGGGGGTTACGACTAGAATACCGTCTGCACCGCTTTTTTCGGCGTGACGCGCCAGATCGACCGCCTTTTCTGTGGCGCTGGAACCGGTCCCGGCAATCACCGGCACCCGACCCGCCGCCGCCTCGATACAGGCATCGATCAGGCGCTTATGTTCCGTGTCGTGAAGAGTCGGCGTTTCACCCGTTGTCCCGCAAGGAACGAGCCCATGAGTGCCGCTGGCAATATGCCACTCGACAAGATTTTGAAAGGCGTCGATATCGACTTTCCCTTTTTTAAAGGGGGTCACCAGCGCCACAATGGAACCCTTAAACTGCATCATCGTTTTTCTCCTTGTAAAATACGCTTTACTTTACCTTTCATTGCCCGCGGGAGCAAGTTTTTAGGTGTTTTAACGATTCTTTTCCTCTTCATCATCCTTCCCTTGCCCGCCTTTGGCCAAGAACTGACCTGGCAGCAAAGTTTCACTTTACTGAAAAAAAATCCCGACCCGGTGGCCGAAAAACTGCTGGTCTGGCTTGCCGTGACGACGACGCCGCAACCCGCTTCCATCGAAGCCCTGATTGATTTCACTATAAAAAATTCTGGTTGGCCGACACTGCACGAATTTCGTGAGCGCATCGAAAAGGGCATGGGCACGGCCCTTCGCCCGCACGGGATTGTTGACTGGTGCGACCGAAATCCGCCCAAAACGGTGCGCGGCCTCCGTTCCTGCATGGGCGCGTTTCTGCGTCTTGGCCATCATGCCAAGGCAAAAAACGCCCTGCAAAAATTCTGGCTCGGCGCCGAGCTCGACAAAAAAGACACGTCCGCGCTGGTCAGCCAATACCGCAAGCTTTTTTCTCCGACCGCGCTGACCGATCGTCTGGACGGCCTGCTGTGGGACAGCCGTTACCAGGAAGCGGAGTACATGCTCCCCCTCGTCGATGCTGACCGCCGCAAGCTTGGCGAGGCGCGGATGGCGCTGGGGCGCATGTCCTCCAGCGCGTCCAAAAAAGTCCGCGCTGTGCCCGCCGCGTTGCAAAAAGATGCGGGGCTGCTGTTTGACCGGCTCAAATGGCGGCGGCAGATGAACAAGGATGAAGAAGCCTTTGACCTGTTGCGGCAAGCCCCAAAAAACGTCACCCGCCCGGAGCTGTGGTGGAAAGAGCGCAATATCCTCGCCCGCCGCGCGCTCGAAAAAAATGCCTATCTCCGCGCCTATAAAATCATTCACGGCCACGGCCTGATTGCGGCGGCGGATTACAGCCAGGCGGAATGGCTGCTGGGCTGGATCTCGCTGCGTTTTCTCCACCAGCCCGACAAGGCTTACCGGCATTTCGACAATTTTTATCAAGCCGTCCATTCTGCCGTCAGCCGCGCCCGCGGTGCCTGGTGGCTGGCCCGTGCCGCAGAAGCCCTGAAACAACCCGACACCGCCCGCAACTGGGATACGCTCAGCGCGCAGTTTCCTTCCACTTTCTATGGCCAGCTCAGCCTTGAAAAACTGTCCGGGCCTGCCGACAGCGCGCGATTCCCGGATGACCAGGCGCCGGCGGATGTTGTCAAGATTTTTGAGAAACAAGAACTGGTGCGCGCCGTTCGCTTGCTCGCCGGCGCGGGGATGTCGAAATATGCCGATCCGTTTTTTATCAAACTGCTGGAAAAAGCCGATACCCGTTCCGATTTTGTCCTGATCGCAAAACTCGCCCGCGACATCAAGCGTCCTTATTTTGCAGTGGAAGCCAACAAACAGATTCAGCAAAAACTGGGCAGTTTCATGTTCACGGAAGGTTATCCGCTGCTCCCGCGCGTGCAGGTCACGGCGCCGGAAAGCGCGCTGATCCATGCGGTCGTGCACCGGGAAAGCATGTTTGACCCGGCAGCCGAAAGCCACGCCGGCGCGCGCGGCCTGATGCAGTTAATGCCGCGCACCGCCAAGCACGTCTCCAAAAGCAAAGGCAAGAAATTCACCGTCAGTAAATTGACGGACAACCCGCAATACAACATCGAGCTTGGCGCCGCCTATTTGCAAAGCCTGCTGGATGACTACGACGGATTCTACCCCCTGGCCCTCGCCGCCTACAACGCCGGGCCCGGCAATGTCGATCAATGGATCAGGGAATTCGGCGACCCGCGCCGCCGCGACGTCGATCTCATCGACTGGATCGAAACAATCCCGATCTATGAAACACGGAACTATATTCAACGGGTGATGGAATCATATTATATTTACAAACTGCGGCTGTCCGAGAAGCCGAAAACGGTGTTGGCGTTTGGACGCTAAAATATTTCCCGATATGCCCGGCCGGAAAACGCTCTAAAAATGAATAACCCGCCCGTACGCATCCAGCACGCTCTCATGCATCATTTCTGAAAGCGTCGGGTGAGGAAAGATGGCGTGCATCAGTTCGACTTCGGTTGACTCCAGTGTCTTGGCGATGCCAAAGCCCTGAATCAGTTCCGTTACCTCAGCCCCCACCATATGCGCGCCGAGGAGTTCGCCGGTTTTGGCGTCGAACACGGTTTTCACCAGGCCTTCCGGCTCGCCCAAAGCAATTGCCTTGCCGTTCCCGACGAAAGGGAATTTGCCGACCTTCACCGCGTGGCCTTTTTCTTTCGCCCGCGCTTCCGTCAGCCCGACGGAGGCGATTTGCGGCGTGCAATAAGTGCAGCCGGGGATGTTGTCAATTTTAAGCGGATGCACGTCCGGCAAGCCCTTTATTTTCTCGACACAGATCACGCCTTCATGCGACGCCTTATGCGCCAGCCACGGTGGCCCCGCCACATCGCCGATCGCATAGACGCCCGGCTCGCCGGTTTGCATCCATTCATTGATAACGATATGCCCCTTCTCCACTTTGACTTTTGTGTTTTCAAGCCCGATGTTTTCGACATTGCCGGTAATGCCGACGGCGGAAATCACGCGGTCAACGATGATTTGCTCAATCTTGCCGTTCACTTCGATGTCGGCGGTGACGTTGGTGTTTGATTTCGTCAGCTTGGTCACTTTGGCCGAGGTGAGAATTTTCATGCCCTGTTTTTCGAACTGTTTGCGGACGAAGGCGGAAATGTCGGCGTCTTCGACCGGCACGATCCTGTCCATCACCTCGGCAATCGTGACCGCCGCACCCATGCTGCGGTAAAAACTCGCAAACTCCACGCCGATGGCGCCGGAGCCGACGACCAGCACCGATTTCGGCATTGCCGTCGGCACCATCGCTTCCTTGTAACTCCACACCAGCTTGCCGTCCGGTTCCAGCCCCGGCAGCACCCGCGCCCGCGCGCCGGTGGCGAGAATGATAGACGGCGCCTTTAAAATTTTACCGCCAAAATCAACGTTGCCTTTGCCGAGCAGTTTGCCGTGGCCGTCAAACACCGTTATTTTATTTTTTTTCATCAAATGCTTGACGCCGCCCGACAACTGAGCGGCTATCTTGCGCGAACGGTCGATGACTTTTTTGAAATCAAAGGAAATATTGTCCGCCTTCAGCCCGTACTCATCAAGCCGGTGCAGCAAGTGGTAAATCTCCGCCGAGCGCAACAGAGCCTTGGTCGGAATGCACCCCCAGTTCAGGCAGATGCCCCCCAGATGCTCGCGCTCCACCAGCGCCGTGTTCATCCCCAGCTGCGCCGCCCGTATCGCCGCCACATACCCCCCCGGCCCGCCGCCGATGATGATGATGTCGAAATTTTGTTCGGTCATAGCAACAACGCCACCGGCGTTTCTTCAATCAGTTTTTTGAACACGGCCAGATATTCCGCGCCGACCGCGCCGTCGACGGCGCGGTGGTCGAAGGAAGCGGTTGCCGTCATCATCGTCGCAACGGCGAGCTGGCCGTTTTTAACAACAGCACGCGGCTCCCCGACCCCCACCGCCAGGATGCAGGACTGCGGCGGGTTGATGATAGCGGTGAATTCAGCCATGCCGTACATGCCGAGGTTCGAGACGGACATGGTGCCGCCCTGAAATTCCTGCGGCTTCAGCTTGCCTGCGCGCGCGCGCGCGGCCAGGTCTTTCATTTCATTTGAGATGTCTTTCAGGCTCTTGTTCGCGGCGTCCTTGATGATCGGGGTGATCAGGCCGTTATCCGTCGCCACCGCCACGGAAATATCCGCGCGTTCGTATTGCAGGACGGCGTCTTCCGTCCACGACACGTTGGCCTGCGGCGCTTTCACCTGCGCCACCGCTGCCGCCTTGATGATGAAATCATTCACCGACAGTTTATAGCCCTGCGCGTTTTCGTTGACTTCCTTGCGCAGCTGCAACAGCTTGTCGATGTCGCAATGGACCGTCAGATAATAATGGGGAACGGTCTGTTTTGATTCCAGCAGGCGGCGGGCGATGACTTTGCGGACGGTGGAGTTGGGAATGGCTTTGTAGGGTATCTGATAGGCGTCGACGAGAGCTTTGGCGTCTATGGATGATGCCGTCCCCGCACGCAGGGGCCCGGCATGCAAAACAGGGGCGGGAATGACAGCGGAGAGATCCGCCTTCACAATCCTTCCATGCGGGCCAGACCCTCGCACGACAGAAAGATCGATGCCCTTTTCCTTCGCAAGGCGTTTGGCAAGCGGGCTGGCGATGCTACGCGGCATAGGCCACCTTTTTCACCGCTTCCACGATATCCGCCACCTGCGGCAGCGCCAGTTTTTCAAGGTTCGCCGCATAGGGCATCGGCACATCCGCGCCGTACACGCGCACGACGGGGGCGTCCAGGTCGTCAAAACACTGTTCCATCATCAACGCCGCCATCTCAGCGCCCATGCCGGCAAAAGGCCAGCCTTCTTCGACCGAGACAAGGCGGTTTGTTTTTTTAACGCTGCTGGAAATGGTTTCAACGTCCAGCGGGCGGATGGTGCGAAGGTTGATGACTTCTGCGCTGATCCCCTGCTCCGCCAGAATATCCGCCGCCTGCAAGGCCATGCCGACCATGCGGGAGAAAGCGGTGATCGTCACATCCGTTCCGGCACGTTCGATTTTTGCTTTGCCGATGGGCAGCACGAAATCGGGATCGGCGGGCACTTCAAAGCTCTGGCCGTACATCATTTCGTTTTCAAGAAAGACCACCGGGTTACGGTCGCGGATCGCGGCTTTCAACAGGCCCTTGGCGTCCGCCGCCGACCACGGCGCAACCACTTTCAGCCCCGGCACGTGACCGTACCAGCTGGCATAGCATTGAGAATGCTGCGCGCCGACACGCGACGCCGGGCCGTTGGGCCCACGAAATACGATGGGGCAGCCCAGTTGCCCGCCCGCCATGTACAGCGTCTTGGCGGCGGAGTTGACGATATGATCAATCGCCTGCATCGCAAAATTCCATGTCATGAATTCAAGAACAGGCTTCAGACCCGCAAACGCCGCGCCCACCGCCACACCGGTAAAACCATATTCGGTGATTGGCGTGTCGATAACGCGCTTGTCGCCAAATTCCTGCAGCAACCCCTGCGTGATTTTGTAGGCTCCCTGATATTCGGCCACTTCCTCGCCCATGACGAACACATCTTTATCACGACGCATTTCTTCGGCCATCGCGTCGCGCAGCGCGTCGCGGACAGTAAGCGTGACAGTGGGGCCGGGGTAGTCTTTTTCGTGAGTCTGGCGCAATCCCTCACCCTGACCTTCTCCCGGTGAGAGAGGGGGAAGTAGTGTCTTGCCCTTCTTTCCCGCCCCCCCCAGGAGAGGGTCGGGGTGAGGGATAGACGCAGCTGTTGGTTTTATGTCTGTCTCACCCTCCTCAAGCAAAATCGCAATCGGCGCATTGACCTTCACGTTATCAGTC